>JAFYYP010000052.1 GCA_017557505.1 Bacillota bacterium | reverse complement strand
GAAAGTATTTTTCATCTTCGGGGAAAACAAGATCATGCCGACGCTCGACGAAGCGGTCGCAAGGGCCAGAAACGTTGCAAGTCCAAAGAACGCGGCGTTTCTGGAATGCAAAACTCCGTGCGCGGTAAAAGGCGAAAAATGCTTCGACTGCAAAAGTCCCGACCGCATCTGCAACGCCATGGTCATCTACATGCACGCGATGGAAGGAACGGAGATGGAAGCAGTCGTGATCGGCGAACCGCACGGGTTCTAAAACAGGACGAGAAAAGAAGGGCAGGGCGCCCTTCTTTTTGATTTCCATATTTTACCATCGACGTTCTACAACTTCCTGACGGGAAAAGCGAAGTAAAAGTCGCCTGTCTCCTGATCGATCCAGTTTTCCGTAGCCGCGACCGGCTTCATGCCCATCCGGGTCAGTTCTTCGAACGCGCGGTAGAAATAGCCTTCGCCTTCGATCTTGCCGAGTTTGAATTCGAATCCCGGGACGATCCACTTCGTCCAGCCCTTCGGGGCCTCCGCGTCCAGAGGCGCCTCGTATCCTGCCAGGTACAGTCCCACGGATCCGTTCTCTTCCCACATGGAGAAATCTCTCTTCTTGCTGCTCATAGCGCCCCATTTTCCAAGGAGTTTGCCCGTTTCGTCCTTCAGGATGACGGACTCGATCGCCGGGAATTCCCGGTCCACGATCTCCCAGAGTTTGGGGATCATCCCGTCGCCATCCCAGGTGAAGATCTCCTTGCCGATGATGCAGAACTGTTCTTTTATCAACGTTCTGAATTCCATACGAAACCTCCGTGTTAAAACTTGCGCCGTCTGTGGTATGATTAACTGTATCTTATCACAAGCTGCAAGGAGAACCAACATGGACATCGTGGAACGATTCTTAAAATACGTATCTTTCGAGACCACGTCCGACGCGGAGAGCGAGACCTGTCCGTCTTCCCCCAAAGAGCTGGAGCTGGGCCGCTTCCTCGCGGAGGAGATGAAGGCTATAGGCCTTGAAAACGCAAGGATAGACGGGGATGGCTACGTTTACGGGGAGCTGCCCGCAAGCCCCGGGTGCGAGGCGCTTCCTTCGATCGGATTCATCGCGCACATGGACACGTCCGACGGCGCGAGCGGCGCGAATATCAAACCCCGGACCATCCATTACGAGGGCGGCGACATCGCCTTAAGCGACACGGTCACGATCGACGAAAAGACCTTCGACTTCCTGAAGAACTACGTCGGACAGGACCTGATCGTCACGGACGGCACGACGCTTTTAGGCGCGGACGACAAAGCCGGCATCGCCGAGATCCTCACAGCCATGGAATACCTGATCGCGCATCCGGAGATCAAGCACGGCAGGATCTGCGTCGGTTTTACGCCGGACGAAGAGATCGGCAGGGGCGCGGACCGCTTTGACATCAAGGGATTCGGGGCTTCGTTCGCTTACACGGTCGACGGCGGCACGCTCGGAGAGCTCGAGTACGAGAACTTCAACGCGGCCACGGCCATCGTCACCGTTCACGGGGTCAACGTACACCCAGGATCCGCAAAGAACAAGATGAAGAACTCGATGCACATCGCCATGGAATACGTGTCGCTGCTGCCTGCGGACCAGCGGCCCGAGCACACGGAAGGGTACGAAGGCTTCATCCACCTGATGCATATCGAGGGCTCCGAGACCGAGACCCGCATGGTCTTCATCGTCCGCGACCACGACATGGAAAAGTTCACGGCGAAGAAGATCCTGATGCGCGCAGCCGCAGACTATATCGACGCGAAGCACGGCGTCGGCACGGTCTACATCGAGATCAAGGACAGTTACTTCAACATGAAGAAATACATCGAGCCGGTCATGTACGTCATCGACCGCGCGAAGAAAGCGTTCAGGGATGCGGGCGTCGAACCCATCGTCAAACCCATCCGCGGCGGCACCGACGGATCGCACTTATCCGAGAACGGACTGCCTTGTCCGAACCTCTCGACAGGCGGCGAAAACTTCCACGGCGAGCGCGAATTCGTATCGATCCAGGCCATGAAAAAGATGGTCGAGGTCATCGTGAACATCGCGAAAGCGGAGTAGGGGAGTGACCCGATAAACGCACAAAAAAAGAGGGCGGAAATGCCCTCTTTTTTCTTATCGCCTAATAACGATGCGTTAAGCCATTCTAACCCTTACGAGCTCCGCAAACCACTCGGCTGCCGGCAGCAGGATCGCGTCGTTGTAATCGTAGCAGGCGTGGTGATTCGGCTTGTCGTGAATCGCGTCCACATTGCCTGTGAAGCAGTAGCAGCCGGGAATGAGCTGCTGGTACTTGGCGAAATCTTCGCTGCCCATGATGGGGTCGCAGCCCAGGTCGACGTTCTCCTTGCCGAAGACTTTTTCCGCAGCCTTTGCGGCCCAATCGGCGCAGGTCCTGTCGTTGATCGTCGCAATGAACTCGCGGGAATACTCGACTTCCCACGCCGCCTCGTTCATCTCGCAGATGCTCTGCACGATCTTGCGCATACGCTCCTCGATCAGCTGCGAAAGCGCCGGGTCATAACTTCTGCAGTCGCCTTTAATGGTGACGTTGGAGGGGATGGCGTTCGGCGCGCCGTCCGTGATGAATTCCGTGCAGCTGACAACGGCGGGGCGCAGGGGGTTGACGTTGCGGGATACGATGGTCTGCAGCGCTGTGACGATCTCCGCTCCGATCACGATAGGATCTTTCGTCACATGAGGACCGCTGGCATGGCCGCCTTTGCCGTGGATCTGAATGATGAAATCGTCCTCTGCCGCCATGCAGGGGCCGACAGGGATGCTCATCGTTCCGGCCGGATAGTACGTGAAGTTGTGCTGGCCGTAGATCTCCTGCATCGGATAGCGCTCCATCAGGCCGTCCTTGAGCATGGCGTCCGCGCCCCAGCCCGGTTCTTCCGCCGGCTGGAATACGAGTACGACCGTGCCCTTGAAGGCCTTCTCGTCCGCGATCAGTTTCGCGGCGCCCAGCAGAGTGGCAGTGTGGCCGTCGTGCCCGCAGGCGTGCATTCTCTGTTCGGTCTGAGATTTCCATGCCACGTCGCCGGTCTCGATAATCTTGTTCGCGTCCATGTCCGCGCGCAGACCGATGATCGGACCGTCCCCGTTCTTCAGAACGCCGACGACTCCTGTCTTTCCGACATGTTCTTCGACTTCATAACCGAACTCTCTCAGCTTTTCCGCGACGAACTCTGCCGTTCTTTCTTCTTCGAAAGCCGCCTCGGGATGCTGATGGATATCGTGCCTCCAGGAGATGATCTCCTGCTCTAAAACCTTCTTGTCGATCATTGTTTTACTCTTCCTTTCGTTCTCACCGCTGAGTGATGTCTTCTGCCTGGTTTTCAATATCGATGACGACCGGCTCGTGATGCAGGGCCGGAAGGACCTTGTTCATGAAGTCTTCGGTCCGGATGCGCATCGTGAGCGTGTTGTTGACCGCATGCATCGTAACGTACGGTGCCTTCAGCAGATCGCTGTCGATCAGCAGCTGGACCTGGTTGTCCGGATCGAACAGCAGTTCCAGAGGGGAAACGCTGCCGGGCACGGTATTCATCAGTTCCGCCAGCTTTTCGGGGGAGCCGAACGACATGCGCGAGGAATCCACTTTGTGCGCGACTTCCTTGGACACGAAATTCTTGTCCGCGTGCAGCATCAGCATGTAATGCTTGCCTTTTTTGTTGACCAGGAACAGGTTCTTGGGGAGGGGCACCTCCAGCACGTCGTAGATCTCGTTGCCGTAATGCGAGCTGCCTTTTGCCTCGTGGAACAGCCAGCCGTATTCGATGCCGAGTTCGTCCAGAAAACGGAAGACCGCTGCTTCGCTTTCTGTGACTTCGCCCGCAGAAGGGGCAGTAGTACGGAGCGTCATGATCTGCTCAGACATAGTCGTATTCCTTTACTCAAAGCTGGGATACTTGCCGTCCCAGACGATGTCGCGATAGTTCTTCTTGTCCGTGTCGCCCTCGGTGGAGAAGCACAGGATGACGGAGTTTTCGTCGATGCCGAGCTCTTCCTTGAACGCTGCGAGGTCTGCTTTTTTGAGCAGGGTCACCGCGAAGCCTGCGCCTGCCGCGCCGGATTCGCCGGAGATCACCTTGTCGTCGCCGGGCAGGGGATTGCCGAGCACGCGCATGCCTCTGGCTGCGACCCAGTCGGGCATCGAGACGGAATAGTCCGCGTAGTCACGGATCATCTCCCAGCCGATCGTGCAGGGTTCGCCGCACGCGAGGCCCGCCATGATGGTCGAAAGGGCGCCGCCCACGGGATGCAGCTTGCCGTCGTTGGCCTTGGAGGTCTGATAGATGCAGTCCGCCGCGTCGGGTTCGACGATGATGATCTTGGGCTTGTCCGCGCCGTAGTAATTGGCCAGGAAACCGGTAACGGCGCCGCTCATCGCGCCTACGCCCGCCTGCAGGAACACGTGGGTCGGCTTGACTCCGCCCAGCTGCTCGACCGCTTCGAGCGCCATGGTCGTATATCCCTGCATGATCCAGGTCGGATACTTCGTATAGCCTTCCCAGGCCGTATCCTGCACCATGATCCAGCCGTATTTCTCGGCCTGCGAATTCGCGAAACGCACTGCGTCGTCATAGTTCAGGTCGGTGATGGAGGCGTCCGCGCCGGCCTTCTTGATGTTGTCGAGTCTTTCCTGCGCGCTGCCGTGCGGCATGTAGACCACGCTCTTGTGACCCTGCTTGGTCGCGGCCCAGGCGATGCCTCTGCCGTGGTTGCCGTCGGTGGCAGTCACGAAGGTGAGCTGGGAATCGTCGCCGGCTGCCTTGTGCTCTTCGACGCACTTGCCGACGCAGTAGGTGCCGCCCAGCGCCTTGAACGCGTTCAGTCCGAAGCGGTAGCTTTCATCCTTGACGTAGAAGCCCTTGATGCCGAGGCTTTCTGCCAGGGCAGGGAGTTTGGCCAGCGGGGTGACGCAGTACTCGTCGAACTTCTCGTGGAACGCCTTGGCCTTGGCCGCTTCTTCCTTCGAGAAGGTATCGGTGCTTGCGGGAACCGCCGCGGAATGGATCTTGCAGTATTTGATTTCGCTCATGGGGTAGCCCTCCGTATCATGCTTGGCTGAGTTCAGTTGTCGTTCTTTCGTGCGATATATTGCATATCGCAATTACAATATAGCAGGCAGTTTCAAGAGTTGTCAAGCATTTTACATAAATTCCTGTAAAATTTCTTTAATGCAATATATTGCACTTTTCAAACACGCCTCACCATGATATAATCAAGGCACAGTATATAGAAAGGAAAACGACTATGCCTATCCCTGTCAAACAACAGACTGAAGAACGCCTGACGGCCAAAGCGCTCGTCTACAAGACCCTGCGCGAATGGATCACCGACGGCACGCTGCAGCCCGGCGAACAGGTTTACGACCAGGAGATCGCGAAATACTTCAACGTCAGCCGCACGCCCGTGCGCGAAGCCATGCAGCTGCTGGCCGACCAGAAGCTGATCGAGATCCAGCCCGGCAAGGAGAGCCGCGTCGCGACGTTCGACTACGACGAGCTCGAAAAATCCTACGTGATCCTCGCAGAGCTCCACGCATTGGCGCTGCAGTTCGCCTGGGACGTGCTCACGGAAGAGGACATCGCGGAGATGGAGCGGGTCAACGAAGCCCTGAAGAACCGCCGCAACAGCGCGGATCTGCACAAAGCCCAGAACCTGGACAAGGAATTCCACGACGTCGTCGTCCGCAACGCAGGCAACGATTTCCTGCGGAATTTTACGGACGTGCTGCACATCCAGACCCTGCGCATTGAGAATCTGTATTTCGAAGAGGGAGATAACTATAAGAATTCCTGGCAGGTGCACGAAAAGATCCTGCAGGCCATCCGCAACAGAGATCTGCCCGCAGCCTGCGACGCCATGAAGGACAACTGGCTGCGCACGATCTCCATGGTGCAGCGGCTGAAAGAAGGTGCCGCCGAATGACCCTGTCAAACACTGACCGCACCATCGCCGCCATCTCCACCGCCTACGGTGAGAGCGGCATCGGCATCGTCCGCATGAGCGGCCCGCTGGCGAAGACGATCGCCTCGAGGATATTCGTGCCCTATGGCCATACAAAAACCTCTCAAAATCAAAAACAGACCCCTTGTGAGGGCTTCTGTTTCGAAGATAGACATATGCATTACGGCCATATCGACGACCCGGCTACCGGCGAAACGGTGGACGAAGTCCTGTGCGTCTTCATGAAGGCGCCGCACACCTACACCGGCGAAGACCTCGTCGAGATCCAGTGCCACGGCAGCATGGTGTCCCTGCGCCGCATCCTGTCGCTTTGCCTTGAGAACGGAGCCCAGCCGGCGGAGCGCGGCGAGTTTACGAAGCTGGCCTTCCTGAACGGGCGAATCGACCTGGCGCAGGCGGAAGCCGTCATCGACGTGATCCGCGCCAGGACCGGCAAGAGCCTCGAGACCGCGGTCTCCCAGATGCAGGGCAAACTGTCCGAAAAGGTGAGGGCGGTACGCAAGGATCTGCTGGACCTCCTCGTGCTCCTGACGGTCAACATGGACTATCCGGACGAAGACATCGAAGAGGCGACCTACGGCAAGATCCTCGAAGGACTGCAGGGGGCCGAAGCCGGCATCGAAAAACTGCTGGCCGGCGCGGACGAAGGCAAGATCATCCGCGAGGGGCTCTCCGTCGCCATCGTCGGCAAGCCGAATGTGGGCAAGTCCTCGCTCATGAATCTGTTCCTGGGCGAGCACCGCAGCATCGTCACCGACATCCCCGGCACGACCCGCGACACGATCGAGGAGCAGATCTCCCTGCGGGGCATCCCGCTCCGCCTGACCGACACCGCGGGCATCCGCGAAACGGCCGACGTGGTCGAGGCGCTGGGCATCGACCGCAGCCGGGACGCGTTCAACAAAGCCGACCTTGTGCTGCTGCTTTTAGACAGCAGCCGGCCGCTTTCGGAGGAGGATCTCTCGCTGATGGAGGCCGCGGAAGGGCGTCCGTGCATCGCCGTTCTGAACAAGACCGACCTGCCGCCCTGCGTCACGGAAGCCGATATCCGCGACCGCCTGAAGACCGCGCAGATCGTCAGTACATCGCTCTTAGACGATGAAGGCGCAGAGCCCTTAAAAGACGCGATGGAAGCTTTGATCACCGGCGGCAAGGTGAGAAGAGAAGAGGACATCCTCGTCTCGAACAGCCGCCACATCCAGCTGCTGAAGAACGCCGCCTCCGAGCTGCGTGAAGCCGAAGCGATGACCCGCAGAACCGAGGCCATCGACTTCATCGAGGTCAACGTGAACGCCGCGTTCAGCTACCTCGGCGAGATCACCGGCGACACCGCCTCCGGCGAGATCATCGACGAAGTATTTGCAAGATTCTGTTTAGGTAAATAACGATGGAAAACAAGAAAAAAAATAAATTCACATTCTGGGACCTGGTCATCTTCTTCACCTTCTACTCCGTCATCGGATGGTGCTACGAGGTATTTCTGGAGGTCGTGGTCTACCGCTGGGGCTTCACGAACCGCGGCGTGCTGTTCGGCCCGTATACCCCCGTCTACGGATTTGGGGCATTGGCATTCCTCCTTCTGGTCTACCCGGTCATCCGCAATAAAAAAGGCGGCAAGAAGCTCGCCTTCATCCCGGTCGTATTCCTGCTGTGCATGCTGATCGCAACGGCCATCGAACTGGGCACGTCCTATATCCTGGAGGCGGTCACCGGCAGCTGGCCGTGGCAGACCTACGCGGATTACGCCATCAATTTCCAGGCCCGGATCGCCCTGTCGCCGTCCATCCGCTTCGGCCTGGGCGGCGTCCTGTTCCTGTACGTGCTGCAGCCCATCTTCGAGAAGATCTGTGAGAAACTCGGACCGAAGAAGACCAGGACGCTCGCGGTCGTCTTCCTCGCAGTGTTCGCGGCAGACTGCGTATATACGTTTGCGATCAAATAAACTGAAGAACTGCTATGAAAAACTACATCGAAGGAAATAAAGCTGCCTGGGAAGAGGCTTTCGAAAACCGGGATCCGTCCTGGGGCGCGGACATCGCGCAGCGGATCCAAACGGAAGACTATCCGTTCTTCAACGAAGAGACGATCGCCGTACTGAAAACGCTCGACATCGAGGGCAAGACGGTCGGCCAGTTCTGCTGCAACAACGGCCGCGAACTGCTTTCCATCGTGAAAAGCGGAAAAGCGAAGAAGGGGATCGGCTTCGACATCGCGGAGAACCAGGTCGCGTTTGCCAACGAAAAGGCGAAGGAATTGAATCTGCCCTGCGAATTCGAGGCGATCAACGTATACGACATCGATGACCTCTACGAAGAACAGTTCGACCTCGTGATCATCACGATAGGCGCGCTGTGCTGGTTCAAGGATCTGGACCGTTTCTTTGCAGTCGTTGCAAAGTGCATGAAGCCCGGAGGGGTCATCGTGATCAACGAGCAGCACCCCTGCACGAACATGCTCGCAACGGACGGCGAAGTATGCGACCCCGAACACCGCAAGGAATGCCTGTACTCCTATTTCGAGCACGAGTGGACCGGCAACGAGGGCATGTTCTACATGACCCAGAAACGGTACGAGTCGAAGACCTTCACCGATTACACTCATCCGATGTCCGCGATCATCTCCGGCATGTGCAGAAACGGCATCGTCGTGACGAATCTGCAGGAATTCGATTACGACATCACCGGCGGTTGGGAAACGGTCGACCACAGCGGGTATCCGCTGTCGATGATCATTCAGGGACGGAAAGAGTGAAACAGAAGGAGGACAACATGGAACGGGATCTCTATCCGATGATCTTTAAGCGCAAGTCTTTTCATCTGTTCCGCAATGTCGGTTCTGAAAAGATCGCCCCGGAGGAATTGAAAGAGATCGAGGAAGCCTATGCCGGCTTCGAACCTCTCGATCCGGACATCCGCACCGCCATCCGCATCGTGCCGGCAAAGCAGGTCGCCTTTAAGCGCGACGCGGAATACTGCATTCTGATCTACAGCGAAAAGAAAGACAATTACCTGATGAACGCCGGCTATCTCGGCGAGCAGCTCGATCTCTTCCTGGTCAGCCGGAACATCGGCACGCTGTGGTTCGGGATCGGCCGACCCGATGTGCCGGACTACGACGGGCTGGACTTCGTCATCATGATCGCGATCCGCAAGATCAGCGACGAGACGAAATACCGCAAGGACATGTTCAAGTCCAAGCGCAAGCCTTTGGAAGAGACCTGGGAGGGCGACACGCTCGGGATCGCTGAGATCGCAAGGTTTGCGCCGAGCGCCTGCAATTCCCAGCCCTGGTTCACCCGCAATGAAAACAATACGCTGACGGTCTACCGGTACAAAAAAGCCGGCAAGAGGGGGATCATGCCGGCTGCCGCGGTCGCTTATTACAACAGGATCGATATCGGGATCTATCTGCTGTTCCTCGAACTGTGTCTGGCGGAGCAGAACATTGCTTTCTCCCGCCGGCTGTTTCTCGATGACGCCGCAGACGATGTCGAATATTCGAAAGTCGCGGAGTACGATCTCACCTGAGCAGATTCATCCGCATCGTTACGATCCCGTCGTCCTCGCCGATCTCTTCGAACCCCATACGTTTATAAAGTTCATAACCGATCTGCATGACGTCCGGTTTCGTCGTAAAGGTGACCTCTTCAAATCCGAGTTCTCTGCCCTTATCCAGCATGGCGCTCAGCAGGATCCTGGCATAGCCTTTTCCGCGGAACTGCGGCTTGATATACAGACGTTTCGCCTCGCAGGTCTTCTCATCCAGCTTTCTGATCGCGATGCTTCCCGCCGGGACACCGTCTTCGCTGCCGAGAAGGATCGCGCCTCCCTTGTAATACGCGTCGAGGTCCGCCAGTTCTTTATCGAAGGATACGAAACAGCGCTCGGCGCCTTTGATCTGGGAATATTCCTTGAAGATCTCTTTGATGATCTCATAGTCTTTGCAGACTTCTGCTTTAAAAACCGCCATTTTTACTTACCCCCGGTTCTCTTTCAGGATCTTGACAACTTCGTCCTTTTTCAAAACTTTCCCATAGGACACGACCTTGCCGTCGACGACGAGCGCCGGCGTGGTCATGACACCATACGCGGCGATCTTCTCAAAATCTCTCACATGCTCTACGGCCGTATCCATGCCGAGCTCCGCCAGAGCCGCGACCGTCGCTTCCTCGAGCTGGCTGCATTTCGCACATCCGCCGCCGAGGATCTTGATGCCCAGCCGGCTTTTTTCTTCTTCCGCCGCCTGCATTGCATCCGGTGTGCAGTCCGCACCGCAGCAGCATGCGCTTTTTGTTTCCTCTTCCTTGTTCTTTCCGAATCCGAATAACGCCATTTCATTTTCCTCCTACAGGACCATTCCCTGAAATGCATTGAATAAATAACCGACAACGATAATGCCTGCCGTACAGATCGCAAGAAAAACGCCTAACAACTTCATCTTGATCGCTTTTTTCAGCATGATCAGCGATGGCAGGGACAACGTCGTGACCCCCATCATGAACGCCAGGACCGTGCCCAGCTGCGCGCCTTTATACAGCAGCGCCTCCGCGATCGGTATCGTCGCGAAGATATCGGCGTACATCGGAATACCGAGCACGGCAGCGAGTACGACGCCGAGGGGATTTTTCTTTCCGAGGATCCCCTCGATCAGGCTCGCCGGGATCCAGTTATGGACGACCGCGCCGATGCCGACGCCGAGAAGGATATAGGGGAAGACTTTCCGGAACGTTTCGAGCATCTGGTCTTTTGCGTAGATCAGCCGCTCTTTTGGGGTCAGCGAGGGCGAATCGATGTCCACCGCGTTCGCCCTGCGGATAAACTCCTCCACCTGATCTTCCATGTGCAGTTTTTCTATCAGCGTGCCGCCGATGACCGCGACAACAAGCCCCAGAAGAACGTAAAGCACGGCTACTTTGACGCCGAAGATGCTCATCAGAAGGATGAGGCTTCCCATGTCCACCATCGGAGACGAAATGAGGAACGAAAACGTAACGCCGAGCGGGAGCCCTGCGCTGGTGAATCCGATAAACAGCGGTATGGAAGAACAGGAACAGAACGGTGTGACCGTCCCCAGCAGAGCCGCGATGCAGTTTGCACCTATTCCGTGGAACCGTCCCAGGATCTTTTTGCTCTTTTCCGGCGGGAAATAGCTTTGCACGTAGGAAATAAGAAAGATCAAAGCGCAGAGCAGGATCGCGATCTTGACCACGTCATACAGAAAGAACTGCAGGCCTCCTCCGAGCGGGGATTCCACATCGATGCCTAGCGCGGAAAGAAGATTGCCTGCTAACTCTTTCAGCCATTTCATCCCCAGGACCTGATCCATGAGAAATGAACCTAACACCGGCAGCACCCGTCCGTTTCCCCGGCACTATTCTCACATCCCAGCGCTTCGATAAACTTCTTAAACTGGACAAAATGTTCCGTATTCAGGGAATAATAGTGCCATTTTCCTTCTTTCCTGTCGTTTACCAGGCCGGATTCCACCAGCGTCTTCATATGATATGAAAGCGTCGGCTGCGTGATCTCGAACCTCTCGAGAAGTTTACAGCCGCATTTTTCTCCATCGGAAAGCATCTGCACGATCTCGAGCCTGTTCGAATCGGAAAGCGCCTTACAGATCAGCGCCACGTCTATCTTGTTCATACCGTTCCCTCACATTGATAATCATCTATATATTTAATAGCACACAGATAGACACTCGTCAATGTGATTGGCAACAAAAAACCCGGTCCCATCAGGATCGGGTTTTCTCGTGCTTATTTGACCGGTTCGATGATCACGCGTCTGTAGGGTTCTTCACCCTCGCTGCGGGTGGTCACGCCCTTGCGCTGCTGCAGCGCTGTGTGGATGACCTTTCTTTCGTAGGGGTTCATCGGTTCGAGTTTGACGCTGCGGCCGGATCTTGCGGCCTTGTCCGCCAGGCGGAACGCCAGCTTTTCCAGCGTCTTTTCGCGCTTCTGCCGGTAGTTCTCCGCATCGATCACGACACGGATGTAGTTGTTCTGATCCTTGTTGACCACAAGGCTGGTGAGATACTGCAGGGCATCCAGCGTGGAGCCGCGCTTGCCGATGATCGTGCCGGAGTCCTCTCCGTCGACGTCTACGTAGACGCTGTCCTTGTTGCTGGAGACCTTGACGTTGACCTTCAGGCCCATTTCTCTTGCGACGTCCTGCAGGAACGTCTTTGCGACGTGTTCTTCCTGTTCGACCAGGTCTTCGGGGCGCTCGCCCAGGACCTTGACTTCTTCGAACAGATATTCGTCTTCGACTGCTGTTTCTCTGTTCTTTCTTTCGGATCTGCGGTTTCTCTTTCTCTTGGGTTTGGAAGACTTTCTGGGCTCTTCGTCAACGCCGCATTTCTCGATGACGATCTCTAAGCCGTCTTCCTTCTTGACCTGCTTATCCGGCTGTTTCATAACCGGTTTCTCCGGCATAGCAGGCGTTTCCGGCTTGGGCGGTTCGATCTCTTCGACCCTTACCTTCGCCAGTCTGGAGCCGATTCCGAAGAATCCCTTGGAAGGCTGCTCCAGTACGGTCACCGTAACCTGTTCTCTCGTGAGATTCAGGTCGGCCAGGGCGAGATCGACGGCACTGTCGATGGAGTCGCCCCATTTTTCCGAATATCTCATGCTTTTAACTTTGCCTCCAAAGTGTCTGTTTACTTTTTGTTCTTAGCCTCTTTCTTAGCGGCTTCTCTTGCCTGTCTTCTGTTTTCTTTTTCCTCTTTAATGATCTCGTCTCTGATGGCTTCTCTTTCCTTGACCTTCTTCATGTAGAATCCCTGGAAGATCATGAACGTGTTACCGATCGCCCAGTAAAGCGCAAGGCCTGCGGGGAACGATCTTCCCAGCAGGAAAATGAAGACGGGGAAGAAGTACTGCATCATCTTCGACATGGCGCCGGTCGGGTCACCGCCGCTCGCTCCCTGTCCCATCATACCTACCGTGTAGGTCAAATAAGTCGAGATCCCTGCGATCAGGGGCAGGATCCAGCTGTCAGGCTGGCACAGGTCCTTGATCCAGAGGAAGGATTCGTGTACTGCCGCGATCATCTGAGGTGCCGTCATGTACGTCAGAGGGCTTCTGAGCAATGCGAACAGGCCCATGATGATAGGCATCTGGATAAGAAGAGGAAGGCATCCGCTGGAAGGGCTTACCCCTTCTTCACGATAGAGTTCCATCGTCTTCTGGCTTAACGTCTCTCTGTCTGCCGCGTATCTTTCCTGGATTTCCTTCAGCTTAGGCTGGAGATCCGTCATTTTCGCCTGGTACTTGATTTGTTTTGCGTAGAGAGGCAGGATGATCAATCTTACAAGAACCGTAAGAATGATGATGGAAAGGCCGTAGTTATTGACGATTCCATAGATCCATGCCAGCAAGGAACCTATCGGCTTTGCGAACAATCCGATGATAAAATTCATTGTTCCTCCAAAAAAGCTTGCTGCAAAATTTCCTTATGGTACGGGATCGTAGCCTCCGGGACGGCCCGGATGACACCTGAGTATTCTCTTAATTCCAAGAATACCACCTTTTAAGGCACCGTATTTCTGGATCGCTTCCATGCAATATTCTGAGCACGTGGGAATATATCTGCATTTTGAAGGTCCCATGAGAGGGGATATGCATGCCCTGTAGAACCTGATCAGAAAAATCAGTACGTGCTTCATATTAAACCAGTCCAATTCTTTTCAGCGCAGCTCGCAGAGATTCCTCTACCTGCTGGCATTTGCAATCCAATATAGCGTGCCTGGCGATGAGCAGGAAATCGTACCCTGTAGGTAATTCTGCCTCCGTCTTGCGGAAAGCTTCTCTCATTAAACGTCTTGCCCTGTTGCGGCAGACGCTGTTTCCGACCTTTTTGCTTGCCAAAAAGGCCTTCCGGTTGGTAGAAAGTCCGTTTTTTCTGGTAAGAAGGACGAGATATTTGCTTCCCGAAGATTTACCGTTTTTATAGAGTCTCGTAAAATCCTCTTGTTTTCTGAGTACTTCGGGTCTCTTCATCTCTTCTTAAGCGGTCAGCTTCTTTCTTCCTCTTAATCTTCTTCTCTTCAGAACGTTTCTGCCGTTCTTGGTCGCCATTCTCTTGCGGAAACCGTGTTCCTTGGCTCTCTGGCCCTTCTTGGGCTGATAGGTCATCTTTCCTTTTGCCATTTGAAATACCCTCCTTTCCCGGTAATTTTACAAATACGCCTAAATATTATATGTAAAGATACATATTATGTCAACATCTTTATGCTGCCCTGTTCGACGTGAAACGCGTAGCCTTCGGGCAGCAGAGCCCTTACTTCAGGGTCTATTTCCGTCGCTGTGATGAAGACCTGGATGTCTTTCATCGCGTCGATCAGAAATCTCTGCCGGCTGCTGTCGAGTTCGGATAAAACGTCATCCAATAACAAAACCGCGTTGCATCCTGTTTCCTGCCGGATCAGTCCGATCTCCGCCAGCTTCATCGAAAGGGCAGCCGTTCTCTGCTGACCCTGCGAACCGAACGTGCGGATATCCGTTCCGTTTACCTCTATCTTTAGATCGTCTTTATGAGGACCGAAACCGGTATGACCCTTGTAAACGTCGCTTTCGAAATTCTTTTCCAGCAGTTCTCTGAACTGGTTTTTATCGAAAACGTCTGTTTCGTATTCTAATTTCAGTTCTTCCTGACCCTGGGATATATCGGAATGGATCTTACTGCTCAATTCCTGCAGTCTCTTCGTGAATTCTTTTCTTTCTTTTGTGATCCTTGTACCGTAATCTGCTAAGGATGCGTCGAATACGCTGAACAGATTTCTGTCGGGATTCTTTTCCCTTAAAAGAAAGTTTCGCTGTTTCAGTACTTTTTTATAATTTCCGAGATCGCTGTAATAGACCGGTTTGATCTGGCACAGTTCTCTGTCTAAAAACCTTCTTCTGTGTTCCGGTCCTTCTTTAATGATCTTCAGATCGTCAGGAGAAAAAACGACGATATAGACGTGTTCCAGAAGATCGATACTTCTGGATAATTTCATACCGTCTACTTTTATTATCTTTCCGTCCGGCTGATAGATGATATCGATCTCTGTTTCACCTTTTTCTCCTTCTACAAGACAAGAAGCCCTGGCAAAATCTTTGCCAAAGGCTATCATGTCGGAATCTTTATTGGTGCGGAAAGACTTTCCGAGTCCCATGATAAAGAGACTTTCGAGAAGATTCGTCTTTCCTTGCGCGTTTTTTCCCAGTAAAAGGTTGAGTTTTTCGTGAAACTCTATCGATTGATTCCCGTAATTTCTGAAGTTTTCGAGCTCTAACTGCTTAAAAACCATTAATTCGCGGAAATACGGACCGGCAGTACGAGATAGGTATAATCATTTCCTTCGACCGGTTTGATCAGGCACGGGCTGACAGGAGAAGACATCTCTAAAACGACTTCTTCATCGCCGACTGCCTTTAATACGTCGGATACATATTTGGAATTGAATCCGATAATAAGAGATTCGCCTTCGCATTCCGTGCTGATGACTTCTTTGGAGTTTCCTTCTTCGCTTCTGGAAGTGATCTCTATCTTATCAGGAGAAACGTCCAGCTTGATCAGATTGTTCTTTCCTTCTTTTGCTAAAAGAGAAGCTCTTTCGATACCGGAAAGCATCTCTTCCCTGTTGATGATGCAGCGGGTCTTATGCGTCTTGGGAATGATGTCGTTATATTTAATGAAATCACCTTCGAGAAGTCTTGCGACGATACGGGTATCTTTCGTGATGATCTCTGCTTTCTTGCTGTCTAAAATGAGGGAGATCTCTTCCTCTTCCGCGCTTTCCATCAGGATTTTCTGGATCTCCATCAAGATCCTTGCAGGAATGACGACGCTTCTTTCTTCGTTCGTATCGACGTCGGAAGAAGCGACCGCTAAACGGAAACCGTCAAGCGCTGCCATTTCGAGTTTTCTGTCATAGAATTTCAGAAGACATCCTACTAAAATGCCTTTTTTTTCGTCGATGGAAGCTGCAAAACCGGTCTTTTTGATCAGATCTTTTAAAACGTCTTTATTGACGCTGATCTTATTCAGCTGGTTCACCATACCGATCGCGGGAAACTCGTCGGCCGGAAGAGAAACGATGGAAAAGTTGGAACCCAGGCAGCTGATCTCCATTTTTCCGTCTTTTTCTTCGATCTGAACGATCGCATTCGGCAGTTTTCTGATGATCTCGGAGAAGAGTTTGGAAGAAACAACGGCGCTTCCTTCTTCTGCTGCATTTACTTCCAGTTTCGTTTCGATGGAAAGATCCAGATCGGACGCTGTCATCGTCAGTTCGTTTCCTTTAACATTTAAAAGGATGCCTTTCAAAATAGGAATGGTCGTACGGATGGAAACAGCCTTGGATACCGTATTCAGCGCTCTTGCCAGAGCTCCCTGTGAACATGTGAATTTCATGCGAGCAACTCCTTAATCTTTTTATAGTATTTAGCAGTGTTAGCAGTAGAAGGTGGGAAAAAAGGGAAAACCTTTTCAACCGTTTTGAATCTCCGTGCTTTACCGTGGGAAAACCTGTGGAAAACCGCAGGGAAAACCCAGGCGTTTTCTGTGGAGATCATTCAGCGACCTGGGCGTAGATCGTGTCGACTGTTTCCTGCAGTTCGCGGTCCGTTTTGATCTCTTCGGCCATCTTTTCGTAGCTGTGCCGTATCGTCGTATGGTCTCTTCCGCCGAATAATCTGCCCATCTGAGGCAGCGAATAATTCGTGTGTTCCCGGATGAGATAAATGGCTACCTGCCTTGGAAATGCAATATTTTTCGACCGTTTTTCGCTTTCGAGATCGGACACTTTCAGACTGAAATACTTTGCGACGGCTTTCTTGATAGCGTCCGGCGTGATCTCCTTTGTTTTCGCGTTACTGAAAATATCCGTCAGAACGGTCTTCGGCAGTTCTTTATCGAGCGGAAGTCCGAGCAGGTGGGACGTCGCGGTGACCCTCGTAAACGCGCCTTCCAGATCGCGGATGTTCGTCGTGACGTTCTGAGCGATCACTTCCAGCATTTCGTTCACTTCCGGCGTCAGTTCGATATCGGACAGCGTTGCGAGGTTTTTCAGGATCGCCACTCTCGTTTCGTAATCGGGCGGCTGGATATCCACGGAAAGTCTCTGTCCGAAGCGGCTCGTGAGTCGTTCGGGAATGCCGACGAGTTCCTGAGGCGGTTTATCCGCTGTGAAGATGATCTGTTTTCTCGCGTTGTACAGATCGTTGAACGTATTGAACAGCTCTTCCTGCGTCGCGTTTCTGCCGGAGATGAACTGCACGTCGTCGAACAGCAGGACGTCGACCTTGCGGTACTGATTGCGGAACTTGTCCGTGGTCTTTTCCTGGATCGCGTTCACGAGCTCGTTCGTAAACGCTTCGGCGGACACGTATTTTACTCTCTTTTTCGGAAATTTCTTCGTGATATACTGGCCGACGGCATGCATCAGATGGGTCTTGCCCAGGCCCGGTCCGCTGTACAGGAAAAGAGGGTTATATTCCTTGACATAACCCTTATCCGCGATGGCAAGACAAGCGGCGGACGCGAGCTGGTTGTTCGGTCCCTGCACGAAATTCTCAAACGTATAGTAAGGATTGAATTCCGTTTCTTTTTCGTCGTCTTCCGGATCCGGTTCCTTGTCTACGATCTCGAATTTATATTTTTTGCCGAATATTTTCTCACAGGCGTCGGACAGCGGCGCCAGATTGTTGTTTATGATGGTCTGATAGACGCTGCGGTTCGATCCCGGCGTCTTGAGATAGATCGTCTCCTGCTTCTCGCTCAGCTTAACGGGCGTCAGAGGACGGAAAAAATTGTCGACTTTAATGCGCTCCATGCCGGCGTAAAGCAGCTCGAGCACGGCGTTCCACTTTTCTTTGAGTTCTGTTTTTGTCATTCTGATCTGTTTCCGGTTTTCTTATTTTTTACCCAATATCTATGGGTGCAGAAATTATATCACAAAGAGGTTTTCCACAGGAAGAGAGGAGAAGAGAAGCCTTGAAAGGCAGGTTATCCCCACTTTTTGCACATGTTGTGGAAAACTTTTTTCCACTTTTCCAAAACCACAACATTTAGTTGCAAAAAAATTTTCAAAAAATTTTTCGGTTTTTTCGGCAGCGTTTTCTCCGACGAAAACATATGTTCCTGTCAATTGTTAGCAAAATCGCAAATTCGGGCGATTTTTGGCCTTCTCGTTGAAATATGCAAAAAATCGTGGTAATATAAAAAAGTTAGAACTACTCAAGAAAAAATGTTTTAAGGGGGAAATTTTTTATGTCTGCAGAAGACATCAAAACCGCCGCGGCAAACGGTCAGTACGACGCGTCGCAGATCCAGGTCCTCGAAGGCCTGGACCCGGTCAGAAAACGTCCGGGCATGTACATCGGCACGACCGGGCCCAGGGGGCTCCACCACTGCGTCTACGAGATCGTGGACAACTCGGTGGACGAAGCGCTGGCGGGTTATTGCAATAATATACAGGTCACGGTCCACGAAGATAACTCCGTGGAAGTGCTCGATAACGGCAGAGGCATGCCGGTGGACGAGCACCCCAAGATGCACCGTCCGGCCATGGAAGTCATCATGACCGTGCTGCATGCGGGCGGCAAGTTCGGCGGCGGAGGATACAAGGTATCCGGCGGTCTGCACGGCGTCGGCGCGTCCGTCGTAAACGCGTTATCCGACTTTATGCAGGTCGAGAGCATGCGCGGCGGCAAGATCTACCGCCAGACCTATTCTAGAGGAAAGAAGACCAGCGAAGTCGAAGTTGTCGGCGACTGCGGACGGCAGACCGGCTGCCGGGTCATCTTCCATCCGGATCCCGAGATCTTCGAGGAGATCGAATTCAGCTACAGCACGCTGCAGTCCCATTTGCGCGAGACCGCGTTCCTGAACAAGGGCATCAAGATCACGCTCACGGACGAGCGCGGCGACAAGAAAAAGAAGGAAGTCTTCCACTACGAAGGCGGCATCAAGGAATACGTCAAGTTCCAGAACGCCAACAAGGAACCCATCCATCCCGACGTCATCTACTACGAATTCAAGAAGAAGGACCAGGAAGTCGAAGTGGCCATGCAGTATACGGATTCGTATACCGAGACCATCCTTTCCTATGCCAATAACATCAACACCGTAGAAGGCGGCTCGCACCTCGTCGGCTTCAAGTCGGCTCTCACCCGCGTCGTGAACGACTACGCGAAGAAGGCCAAGCTCATGAAGGACAACGACGAGCCCCTGACGGGCGAAGATATCCGCGAAGGCCTTACCGCCATCATCTCCGTCAAACTGACAGAGCCCCAGTTCGAAGGCCAGACGAAGACGAAGCTCGGCAACACCGACATGAGAGGTTTCGTCGAAGCGGTCACGTCCGAGAACGTGTTCGCGTTCCTCGAGGAGAACCCGGCGCAGGCCAAGCCCATCATCGAGAAGTGCTTAAAGGCGTTCCGCGCCAGAGAAGCGGCCAGAAAGGCCAGAGATCTCACCCGCCGCAAGACCGCGCTCGACAACACGTCGCTGCCCGGCAAGCTCGCGGACTGCTCCGAGAAAGACCCGACGCTGTCCGAGCTCTTCATCGTAGAGGGCGACTCCGCAGGCGGTTCCGCCAAGGAAGGCAGAGACCGCAAGCGCCAGGCCATTCTGCCGCTGCGCGGCAAGATCCTGAACGTCGAAAAGGCGAGACTCGACCGCATGCTCAATTCCGACACGATCCGCGACATGATCACGGCGTTCGGCTGCGGCATCGGATCTGAATTCAACATCGAAAAGCTGCGCTACCACAAGATCATCATCATGACCGATGCCGACGTGGACGGCGCGCATATCAGAACGCTGCTGTTGACGCTGTTCTTCCGTTACATGCCCAAGCTCATCGAGGAGGGCTACGTCTACGCGGCGCAGCCGCCCCTGTTCCGGGTCAAAGCGGGCAAGGAGATCTGGTACACCTACTCCGACAAGGAGCAGGATAAGCTGCTCGCGGAGCTCGCGGCGCAGGGCAAGACCAAGCCCGAGATCCAGAGATACAAGGGCCTCGGCGAAATGGATGCCCAGCAGCTGTGGGAGACCACCATGGATTACAACACCCGCACGCTCGTGCAGATCACGATCGACGATTTCGCGGCCGCCGACCAGATCTTCACGACGCTCATGGGCGACAAGGTGCCTCCCAGAAGAAAGTTCATCGAAGAGAACGCGGAATACGCGACACTGGATATCTAGGAAAGGAGGTTTTGAAACATGCCGGATCTGACAGAAGACAGAAAGATCATACAGCACGAAATATACGACGAAATGAAGACCTCCTACATCGATTACTCCATGAGCGTAATCGTTGCGAGAGCTCTGCCGGACGTGCGCGACGGACTCAAGCCGGTCCACCGCCGCATCCTGTACGGCCTGGATGCCCTGGGCATCACGCCGGACAAACCGCATAAGAAATCGGCCCGTATCGTCGGCGAAGTCATGGGTAAATATCACCCCCACGGCGATGCCTCCATCTACGACGCCATGGTGCGCCTGGCCCAGCCCTGGAACATGCGCTACCGCCTCGTGGACGGCCACGGCAACTTCGGTTCCATGGACGGCGACGGCGCGGCCGCTTCGCGTTACACCGAAGCCCGCATGGCCCCGTTCGCGCTGGAGATGCTGCGCGACATCGATAAGGATACCGTCGATTTCGTCGACAACTACGACGGCGAGGAAAAAGAACCCGTCGTCCTGCCGGCAAGATTCCCGAATCTGCTGGTCAACGGCGCCAACGGCATCGCAGTCGGTATGGCCACGGCCATCCCGCCCCACAACCTGCGCGAGGTCATCGACGGCACCATCAAGCTCATCGACGACCCGAACGCGGACGTTGAGACCCTGATCAAGATCATCAAGGGCCCGGACTTCCCGACCGGCGCGACCATCGTCGGCAAGACGGCCATCAAGGAAGCGTATCGCACCGGCCAGGGCAAGGTGAAGCTCAGAGCGAAGGGCACGATCGAGGAAGGTTCCCGCGGCACGGTCTCCATCATCTTCACGGAGATCCCCTACGGCGTCAACAAGGCCGCCATGATCGCCCACATCGCCGAACTCGTGCGCGACAAGAAGCTCGAGGGCATCCGCGACATCCGCGACGAGTCCTCCAAGGGCGAAGTGCGCGTGGTGATCGAGCTGAAGAAGGACGTCAACCCGAAGGTGATGCTCAACCGTCTGTACAAGCACACGGAGCTGGAGAGCAACGTCTCCATCATCATGATCGCCCTCGTGAACGGCCGCCCGCAGCTGCTGAACATCCACGACATCCTGACGGAATACATCAAGCACCAGAAAGAGGTGCTGACCCGCAGAACGAAGTTCGACCTGGCGAAGGCCGAAGCGAGAGCCCACATCTTGGAGGGTTACCGCATCGCGCTCGATCACATCGACGAGATCATCAAGACCATCCGCGAGTCCTACGACGACGCGAAGGAACAGCTGATGAAGAAATTCGGTCTGTCCGCCATCCAGGCGCAGGCCATCCTCGACATGCAGCTCAAGAGACTGCAGGGTCTGGAACGCGACAAGATCGAGGCCGAATATCAGGAACTCTTAAAGAAGATCGCCTACTACAAGAGCCTGCTGGCAGACGAAAAGCTGCTGATGGGCGTCATCAAGGACGAGCTCACCGAGATCCGCAACAAGTGGGGCGACGACAGACGCACCGAGATCATTGCGGACGAAGAGGAAGTCGACGAATCCGAACTCATCGAGGAGGAGAACGTCGTCATCACCGTCTCGCATCTCGGCTATCTGAAGAGAGTGTCCGAAGACACCTACCGCACGCAGAAGCGCGGCGGCAAGGGCATCACCGGCCTGACGACCCGCGAGAACGACTTCGTCAAGCACCTGATCACGACGTCGACGCACGACAACCTGATGTTCTTCACGAGCATGGGCAAGGCGTACAAGATCAAGGCGTACGAGATCCCCGAAGCCAACAGGACGGCAAAGGGCACTCCTGCGGTCAACTTCCTGAACCTTCTGCAGAGAGAACGCATCCAGGCGGTGCTGCCGGTCAAGGAATTCTCAGAAGACCGTTACCTGATCGCCTGCACGCGGCTCGGCAACATCAAGAAGATGCAGATGTCCGAGTTCGACACGAACCGCAAGGCCGGCCTGATCGCGATCAAGCTGCGCGACGGCGACGACCTGATCTCCATCCGCGAGACCAAGGGCGACGCGAACGTCATCATCATCACGAAGAAGGGCAAGTGCATCGCGTTCAGCGAAGACGACGTCCGCGTGATGGGCAGAGCGGCCGGCGGCGTCCGCGCCATCCTGCTCGACAAGGACGACGAAGTCGTATCCATGGAGCTTGCACGCAAGGGCGAAGAGCTGCTCGTGGTCACCGAAAAGGGCTACGGCAAGCGCACGCCTGTCAAGGAATACAAGATCCAGGCCAGAGGCGGCAAGGGCCTGCTCACCTACGACAAGAGCAAGTTCGACAAGACCGGCTACCTGGTAGGCGCCATGACGGTGCTCGACGACGACGAGGTCTTCCTGATCAACTCCGACGGCATCATCATCCGCATCGAAGCCAGCGACGTCTCCAGGCTCGGACGCACGACGCAGGGTGTACGCATCATGAAGGTCGAAGAAGAGACCGAGATCGTCGCCATGGCGAAGTCCATCCGCGAGGAGGAAGAAGAGGAGTCGTCCGCGAAAGCCAAGGCCGACGACGGATCCCAGCAGCTGAGCATGGATATGGGAGGCAAATAGACATGAAACGCGTTTTTTCGGGCGTTCAGCCCACAGGAAATCTGCATATCGGCAACTATCTGGGCGCCCTCAAGCAGTTCGTCGAACTGCAGGACGACCACGAATGCATCTACTGCGTCGTGGACATGCACTCCATCACCGTGCCGCAGGATCCGAAGGAACTTAAACAGCACACGCTGGACATCGCCGCGCTGTACATGGCGGTCGGGGTCGACCCGAAGAAGTCCATCATCTTCGCGCAGTCCACGGTGCCCGGCCACGCCGAGCTCAACTGGATCCTCACGTGCAACTCGTACACGGGCGAGCTCTCCCGCATGACCCAGTACAAGCAGAAGAGCCACGGCGCGGAATCCGCGCCGACGGGCCTGTTCATGTACCCGGTGCTGATGGCGGCCGATATCCTGCTCTACGACACGGACATCGTTCCCGTCGGCAACGACCAGAAGCAGCACATCGAGCTGACGAGAGACCTTGCGATCCGCATCAACAACAAGTACGGCAAGACGTTCGTCGTGCCAGAAGGACGGTTCATGAAGGCGGGCGCCCGCGTCATGGCGCTGGACGACCCGACGGCTAAGATGAGCAAATCCGCGCCGAACGAGATGAGCCGCATCTCCCTGCTCGACGAGCCTAACAAGATCAAGAAGGCCATCATGCGGAGCACGACGGACTCCGAAGGGGTCATCCGCTTCGACATCGACAACAAGCCCGGCATCTCGAACCTGCTGTCCATCTACAGCGCGTTCTCGGGCAAGACCATCGAGCAGCTCGAAAAGGACTACGAAGGTTCCGGCTACGGCCAGTTCAAAAAAGACCTGGTCGAGGTCGCGGTGGACGCGCTGGCGCCCATCCGCGAGCGCTACAACGAGATCCGCAAGTCGCAGGAGCTGATCGACGCGATGAAGATCGGCACAGAGCGCGCGAACGCGATCGCGGAGCCGGTCATCAAGCGGGCGAAGGAAAGATTCGGACTGGGGATCTAAGAGATGAAGATCGAACCGAAAGACGCGCACGTCAAGCATATCGTGAATGTGGCTTCCGCCATGATGGCAGCGGCAAGGACCGCCCCGAAGGCGCACGGCTATGATAAGCTGGAGTGCGTGACCCTCACAGGGGAAGAGAAGAACACCCTGACGGCCGAGATGCGGCGCATCGCCGCGGCTACCTGCCAGGACTTTATCGCCAGAGACGCGGAAAACGTGGACCGTTCGACGGCCATCGTGCTGCTTGGCACCCGCAACGAAGCGTACGGTATGGATTGCGGCTGGTGCGGCAGGGAAAGCTGCCGGGCCGCCATGGGAGAGGGCGTGCTGTGTTTCTTCGCGTCGCACGACCTGGGCCTTGCCGTCGGTTCGGCGGTCTCTGTTGCAGCGGACATGCGCGTCGACAACCGCGTGATGTTCTCCGCAGGCCTTGCGGCCAAGGAACTCGGCGTGTTTGGCGTTCCCGTGCAGGCAGCCATCGGCGTTCCGCTGAGCGTGAGCGAGAAGAGCGTCTATTTCGACAGGGGATAAAGAATTCTGACAGAATGGAAAGCCCCCGCGTGACCGCGGGGGTTTTTGTTATGCTTTTACTGTAAATACAATGCTGACGGGGTCTGTCTGCAGCGACTTAACGGTCAGGACCGCTTCGCCGCTCTCTCCTTCGGTCCGCACGTAGGTGCCGCCCATGCCGCCTTTGAGCGAGATGACGGAAGGGCCGATCAGGCTTGCCGGGCCCGAGAGATCAAAGAACACCGGTTCGTTGAAGAACGGCAGCACGTTGCCGTACTCGTCGATCGCACGGATGCGTATGGCTGCGGCGTCCCAGGTGTTGCCTTCGGTCAGTTCCGTGCTCGAAACGCGGAGCTCGAGGCGCATCTTCGACATCGGCGATTTCACGACGGTCTTTACGACCTTTCCGTCCTTCACCGCTTCGAAGCGGTATTCCGTAGCGGCGCCGCCCCAATCGCCCACGTATTTGTTGTAGAGCTTGTAGGCGTCTTCGAAGGTCATCCGGTACAGCGCCATGCACTTTGCGGCTTTCGCCAGGATGCGCGGGGGCAATTTGTCCATGCCGTACAGCGCGGCGTAGTTTAAGATGTCCTTGACGGCCGCGGCCTGGGCAGGCTTAAACTCCTCGCCTTCTTCGATCGCGCTGCCGATGTAGTCGTCCACGGGGATGGGCCCGTGCTCCAGATTTTTATACGGCGAATCCGCCGGGAAATACTCTTTGAGCAGACGTCCGTTCTTGTACATCCGGACGCTGTCCGCGTTCGTGACCATCCAGACGACGCCCCTGTTGGAAGCCGGATGCTCGCCGATATCCATCGAGGACGTGACCTCGAGGACAGTCTCCTTTCCCATTGCAGCGTAGATGACTGCCGCGGGCTTGGCGTTGCGGAACATGTCCAGTACGCCGTGGTAGCAGATGCGGTCTCCGCTGCCGAAATCACGGTGCGTATTGTAGTCAGCCATGCACCAGCCGAAGCTGCCGGCGATGTCCGGTTGCCCTGCAATGTCGTTCAGCACCTTCGCGTGGCGCAGCAGGTGGTCGCGCCGGTGCTCCTCGCTGTCGAAGGCTTTTGTGGGGAACATGTGGCCGTTGTATTCGCTGACGAGATAGCCCTTGGAGGGGTCGCTCGTGATATTTTTCTTGGGCTCGCAGCCTGCGTTCTGCCCGCTGTGCGAGAAGTCGTTGTAGGCGTAGACGTCTTCCAGCAGATGGCTCTTCTTGAGATAGCGTACGCCGCTGGTCTGGCGTGACGGATCAAGCCTATGGGCCATTTCGTTCGTCCGTTCGTACAGCGCGTCGTTGTCTTGCGACTCGTTGACCCGTACACCCCAGAGGATGATCGAGGGGTGGTTCCGGTACTGGAGCACCATCTCTTCGGTATTGCGCACGGCCTGATCCTGCCAGGCTTCGTCGCCGATGTTCTGCCAGCCCGGGATCTCCGTGAACACCAGCAGGCCGAGTTCGTCGCAGGCTTGTATAAAGGCATGCGACTGAGGGTAATGCGAGGTCCGGACGGCGTTGAGCCCGAGTTCTTCCTTGAGCACTTTTACGTCGAAACGCTGGATAGAGGCAGGCATGGCATAGCCGGCGTAGGGGTAGCTCTGGTGGCGGTTGAGGCCGGTGATCTTCGTCTTCTGTCCGTTCAGATAGAAACCGTCTGCCTCAAAACGCGCGAAGCGGAAGCCGAAACTGGTGTCGACGCGGTCGACCGTCTCGCCCGAATCGGTATCGACGAGTTCGGTCCTTACCGTATACAGCGCAGGATCGTCCGGGCTCCAAAGCCTGGCGCCGGAAACGGGGCTGCGGAGCTCGAACGAAGAGCCTTCCGCAGGGATGGGGTCGGAGCAGAGTTTACGGTCTGCCGCGCCTTCTGCCGGGACGGGAGCAGAGCAGAGTTCGAATGCAGAGAGAATGTTGTGAGCCGGAGCTGCTTCCTCCAGGAGGGTCTGACGGACGAAGAGATCTCTCCCTTCCGTCCTTTCCGTTTCGATCCGGCTGACGAGTACCGGTTCTTCCGGCGTCCCGCTTGTATACAGGAAGACGTCCGCAAGATGCGTCTTTTCCGAGATCTCGAGATAGGCCTCACGGTACAGGCCGCCGTAGGTCATGTAATCAATGACGAAGCCGAAAGGCGGCACGTTCAGACTCTCGCGGCTGTCCAGCCGGACGGCAACGAGGTTTTCCGAACCGTAAACGAGCCGGTCTGTAAGGTCCATGGTAAACGCGGTATAACCGCAGGAATGCGTCGTGACAAACGAGCCGTTCACGTAGACAGATGCTTCGTGCGCAGCGCCTTCGAAGGTCAGGGTCACGCGCTTTCCCTTCCATTCCGCCGGCGCGGTAAAGCGCCTGCGGTAGCAGCTGAGCATCTGGTAGACGCTTTCGTCGAAGTAGTCGAAGGGGGTCTCCTTCACCGTGTGCGGCAGGCGCACGGCCCCAAAACCGGCGTCGTCAAAATCGGGCTGCACCATGTCTTCTTCAAAGCGTTCGTTGAATATCCAACCGTCGTTGAACGGGATTCTCTTGCGGATCATAGCGTTTTTCACCTTTCGTCTGAGAAAAGTATACCATAACCGCATAAAAAGGAAGAAAGGAGAACAAAAAACGGTTTATTGATGTTTTATTCCCGTTCGCGGGCAATTGGGAGGGGACACGTATCTCTTTTGGAAGAAATGACCGCCAGGATACGGAAAAGTATCCAAATAAATGATTTGCGCAGAGTGGATACGTAAATAATCAACGAAGCTGGCAAAACTGCGTATCCAACAGGATAGAATGAACCAAATGAATACGAAAACGTATCTGGCTTGGCAGATACGCAGGTTTGGATACGTGCCATACTGACAGTTTCTCATTACAAAAGAAAAAGCGGCCTTCCCGCGCGAGGCAGGAAAGCCGCTTTTCTATTTAAAACGGTCTTCCAAAGGGTCTGTGATGCCTGTGGAAGTCCATATCCGGTCCGCAGGGCGGTTTCTCGTGCTTGCCGGGTCCGCAGGGGCCGGGGCCGAACGGACCGTGATGGCCATGGGGACCATGAGGACCATGAGGTCCGTGCGGGCCTCTCGGGCAGTCCGGTTCCTCGCCGGCGGCAGCTTCGAGATGGGCGCTCAGCTTGTCGGCCAGCGCGCAGAACGTTTCTGCTTCTTCCTCGGTGAAGCAGGCAGAGAATTCTTCCGCGTGCTTCTTCATGTTTTCCTTCAGATCTGCCGCAGCAGTTTTGCCTTCTTCGGTCAGCAGCACTTTCGCGGCGCGCTTGTCTTCTTCGCTGGTCTGGCGGGTCACGAGGCCGTGTTCCTCCATCTTGCCGAGCAGTTCGGACAGGGAGGAGGGACGGACGTCGAGGATCTCGCACAGTTCGCGGGAGGTGGCGCCGTCATTGTCCGTGAGAACGGACAGCGTGCGGGCTACGGGAGGCGGAAATTCGTGAATTCCTTTGGGCGGTCTGCGCCGCATGGCGCGTGCCAGCTTTAACGTGCTTTTAATGACTTCTTTTCTTTCCATATTCGTAAATACTCCTTTTGATTTCCCCTTAAAACAATTTAGGTACCTAACCATCTCAAGTATAGTTAGGTACCTAAACAATGTCAATACTATTTTCAAAAATATTTTTTACAGCTTCTTATCCAGGAACACGAGCGGCGAAATGTAGGCGTTCGCGAACCAGGTGTCGCAGCCGCCGACGATCGCGTAGCCCTGCTTTTGGTACAGCGTCTGCGCCGGGATGTTGCCGGCCCAGGTGTCGATGCGCATCACGGTGCAGCCCATGTCACGTGCGACGTCCTCGGCGCCGTTCAGGATCTCGGTGGCCTTGCCCTGTCCGCGCTTGGCGGGGTCGATGACCAGCGTATGGATGACGAACACCTTGTCGTCTTCCTCGGGGAAGCGCCAGGGCATGTCGTAGTATTCCTTCATCTGCACGTGGTTGAAGATGACCGCGCCCCAGATGCCATCTTCATCTTCGCCCACCCACAGCCAGTCGTGCGCGAGCGCGTTCTCGGCGGTCGCGCGCAGGGGGTAGACGCCCTTGTGCCAGTTCGTGCGGTTCTCGGTCTCCTCTTCGAAGTCCAGATGCGCGTTGTAGATTTCTTCCACGCGGTCGATATCCGCGGCTGTTGCCTTTCTGATCATGTTCATACTCCTTTCATTTGAGAAAAGTATATCACATCGTGTAAAATAGGGGAAAGGAGAACGAGATTATGGCTTTTTCTGAATTTCAGTTTCCGTCTGCGAACGGGCAAGACACGGTCTGGGGCTGGCGCGTGACCCCTCTGGGCACCCCGAAGGCGGCCGTCCAGCTGATCCACGGTTACGGCGAACATTCGCGCCGCTATCTGCACATGGCGCTGGCCTTTGCGGAAGCCGGCATCGCTGTCTACGCGGACGATCACATCGGACACGGCAAGACGGGGCTGCTGGCCGGAAGGCTGGGCGACCCTTACGCGAAGACGTTCGAAGACTATACCAAGGACGAACTGACGTTGTTCGCCCTGATGAAGAAAGAACTGCCGGACGTGCCGAAATTCCTGCTCGGACAGAGCTGGGGCTCGATGCTGGCGCGCGACATGGCGTCGCAGGTGGGCAAGGAACTCGCAGGCCTTCTGCTGACAGGGCTCGTGGCGGATCTGCCGCGGGGCGCAGCGATCCTGGCAGACCCCGCATTTCAGGCGGATCTGGCGGATCACCCGCACGAAGCCAACGACGGCTGGTTCGATTCGATCTTCGACGGCATGCTCGACCGCTTCGGTCCGGGCGCAGCTGCCGAAGGCAGATGGATCGCGGTCGACCAACGCATCCTGGAGGACGACGCGAACGATCCCTTCAGCTGCTGGCAGACCTGCATGGAGCTGACGCGCGACTTTATGCAGCTGCACGTGAAGCTCGAGAGGATGGACTGGATCAGCGAAATACCGGAAACGCTGCCCGTCTATCTGATGGGCGGCTCCGAAGATCCTTGCGGAAACTTCGGAGAAGGCATTAGAAAAACTGCCGTGGCCTTGAAAAAACACGGCAATCCGGTCACGGCGCGCATCTGGGACGGCTGGCGGCATGAAGTGCACAACGAACCGTCCATCAAGGCGCAGGTCGAGGCGGAACTCGTCGCGTATATACTTTCGCAGGCATAAAAGGAGGCACACATGAAACGCTTTATTCTGGAACCGTCTTTTCTCGAGCTGTTCCCGGACAGCCGCATCGGCGTACTGGTATGCAAGGACATCGATAATCATATCAAGGAAGAGGAACGGTATGCGCCGTGGCTGCGCGAGTGCGAAAAGCAGAGCGCGGTCTATACTGCAAACCCGGAATTCACGGAGAATGAAGTCGTCCGCAGCTGGCGCGACGCATTTTACCGGTTCAAGACCAAGAAAGGCGCCCGCTGCTCCATCGAGGCGCTGCTCAAGCGGGTGAGCAAGGGCGGCGAGATCGGCTGTATCAACCCGCTCGTCGACATCTACAACGGCATCTCGCTCAAATACGGTCTGCCTGTTGGCGGCGAAGATATCGACAAGTTCGAGGGCGACGTTCGCCTGACCCTCGCAGACGGCGGCGAACCCTTCGTCACCTATGGCTCCGACAAGGACGAGCCCGCGCTGCCCGGCGAAGTCATCTACAAGGACGACGCCGGCGCGATCTGCCGCTGCTGGAACTGGCGCGAATCCGTGCGCACGATGCTGACCGAAGACGTGACGAACGCGATCATGGTGCTGGAGACGTCCCGCGGCGAGTTCGCGGACCGGCTGGACGGCGCATTGAAAGAGCTGGCGGAAAAGATCGAGACAGAACTGGGTGGAAGCGTCCGCATCGAGATCGCGGACAAGGCGCATCCGGAGATAGAATTGATTTAACGGTCTCAGGCGAGACTATCAAGAGCATGCAAAAACCCGGGGAGATCTTCCTCCCCGGGTTCTTTTTATTCTCTCAGCATGTCCAGATGCTCTTCGAAGTCGCTTCCTGCGCGGGGGTCCGTGCCTCGCTGCGTCGCCGATTCGGCCGCGGCCTTCAGGAAATCCGCGGCCAGCCGCATGGCTTCGTACGGCCGCATGCCCTTCAAGATTCCGCCCAGCAGCGCTGCTGCGAACAGGTCGCCCGTTCCGGAGAAATAGCCGCCGGACGGTGCGACGGTGTACAGCCGTTCGTCTTCATGGCTCACGAGAAGGTTGCCGAGCAGGTCGTCGCCGTCCGCATCTTTCAGGCGTATGCCCGTTACCGTGACGATCTTGCCGTGCTTGTTCAGCAGGCGTCTCGCCAAAACGGCTGTCTGCTCGATCAGGTCTTCTCCTTCCTGCGTTCCGGAGCGCTCGATCGACTCGCCGGCCAGCAGGAAGAGCTCGCCCAGATTCGGGGTCAGGATGTCCGCCTCCTCCGCCAGCTGCCCGATGAGCGCGTGCAGCTGGGCGGAATAATTCGCGTACGTCTTGCCCTCGTCGCCCATGATGGGGTCAACGAGCAGAAGCGTACCCGGCGTGTGGAACCGCCGCACGAAATCCAGTACCTTGCCGGCCTGGACCGGGTCCAGCAGAAATCCCGTGATGATGCCGTCGAACGACTCGCCCATCTGAGACCAGTTGTCCGTAAAGACGTCGATCATGTCTGTGTTGCTCTTGCTCTGATGGTGTGGGTAGACCGTCTGCGCTGTGTAGATGCCGGTCGGAAGGGGACAGACTTGAATGCCCATGGCGCTGAGCACGGAAATGTCCGCGACCAGGGAACACTTGCCGAAGCCGCATATATCGTTGATTGCTGCTACTTTTTTCATCGTTTTAAAAAGATCCACGTGAGCCACGTGAGGTTGGAGACCGCCAGGCACCAGCTCGCCAGCACGTCGGTCGGCCAGTGCACGCCGACGTACACGCGGGCGAAGCCCATCAGCAGGATGTACAGGAAGCACAGCCACGCGCAGAACAGCGCGGCGCCCTTGGATCTGAAGTAAGCCTTGGTGTGCCGGGGCTTATTCTTGTACACCGGCAGGGACAGCCCCTTGCGGCGGTAGTTGTACAGGATGAGGATCGCCAGCATCGCGAACAGCATGCAACTCGTGATCGAGTGACCCGACGGGTACGAGAACCCGTGCTCCTTTACCAGGTGCAGCGCCCAGTCCGGCCGTTCGCGGCAGAAGATGCGTTTCAGGATATTGTAGAACGTCTGAGCCGTCAGCACCGAGGCGCTCACCGGGATGCCGTAGGCCCAGCGCGTGCGCGGAACGATCAGCAAGATGAGGCAGATCGGCACGACGACGAACCAGTTGCCTGAATAGGCGAACGGAATGAAGAACGCGTTCAGCGCCGGCGTGCGCATGCTCAGGATGAACGCGCGCACCGTATCATCGAAGCCGGCAGAAGCACCGGTGAGCACCACCCAGCTGATCAGGGCGAAGAGTACGTAGCCGCACAGAATGACGGCGATTTTTTTCGTGTAGTTCGTTTGCTTTTCCATACTCCGTAGTATACCATAATATGTGGAGCAATTTCCGAAGAAAGAAGGTCAAACCATGAATAAAAAACCGATTTTAGTGGTCATGGCTGCCGGCATGGGCAGCCGTTACGGCGGACTCAAGCAGATCGATCCGATCGGGCCGAACGGCGAGATCATCATCGATTTCTCCCTGTACGACGCGAAACGCGCGGGGTTCGAGACCGTGGTCTGCATCATCAAGCACGAGATCGAGGAGGATTTCAAGGCCCTGATGAACCGCGGCGCTGCGGACTGCCTGGATATCCGTTACGCCTATCAGGAACTGGACGATATCCCCGAAGGCATTGAAATTCCGGAAGGAAGGGTCAAGCCCTGGGGCACGAGCCACGCGATCCTGGCCGCCCGCGACATCATCGACGGACCGTTCGCGGTCATCAACGCCGACGACTATTATGGACCCGAGGCGTTCAAGATCATGTACGATTACTTGAGCGAGGCCTGTGACGGCGAGCAGTACGACTACTGCATGGCGGCTTACCGCATCGAAAATACGCTCACGGAACACGGCTCCGTCGCCAGAGGCGTCTGCCGCGTGGACGAAGACGGCAATCTGACCGGCATCGACGAACGCCTGAAGATCCAGTGGAAGGACGGCAAGATCCAGTTCACCGAAGACGACGGCGAAAGCTGGACCGAAGTCGCGGCGGGCACGCCCGTCTCCATGAACCTGTTCGGCTTCACGGAGAGTTTCATGGGCGAGCTCAAGGCGCGTCTGGTGCCCGAACTCGAGCGCATCCTGCGCGAGAACCCGCTGAAGGGCGAGTACCTGCTGCCGGTCACCGTCAGCCATCTGCTCGAGGAAGGCAAGGCCCACGTGGCCGTGCTGGACTGCCCGGAGAGATGGTTCGGGGTCACGTACAAGGAAGACCGCCCCGCCATCGTCGTGGCGATGAAGGAAAAGAAAGACGCCGGCATGTATCCGGCGGATCTCTGGAAATAGAAAGGAGAACCCATGGACTTAAAGGAGACCATGAAAACGCTCTGCGCAGCGTGCGGTCCGACGGGGTTTGAAGGCGCGGTGAGCCAGACTGCCCTCGAACTCGTCAAGCCGCTGTGCGACGAGGCATGGATCGACAAAAAGGGCAACGTCGTCGGCGTGCGCCGCTGCGGCAAAACGAATGCCCGGAAAGTTCTGATCACGGCCCATCTCGACGAGATCGGCCTGCTCGTGAGCGGCATCGAGGACGGTTTTCTGCGGTTCACGAAAGTCGGCGGCGTCGATCCGCGCATGCTGCCCGACCGCGAACTCACCATCCTGACCGACCCGCCCCTGTTCGGCGTCGTCGCGGCCCTGCCGCCTCACGTCATGAGCGAGGAGGACAAGGAGAAGACCATCCCCATCGAAGACCTGCGCATCGATATCGGCTGCAGCCAGAAGAAGGCTGAGAAACTCGTACCCGTCGGCACACCCATCTCGTTCCGCAAGGACAACTACAGCCTCGGCGAATACTATTACTGCGGCACGTCGCTCGACGACCGCAGCTGCTTCGCGTCGTGCATGCTGGCGATGGAGATCCTGAAGGACAGACCGCTCGACTGCGACCTGTACATCCTCGGTGCGGTCGGCGAAGAGATCCATTCCGACGGCGCGATCACGGCAGGCTACGGCCTTGACCCGGATTACTGCATCGTCGTGGACGTCTGCCAGGCGAAGACGACGGACGGCGGCCCAACGAACAAGGACGTCGAACTGGGCAAGGGCCCGACCATCGCGATCGGCGCGAACTGCCAGCCGCACATCTCGCAGCACCTGATCGATCTGGCTGCAAAGCACCGCATTCCGGTGCAGCCCTCGGCTTACCCCGGCTCGACCGCAACGGACGCGTGGCCCATGCAGATCGCAAGCAGAGGCTTCGAGATGTCTCTGCTGTCGCTGCCCATGCGCTACATGCACACGCCCATCGAGGTCATCGACATGCGCGACGTGCAGGCGCTCGGCGAGATGATCGCCCTTGCGGTCGCGGAACCCTGCAAGGAGGTGTACACATGCTGAAACTCCTGAAAGAACTGACGGCGGCCAGCGGCGTCTCCGGCTTCGAAGCGCCCGTCCGCAGCCTGATCGCGGAGAAGTGCCGCCCCTATGCAGACGAGATGTCCGTCGACACCATGGGCAACCTGATCGTCTTCAAGAGGGGCAAGAAGCATAATGCCCCGAAGCTGATGATCGCGGCCCACATGGACGAAGTCGGCTTCCTCATCAACAAGATCGAGGATTCCGGCGTGCTGCGCTTTGCGGAAGTCGGCGGGGTCAACCCGAGAGTGGCCCTCGGCAGGCGCGTGCTCATCGGCCCGGACAAGGTGCCCGGCGTGACCGGCCTGAAGGCCTACCACCTCGTATCCAAGGAAGAAGAAAAGAAGACCCCCGCGGTCTCGCAGATGTATATCGACATCGGCGCGCAGAACAAAGAAGAGGCCGAGAAGAAGGTGAAAATCGGCGACTGGGTCGTGTTCGATTCCGACTTCGTGCGTTTCGGCGAAGGTAAAAAACGCATCAAGGCCAAGGCCATCGACGACCGCATCGGCTGCGCGCAGATGATTAAACTCATGGAAAAAGACCTGCCCATGGACGTGACGTTCGCGTTTACGGTCCAGGAGGAAGTCGGCCTGCGCGGAGCCAAGACGGCGGCGTTCAACGTCGAACCGGACATCGCGCTCATCCTGGAAGGAACGACCTCCGCGGACATGCCCGGCGTAGACGACGCCAAGAAAGTGACCCGCGTAGGCGGTGGCTGCGTCATCGGCTGCGTCGATACCGGCACGATCTACGACCGCAGGCTGTTCGACTTCCTGCGCAATGCGGCGGACGAAGCCGGCATCCCCTGGCAGATCAAGAACTACATCGCCGGCGGCACGGACGCGGCGGTCGTGCAGAGGAGCAGGGCCGCCGTGAGGGTCGCCAACATCTCCACCCCGGTGCGTATGCTGCACGCGGCGTCCACCGTGGCGGATAAGGACGACATGGAGAACGGACTGAAACTGGCGGAACTGCTGATCGACGCAATCGCTGCGGGAAAGGTGAAGTAAATGGATATTTTAAAGACTTTAGATAAAATGAACGCAGCCTTCGGCCCGAGCGGCTGCGAAGAAGAGATCGCGGCGGTCATCGCGAAGATGGCGAAACCGTACTGCGACGAGATCACGACCGACGTCATGGGCAACCTGATCTGCCGCAAGAAGGGTCCCGGCAAGAAGATCATGTTCGCTGCCCACATGGATTCCATCGGCATGATGGTGACCCACATCGAAAAGGAAGGCCAGCTGCGCGTCGGCAAGATCGGCTGGATCCCTGAGAAGGAAGTCGTCGGCACACCCGTGCGCTTCGCGAACGGCGTGAAGGGCGTCGTCCACTGCAACGAGATGGAAGACGAGGGCAAGGTGAAACCCGAAGACCTGTACGTCGACATCGGCGCGAAGAGCGCGGAAGAAGCCATGACCCACGTGCGCCCCGGCGACATGTGCGTGTACGATACCCGTTCCGCGATGGCCATGAACAACTGCATCATTTCCAGCTACACCGACAACCGCAGCGGCTGCTGCGTGCTGCTGATGACCATGGAGCTGCTGAAGAAAGCCAAGGCGGTCAACGACCTGTACTTCGTGTTCACGACGCAAGAAGAGGTCGGCCTGCGCGGCGGCAAGACCGCAGCGTTCGGCGTTGCGCCCGACTACGGCATCGCGGTCGACGTGACCGGCGCGGACGACATCCCCAAGAGCACGCACGGCTGCAGCTCTTCCACGGGCAAAGGCGCTGCGATCAAGGTGAAGGATTCCTCCGTCATCTGCAGCCCGGCCGTGAACAGGATCCTCGTCGAACTGGCGGAAAAGAAGAAGATCGCCTATCAGATGGACGTCCTGACCGCAGGTGGTACGGACGCCGGTCCCATGCACGTGAACATGGACGGCGTGCTGACCAGCGGCATCTCCATCCCCTGCAAGTTCTGCCACTGCCCGCAGGAGATTGTGTCGGCGGACGACATGGACGCCTGCGCGAAGCTGTGCGCGGCGTTTGCGGAATACAAGTTCTAAGCGTATAGAAAGCGTAAAACAAAGAAGGAACTCCGCGCGGAGTTCCTTCTTTTATCATTGTCTTGTTTTTATAACAGCCAGGGCATTGCCGGCAGACCTGTTCCTGCCGCAGGGAGGCTGGACATGGCCGACGTGTAGACGAAGCTGCACGCGATCAGCATCAGCATGATGGCCCAGAGCCGGATCCTTCTTGTGTACATGTTCTTTCCTCCTTTCCTGCAGGTGGGTCAAGCGGTAATGGTTTAGCGGTAGTTCTTGCCGTATCTGTACTGACCGATGACGTAGGCTGCCATCAGACCGATGGAAGCTGCGACGAAGCCGAAGCCGGTGGATCCGGGAACGTTGGAAGCGGTCCAGACCAGTACGCATGCGATGGTGGCGATGATTCCTGCGAAGATGTTCTTAGTCATTTTTGTTTTCCTTCTTTCTTTAAAATCCTTGGAGGTTTTGGGTTCGTTATTATTTTATCGGGCTTGTTAATTTCTTAACTTCCCTTTGCACCTTAACTATAACGCAAGTCATTCGTTAAGTAAAACGACAGAATTTAATAGTTATTGTGAAGAGTTGTCACAGTATGATACAATACAGATATGGATACTGAGAAATGCAAAGTACTGCTGCGCGCTGTCGATACCGGCAGCTTTACCGCAGCCGCGGAGGAGCTGGGGTACACGCCTTCCGGGGTCACGCACATGATGAACGCCTTAGAAGAAGACCTCGGCGTCGTTTTGCTGCGCCGCACCCGTTCCGGCGTTTCGCTGACGCCTGCTGGCGAAGACCTGATCGAACCGATCCGCGAGCTGGCCGCTGCGGCAGACCGCATGGAACAGAGTGTTGCGGAACTGCAGGGCATAACTGTCGGTCACGTGCTGTTTGCCTCCGGCGGTTCCTTCGCCCGCTACCTGGTGCCGGACGTCGTCAGACGGTTTAAAGAACGTTATCCGCAGATCTCACTGGAACTGACGGAAGACACCGGCGGCACCAGCCTTCGCCAAGCTATTGTGGACGGACGTGTTTCCATGGCATTTTTAACGCGCGCATCCACCGAGGAACCGGGCATCCCCCTGTGCACCGACGATATCCTGGCGGTCGTACCGGAGGGCCATCCATTGGCAGAAAAAGATTCCGTGACCCTGGAGGAACTTGCCCAATATCCATACGTTGGCCTGAAGTTGGATTATGACCTGGATGTACAGCGCCTGGTGGAAGGTTCGCCTTTGGAAAAGAAGTCCATCCTGGTGTCGCACGATGAGCAAACGATCCTGGCCATGGTAAAGGAAGGGTTGGGCGTATCCGTCGTGGCGGGTATGCACGTGGCGTTTTCTTCGGAAGGCGTGGTCGGCATCCCGTTCCGTCCTCCCTGCAAACGGGACTGCATCCTGTTGCTGAACGATAGGATCAAGCTTTCTCCGGCGGAACGCAAATTTGTAGAAGTGGCGCAGGAAGTCGTTGCCGAACTGATCGAAGACGGCATTGTAGACCCGCCGCGCATCTAGGACGGCAAGTTCGTAAAACGTAGAAAAAGGAGCTCCTTGCGGAACTCCTTTTTTCTATGGAGAATGATCTTGGGTTTATAGTATCATTGTCAGTTCCGGGACTGCTTTGCTTACCACCGGCAGGTTCGGCATGATAGAGCTGTAGAGGAGAGTGCAGCAGATAAGCATCAGCAGGGCCCAGATCCTAAGCTTTAACGTGTTCATGGAAAACCTCCGGTGAGCAGCCTGGGTCGTGATTAGCGGTAGTTCTTGCCGTATCTGTACTGACCGAAGCAGTAAGCGGCCATCAGGATCATCATGACAGGAGTGAACGAGGATGCAGTCGTGGGGTTGAGCCCAATCGCCATAACGATGAGTGCGAGTGCGAGTACGAATACGAGAGAGGTTAAGATGTTCTTCTTCATTTTAGTTTCCTTCCTTTCGAGATGTTTGTATTTTCAACATTCGTTTTTCTTTTAACGGGCTTGTTATTTCTTTAACATCCCCTTGCAAGTACAATATACAACTACCTCACTGTTAAGTAAAGCGACAGAAATTAATATTTAATATGACAAATTGTCACAATAAAAAGGAGCCCCCCTTACGGGGACCCCTCTGTTGTTTTGCCGTCAGAGCCTATCCTTCGTACACCGTCTTGCCGTTCACAATAGTCATCAGCACCTTCGTGTTCAGCAGTTCTTCGGGCGGGTTCTTCATGATGTTCTTGTCGAGCACGGTGAAGTCCGCGTACTTACCGATCGTGATCGAACCTCTCTCGGCTTCTTCGAATGCGGAATACGCGCCTTCGATCGTGAACATCCTCAGGGCTTCTTCCATGGTCACGCCGTTCTCGGGGTACCAGGGCTTGCCGTTCATTCCCATGCGGGTGACGGCGTAGTAGAGGTTCTCCAATACGTCGCAGTCTTCGACCGGGCAGTCGGAACCGCCGCTCGTGTGCACGCCCATGTCGAGGAAGCGGCGCCAGTTGTACGAGGTCTTCGCGAGCTCGCTCCCGACGCAGTCGTCCACAATCGAGGAGTCGTAGCGGACGAATACGGGCTGCGCGTAGGCGAGCAGGTTGAGCTTGACGAAACGGTCCTGCTGGGCCTCGTCCATGATCTGGCAGTGGATGATGCCGTGGCGCATGTTGGCCTTCGGGTTCTCGTTCTGCACGAGTTCGTAGCCGTTCACGACCTGGTCGAACGCGCCGTCGCCGATGACGTGGACCACGATGGGATAGCCCGCCTCGTGCGCGACCCGGAACATCGCGTACAGTTCCTCGTCGTCGTGGAGAGGAATGCCGTGATCTTCCGGAGCGTTCTTATATTCGCCTCTCAGCACGGCCGTGTGGGCGCCCAGCGATCCGTCACCCATGATCTTGATGTCGCCGATCGTGAAGTTTTTGCCCCACTTCGTGCGCACCTTGTATTCGCTGCAGAACTTTTCGATCATCGGCAGGTTGAGCATGCGGCACTGCTGGTGCACGCGGATGGGCAGCTCGTCCGCCTCGGAAAGTTCTTTGTACGCCTGCAGGATGACGGGCATGTCCTTGACGGGCACGACCAAGTTGAGGTCGTCAGAGTGAACCCCCACCAGGCCCTTCGCCGCGATGTAGCGGGCGCCGGTCAGGATGAGCTCCTTCATTTCCGGCACGGTCGGTACGGGGAAGTACTGTTCGACGAGACGCACCGTGTCTTCGCACAGCACGCCGTTCGGGGTGCCGTCTTCGAAGTAGCGCAGCTTGTACGGGGATTCGCCTTCCTTTTCGTTCATCATGCCCATGAGCTCCATGGCCTTGGTGTTGAGCGTGGCGATGTGGCCGCAGGCGCGCTCGATGTAGGCGGGCACGTCGCCGCAGGCCTTGTCGAGATCGAGACGCGTGGGCACGTCGTTGCAGTCCGTCCAGTCGTCCTGGTTGAAACCGATGCCCATGGCCCAGGCGTTGGTGCCTTTCTTCTCTTCGGCTGCCTTCGCCATGATGTCCATGCATTCTTTAAAGGTCTTCGCGCCTCCGATGTCGGTGCGGCGCAGCTTGTTGGAAAGCAGGAGCAGGTGCATGTGGCTGTCGATGAAGCCGGGGCACATGAAAGCGCCTTTCAGGTCGACCATCTCGGTCGCGGGACCTGCCATCGCCTTCACTTCTTCGTCGCTCCCGACGGCCATGACGATGCCGTTCTTGACCGCGACTGCGGAGACTTCGGGATACTGGGGGTCGACCGTGTAGATCTGCCCGTTATAGAAAATTCTGTCCATATTGTCCATATGCTGTTCTCCTTTATTTTTCGAATGGTTGTGTTTCTATTGTATCACAGGGACGGCTCCACGATGCCGTCTTCGATCATTTCGGTGACCACTTCCTGCGCCACCTCGACGAAGCGCTTCTCTGCCGGCGACATGATGTCGTGCAGCGGCAGCGGCAAGTTCCAGGAGAAGGTGAGCGACCCGCTCGTGCGGAAGATGCTCGGGTCACTGGGGTTCGAACCCGCGGTGATCGAACGGGCGGCCTATGTGGTCTCGCACCACCACACGTATACGGATATCGACGGGATCGATTATCAGATCCTCGTCGAGGCTGACTTCCTGGTGAACCTCTTCGAAGAGGATGAACCGAGATCGGCGGTCGAGAGCGTCGCTCAGAAGATCTTCAAGACGGAGACCGGCAGGAAGCTGCTGGAGCAGATGTTCCTCGCGCCGCAGCAGACGGAACCGAAAGCGGTCAGAAGATAAGACATTGATTTCGGGCGTGTAATCCGTTATCATAGGTTTCGGAGACTATGAAAGGAGCGTACACCTGTGATCTGCAAGGTTATCGCATAATCGAATACCGGCGCATGCAAAGCAGAGGGGGATCCCCTCAGGTTTAGTGCGCCGTTTTGAGTAACTTTCGTATCGCAACGCCGCAGGACGCAGCTGCTTTCGGGAGCTGCTGTTCTGCGGCATTTTTATGGAGAAAACACAAATGAGTATAAAACTGGAACCTATCAATAAGAAGAATAAGAAAGCCGTCCTGGCCCTTTCCGTGCGCGAAGATCAGCCGTTCGTCGCATCCAACAAGTCTTCCCTGATAGAGGCGAAAGAGGCCAACACGGAGCAGCCCGGCGTGGCGCGTCCGTTCGCGATCTACGCAGACGATAAGCTCGTCGGATTCTGCATGTTCGCCGTGGATATGGAAGAGGAAGATGAGGACGACAGATACTATCTCTGGCGCTTCATGATCGACAAGAACGAACAGGGCAAGGGCTACGGTCAGGCGGCGCTCGCGGAGATCATCCGCTATTTCAAGGATCTCGGCGCGGAACGGCTGCTGCTCTCGACCGAGCCGGATAACGAATGCGGCATACACCTGTACCATAAAGCAGGCTTCCGGGAGATCGGCGCTTATGACGACGGCGAAGTCGTCATGAGATTATGGCTGACGAAGAAGTCGAAAAAGGAGCAGAATACGGTCGAGTGGTTCGACGTAAACGTAAAGGAACGCATGCGGATCAAGGAGAAAGGCGGCTACGGCATCAGCATAGCGATCTCCGACGGAGAAGAACTGGATGCTTACTGCGCCGGCAGCGGCCGGTTCGGACAGGATTTTCCGGTCAATCCGGACATGCTGTTCCAGGCGGGGTCCGTGAGCAAACCCGTGTTCGCGCTGACCCTCCTGCGTTACGTGGACAAGGGGGTCATCGATCTGGACGCGGACATTTCGGGGGTCGTTCCGGAATATGCGAAGATTCCGATGACCTTCTCCGCGCTGCTGTCCCATACGGCGGGCTTCAACCTGCACGGTTTTCCGGGATACCGCGCGGACCACGCGCTTCTCTCGCTGGAGGACGTGCTGGACGGCAAGGGCATCACGCCCAGGCTGCGCAGGATACGCCCCTACGGCAAGCAATGCATGTATTCCGGCGGCGGCATCACCCTGGCCGAGCTGGCCTTTACGCGCATCACTGGCCTGACCCTGCGCGAAGCTTTCCAAAAGGAAGTCGCGGAGCCCCTGGACCTGAAGCGCTCCGGGTATTTCCAGCCTCTGGACGAAAAGCTGGCAGCCAACGCCGCGTTCGGCGGTCGGCTGGGTGAAAAAGAAGATCCCGCCCGCGGCTATCACTATTATCCCGAGCACGCCGCGGCAGGTCTTTGGACGACGCCGTCGGAACTCGTGAAGATCGGCCTCGCCCTTTCGAAGAGCTATCGCGAAGGCGGCCTGCTGAAGAAGGAGACCGCGCAGCGCATGCTGACGCCGGTGCTGGACAATTACGGACTCTGCGTTTACCGCCTCGAGGGGGACGTCGGCGAACACGACGGCTGGAACGAAGGCTTCGTGACGGAGTGGATGTTCTCCCTGAGGACAGACCTGTGCATCGCCAGCATGTTCAACCGGTCTACGGAAGAGCTGGCCCGGAAGCAGTCGGAGATGGTCTCCGAGATCTTCCGGAACGAGGAAGAGGACATGATCGGCGGCGAAAGCGCGGACGAAGAACAGTAAACAACGGTCATAAAACAAATACCGGCCTGCTGCGGAAATGCGGCAGGCCGGTATTTTTCTGTTGTGCTTTGTCAGGAAGATATCGAATTCTATTGGGTCACGTTTTCCCAAAGCGCGGTGAACGCGTCGTCTTCGCAGCCCTTCACGATCGCCTCGGCCGCGTCCTTTGCGGTCGCTCCGATGTCGTCGTGGACGCTGGCGCCTTCGACGCGGGTGATAAACCGGACGTCGCTCTCGTCATAGCTGGGTGCGGCGTCGAAGAACGCCGCAAGATCCCTGGCGCGTTCCAACGTCGCGCGCGCCTCGTCCTCCTGCCCGGTCTTCCACTGCGCGTAGGCAAGGGCGGCCATAAAGGCGCTGTTCACCTTATCGAAGAAGTTCGGCTTGTTCTCTTTGCGCAGCCCGAGGAACAGATCGATGCTCCAGCGCAGGAGCGCCTGGATGGAATCGTAGTCGCGCCGCGCCGCGTAGACGTTGAGATATCCGGTGACGGTGTGCGTCAGTTCGCCCAGGATCTTCACGAGGGACTCCGACAGGAACGGAACGGCTTCCTCGGTGCGGTCATAGGAGGCCAGGATCTGGCCGATCTGGTGATCGTACAGCCCGCCGGGGTTATGGCTTTTCAGCAGTTCGACTGCCTTTTCCCACTCGCCCAAGGCAAGATAGATATTCGCCATCTTTCCGTACAAGGTCTGTTCGGTGATCTCCGGGTCTTCGTTCTGCGGCAGCAGCACGAGCGCCTGTTCCAACAGTTCCAGCGCGCGGCGGATATCATCCTTGTTTCTGCCTTCGAGGCCCAGGCCATAATACATCGAAGCGCTCTCATTGACGATCTCGAAGGAATGCGGGTATTTCTTCAGCGCTTTTTCCGCTTCTGAAAGACCTTCCGGGTCCTTTTTGCGGCGGTATTCCCGCAGACGGCTCACGGTCTCCTTCAGCTGGTTGTTTTTCATCTCATAGCCGAGCAGGACGTCCACGGAGGTGTCGAAAAAGTCCGCCATCTCCACGATCAGATCCAGGTCCGGGACGGAGAGCTTCGCCTCCCACTTGTAAACAGCGCCTGTCGTGACCCCCAGGACTTCGGCGAGCTGCTCCTGGGTCAGCGATCGATCCTTACGATATCGGCGGATGTTCTCTGCCAGCATTGTTGCCATGTATTTGCCTCTTTCTTATATACGGTGCCTGTCGTTCTCTGCGACCCTTCCCTGAAGAAATTACGGATATTGTCTGCAAACTTGATTCCCATTTGCGTGTCTCCTTTCTTTTTACGATCCCATTATATTGGACACGGCAGGGAATGTGAACAGACTATTCATACCAATAGTATTTTTATTTTTCTACTGTTAGTATAAATTATCCTGGCGGTTCACTTCATTTGAAATGCCGATGAATTCATGTTATTCTTTAATAGAAGAGAGGTTGACCCCTATGGAAATGAAACAACTGAGATCGTTCATCGCGGTCGTGGACTACGGCAGCTTTACGAAGGCGGCGGAAAAGACCTACACGTCGCAGCCGACGGTGAGCGCGCACATCAAGGCGCTCGAGGAAGAGCTCGGCGTGCAGCTGATCGCGCGTGACACGAAGAACTTGAGGGTCACGCAGAAGGGCAAAGAGCTGTACGACTGCGCCTGCGGTATGCTCGCCCTGCAGCAGCGCATGCTCGACAAATGGGAGGACGAGGACCGCAAGGTACTCAGCATCGGTGTGTCGACCATCCCGTCCGGCTACATCCTGCCGCCTCTGCTCGAGGGATTCCGCAAGGAGTTTCCCGACGTGGTCATCTCCATCCACCAGTCCGACAGCGAAGAGATCGAGGACGCGGTGGAAAAAGGGACCTGCGACGTCGGCCTCGTCGGCGAGGAACCGGGTGCCGGCCTTCTGAGCGTTCCCATCGCCGAAGATAAGACCGTGCTGATCGCGCCGGATATGCCGGCGTTCCGCAAGATGGTGAAAGCGAAGGATTGGAAGAAGCTGCTGGCGCAGCCCATGCTGTTCCGTGAGAAGGGCAGCGCGAGCCGCAAGAGCGCGGAAAAGCTGATCGAACTTCTCGGCAAAGACCTGCGCGATTTAGACGTCGCTGCCAGCCTGAACGATCAGGAAGCCATCAAAAACCTTGTGGAGCACGGCTTCGGCATCTCGTTCCTCTCGGCGCTGGCCGCCACTGACCGCGCCAAAGCCGGCCGCCTGCTTGTGCTCGATACCGGCCTTCCCGAAGCGAAGCGCACGTTCTACCTCATCCGCCGCAAGAACGTGCAATTGAGCGAGTCGGCAGAGAATTTTATAAAATTCATTCAGAAATAGCGTCTTTGGACCGGCTCCTCAGCCGTATTTCCAACAATACTTAATTAACCATAAAAAGAGAAGGCCGTGAGCCTTCTCTTTCTAATTATTAATACGATTATGTGCAGTAGGCAGGTCGTTTGAGGTCCATCGGGGATACCGGTTCTTAGCGATTGGCGAGCCGTTAGGCGAAGACAGAGCTTAGAACCGCTGTTGGGGCCACGCTGAGCGAGAGCGTGTCCGAAAACGACCTGCCTATGCACATTTTTACTTCAGATTCTTAATGATCCTGTCGCAGGCTTCCTTCACGTTCTCCAGCGAGGTTGCGAGGTTCATGCGCACGAACTGGCAGTAGTCGTCGCCGCCGCGGCCGAACCAGTTGCCGTAGTCGAACGCGAGCTTGCACTTCTTCTGCATGAACTCCTCGATCTCCGCCTGGGTCTTGAAGTACTTGCCGAAGTCGAGCCACAGCAGGTAGGTGCCCTGCAGGTCTGCGACGGTCACGTCGGGCAGTTCCTTCGCGAACGTGTCGCGCACGTAGCAGTAGTTCTCCCAGATCTGCGCCTTGACCTCTTCGAACCACGGACGGCCCTCTCTGCAGGCAGCCTCGACTGCCACGTAGCCGAAGCCGTTGCCGTCGGTGCCGTGGACGTTGCGGGCGAAGGTCATGTACTGTTCTCTCAGCTTGTCGTTCGGGATGATGATGAAAGAGTTCTGGCAGCTGGCCAGGTTGAAGGTCTTGGAGACCGCGCACATGGTGATCAGCATGTCGTCATAGTCGCCCACCGTCGCGGTCGGAATGTGCGTATGGCCGTTCCACTCGAAGTCCTGATGGATCTCGTCGGAGACGACGAGCACGTTGTGCTTGCGGCAGATGTCCATGAGGGTCTTCAGCTCTTCCTTCGTCCAGATCTTGCCGACCGGGTTGTGCGGGGAAGACATGATGAACAGCTTGACGTCGTTGTCCACAATGTCCTTTTCGAACTTTTCGTAGTCGACGCGATACGTGTTGCCGTCGTGGATCATGTCGCACATCACGAGCTTGCGGTCGTTGAATTTGACGCCGTTCATCATCGGATAGTAGATGGGCGCCAGCAGGATGACGGCTTCGCCGGGCTTGGCTGCCATGCACGTGACCCAGTAGAACGCGGAAACGATGCCGTTGGAGAAGCAGATCCACTCGGGCTTGATATCATAGCCGTGATACTTCTTCTCCCATTCGATAAAGGCCTCTTTGTAGCCCGGGCCCGCGTTGTAGTAGCCCCAGGGAACGTTGTCCACGTAATTTCTTACCGCCTTACGGATGGGTTCTGCGATCTCGAAGTCCATGTCCGCCACCCACATGGCGAGCAGTCCGTCTTCGCCGTAGGTCGACTTCAGGCCATCCCACTTGGAACAGTTGGTTCCGATTCTGTCTACATATTTCAGCATGTTTTGATACCTCCGGTAGTATATGAAAAAGCGAATTTTTATCCTCTTAAAATATACCATTTTTTTGTTGCAAATCAAATACCTCATATGTATAATATATAGGCATTCGTCTGCCCGGGTCACGCACCCGGAACAGCGAAGCTCTCTGCCGCAGGGGAGCACTGCGGCCGCAAAATAGACCATAGGGAGGTGAAAGAATGAATAAGTACGAACTGATGTTCATCGTAGAACCCAGCTTAGACGACGCCAAGAAGGACGAAGTGGTGGAAGCCGTTAAGGCTATCATCGCAGAGAACGGCGAAGTGCTCGACACAGATGTCTGGGGTATGCGCAAGCTTGCTTATCCGATCCAGAAGAAGACCGAAGGTTATTACGTTGTCATGCACTTCAACGCAAAGCCCGAGCTTCCGAAGGAACTGGACAGAAGACTCCGCATTTCCGACAACTTTATGAGACACATCATCATCAACCTGGACGAAGAGTAGAGGGGTAACAAAATGAATTCTGTTTGCTTAGTAGGAAGACTCACGAGAGACCCGGAAGTCCGGTATGGCTCTCAGTCCCAGATGGCGATCGCCAGATTCTCTATTGCCGTGGACCGTCCGGTCCCCGACCGCAACGGAGAAAGACAGACAGATTATCCCAACATCGTGTGCTTTGGAAAAAGCGCCGAATTTGTCGAGAAGTATTTTAAGAAGGGGATGCGCGTAGGCGTCACGGGAAGACTGCAGACCGGTTCTTATACCAATAAGGATGGCGCGAAAGTCTTTACCACGGAAGTCGCCGCAGACCGCGTCGAGTTCATGGAGAGCCGCAGCGAAAGAGAATCCCGCGAGGGAGCCGAAAACTTCGGCGGCTACGGCAACGGCGGCGGTTACAGCCAGCCGGCACCCGCGCAGAATAGCAGCGCTATTCCGCAGGGATTCAGCGAACTGACAGACGACGATATCCCGTTCTAAGGAAAAGCAGGAGGCTACAATGGAAAGAGAAAACAGACCGAGAAGAAACTTCTCCGGCGGTATGCATAGAAAAAAGGTTTGCCAGTTCTGTGCAGACAAGAATACCGCCATCGACTATAAAGACGTCGAGACCCTGAAGAAGTATGTGACCGAGAGAGGCAAGATCCTTCCCAGAAGGATCACCGGCGCCTGCGCGATGCACCAGAGAGGCATCACGACCGCCATCAAGAGAGCGAGAATCGTCGCTCTGCTGCCCTTCGACGCAGACTGATCAGCGTACTTAACCCCCGGTGCGAAGACCCGCACCGGGTTTTTTCATGCTATAATGAAAGCGGAGGCGGGCAGAAGAATGGACTTCGAAGTTTTAACAAAGAACCTGGAAAAGAAGGGTTACAAGGTGAGCTGCTTCGCCACGAAGGAAGAGGCGGCGGCCTATCTGAACAAGGAGATCGACGGGATGACCGTCTCCAGCGGCGGCTCAATGACCGTCAAGGAACTCGGCCTGGCCGACATGCTGCGCACGCACAACGATTTCAAGTGGCACTGGGAAGGCGACGACCGCATGGACGTGCTCGCGACGGACGTATATCTGTCTTCGGTGAACGGCATAGCCGAAACCGGCGAGATCGTGAACATCGACGGCATGGGCAACCGCCTGGCCGGCACGCTGTTCGGCCATAAAAAGCTGTACTTCATCGTCGGAAAGAACAAGATCGCCAAAGACCTGGACGGCGCCATCCGGCGGGCGCGCAATATTGCTGCGCCGAAGAACGCCATGCGCTTCAACGTCAAGACGCCCTGCGTGGCTTCGGGCGGCGAAAAGTGCTTCGACTGCAAGAGTCCAGAGCGCATCTGCAAGGCGCTGCTGGTGTTCTGGGAGAGGCCCAACGGCATCAAGGATACCGAGGTCGTGCTGATCGACGAAGATCTCGGCTATTAGGATAAAGATCCATTCAACTGATAAAGCAAAGGCATCTTAAGGAGGTAAACACATGAGTTGCAAGAGTCTTCAGACAGAAATGGTCCAGGCGGGCGTCCACTCCCTGGCCGAAATGCCCGATTACGTATCGGTGCCCAAAGTTCCCCCCATCTACATGTCGTCCGTCTTCTCGTTCGACGACGTGCCCAGCCTCGACGCGGTCTACGCCAAGGAGGCTCCCGGCTACGTGTATTCCCGCGACGGCAACCCCGGCACGGACTATACGGCGTCCATGATCGCGCAGGCCGAAGGCGGCGAATCCGGGCTGGTCTTCAGCTCCGGCATGGCAGCCATCCTGCAGGCCATCATTGCCAACGTCGGCAAGGGCGATCACATCGTGTCCAGCCCCGTGCTGTACGGAGGAGTGTATAACTACCTGAAGAACGAGGCGACCCGCTTCGGCATCGAGACGACGTTCGCGGACTTCACCGACCTGGCAGCCGTCGAAGCGGCCATCAAGCCGAATACGAAGATCATTTACACCGAGACCATCACGAATCCGCTGATGGAAGTCTTCGACCTGAAGGCCATCGCAGAAATCGCACATAAACATGGCTGCAAGATGATCGTCGATAATACGTTCGCCTGCCCCGCGGTCTGCAAACCGCTCGAGCTCGGCGTGGACATCGTCGCTGACTCCGCCACCAAGTACATGGGTGGCCATTCCGACGTCACCGGCGGCGCCGTCGTGACCACGGCAGAACTCATCGCGCCGATCAAGAGAGGCCTTGCGATGTACGGCCCCATTATGAGCCCGTTCGACGCCTGGCTGATGGCAAGATCGCTGCGCACCATGGACATGCGCGTGGCAAGACATTCCGAGAACGCACAGAAGGTCGCGGAGTTCCTCGAAAAGCACCCGAAAATCGAAAAGGTCCATTATCCAGGTCTCGCAAGCTCGCCGTATCACGACCTGGCCATGAAGATGTTCTTCAAGGGCCGCTGCGGCGGCATGCTGTCCGCTGACATCGCGGGCGGCGAGAAAGGCGCGAGCGACTTCATCAAGAACTTAAAGCACATCAAGTTCGTGCCGAGCCTTGCGAGCTACACGACCTCGCTGTCGTATCCGGCCAAGACGAGCCACAGAGCGTATAACGAGGAAGAGCTGAAGGCTGCGGGCATCACGATGGGCACGCTGCGCTTCTCCATCGGTCTGGAAGAACCCGACGATATCATCGCCGAATTCGACGAAGCGCTCAATAAACTTTAATCTATTTACTCTATGGACGAAAGACGACAGGGCCTGCTGGCCGGCATCTTAAGCAATGTGATATGGGGACTGCTGCCGTTGTATTGGCATGCCCTGCGGCCGATCGACTCTGTCGTTATCATCTTTTACCGCGTGTTTTTATGCGCGGTCTCGAGCTATCTGCTCGCGCGCAGGCACTATACGAAAGAAGAGCTGTTCGCGCCGCTGCGCGATAAGAAGCTGCTGCTGAAGTTCTTCCTCGCGGGCGTGCTCATCACGGTCAACTGGTCGCTGTATATTTGGGCCGTGAACGCGGACCACGTGATCGAGACGTCCGTCGGTTACTACATCGAGCCGGTGGTCGTCTGCCTGTTCGGTCTGCTGTTCTTCGGCGATAAACTGAACCGGTACAAAGGCGCAGCGTTTGCCTTCGCGGCCCTCGGCATCGCCGTGATCATCTGGCACTATAAAGCGCTGCCGGCGATCTCCCTGCTGCTCGCGCTGTCGTTCTCGCTGTACGGCGCGGCGAAGAAGGGGCTGTCGCAGCCGCCCATCCTGTCGCTGTTCTACGAGACGGTGTTCCTGGCGCCTGTCGCGCTCCTCGGCATCGTCTGGATGGAAACGCAGGGAAAAGGCGCGATCGCAGCGACGGCAGGAGCCTCATGGAAACTGGCGCTTCTCGTATTCGCAGGCATCGCGACGGCCACGCCACTGATGCTGTTCGCCGAATGCGCCAACAAAGCGGGTTTATTCGCGACGGGCCTCATCGGTTACCTCTCGCCGACCATCTCGCTCGTCCTGAGCATCTTCGTGTTCGGCGAACCGTTCGAACGAATGCAGCTGCTGGCCTTCGCGATCATCTGGGTCGGGCTGGCGTTCTTCACGGCGGGCGAACTCAAAGACATGAAAAAAAGCGGCTAGGCCGCTTTTTTTATTGCCCTTATACGGGTCATTCGTCGAACGTGACGGAACGCGCGTACTTGTGGAACGTTTCGACGTGATCCTTGTATTCGGTTGCGTAGCACGCGAACTGCACGAGCCAGAACGCGTCGTTCGATTCGAACATCGTCGTGTAGTAGTCGAACGTCGAACCCGTCGATTCGTTATCGAACTCGTACTCGAACAGGGGGATGCCGTCCTTTTTGTGCAGTTTTTCGATGATGTGGCCGACGTTTTCGTTCGCTTCGATGACCTTTTCGGCATACTCATCCAGGCTGATGCTGCCGAAATAGCTCTTCTCTTCGCGCAGGATGAAGACGACTTCCTCGTCGGTGTCGAAGACGCCGGTATAGTAGTCGATGCCGCTTTCTTCCTGGAATTCGTCCGTCAGCGTGATCCGCAGCTCTTCGCACGCAAAGACCTTGGCGTTATCGGCCACGGGCTCTTCAGCAGGCGTATTCTGCGGGGATTCCTCGACCGGCTGCGGGTCGGGGGTGGTCGTTTTCTTGCCCAGCGAGCAGGCGGTCAGGGAAAAGACCAGAAGCAGCGCCAGCAGGATAGATAAGATACGTTTCATAAGCACCTCTATACTTCCGCGACGTCGAGGGTCTTGGCGCCGTCGTCCTTGATGAAGCACGGGATGCCCATGCGCTCGGTGCCGCGGATCTCTTCATAGAGCGGATCGGCGTCGCGCAGCGCGAGATAGACCTTCAGTTCTTCGTGGCTGTTCAGAATATCGATGAATTCAAACTCTTTTCCTTCTTTTTTCAGCTGTTCGATCGCGCCCAGCGTGTCCGGGCACAGATGGCTTCCGACAACTTTCAGCATGGTTTGCCTCCTTGGTAATGCAGTGCGGTTTTGCTGTCTTCAGTATAGCACGAACCGGACGCCTGCGATATACTGAAGACGCAGCATGATGCAATACGAAAGGAAAAGGCAGACAGATATGGCGGCATTGCAATATAAAACAAGAGGCAGTTCGGCGCCGGCAGGAAAAGCAAAGGTATATTTCTGCAGCCATCCGGCGGACCGGGAGAAGTATTTCGAGAAGATCGCGGGCGAGATCCTGGAGGAGTTCAACTGCGCGGTGTATTTCCGCACGGACCCGTTCGAGGAGGCTCTCGCGTTCGATCTGCAGCAGATGAACCTCTTCGTGGTGCCGGTCACGACGGCGCTGCTGGCGGGGTCAGACGCGGACGTGGACAGGGAACTTGCCGTCGCGAAAGAGGCGAACATCCCCATCCTGCCCCTGATGCAGGAAAGCGGGCTGGACGCGCTGTTTGCCAGGAAGTTCGGCGAACTGCAGTACCTGGACGAGGCCGCGCTTGACGATACGGCTATCCCGTACAGGGAGAAACTGAAGACCTTCCTTTCCGCCGTGCTGTATGGAGACGAACTGGCAGAAAAGGTACGGGCGGCGTTCGATGCGTACATCTTCCTGAGCTACCGTAAGAAGGACAGGCAGTACGCGCAGAAGCTGATGCGGCTCATTCATGAAAACGATTTCTGCCGGGACGTGGCCGTCTGGTACGACGAGTTCCTGACCCCGGGCGAGGACTTCAACGACCTGATCGCTGCCGCGTTGGAGAAGAGCTCGCTGTTCGTCCTCGCGGTGACCCCGAACATCGTGAACGAGCTCAACTACATCATGAGCGTTGAGTATCCTCTGGCCAGGGAGCAGGGCAAGCCCGTCGCGCCTGTAGAAATGGTGAAGACGGACCCGCAGCTGCTGAAGGAAAAGTACGAAGGCTTGCCGGACGCCGTGGAGGCCGGGGACCGCGAAAAACTGGCGCAGCTGCTGAAAGAAAAGCTGCCCGCCATCGCGCTCAGCGGACGGGGCGACGCGCGCCACGAGTTCTTCATGGGACTCGCCTATCTGTCGGGCATCGACGTGGAAAAGGATGCGCAGCGTGCTTTGGAACTGCTGAGATCTTCGGCGGACGCCGGCCTGGACGAGGCGTACGAGAAGCTGGTCGACATCTATTACTACGGCGACGGTGCGCCGCAGGACTATAAACAGGCGCTCGACTGGGAATGGAAGCTGGGCGACAAGTACGGTCTGATCGCGGAAGCCAGCAGAAGCGACGCGGACCTGAACGTTCTGCTGCAGCACCGGCTGCGCTACGGACAGCTGGCTCTGGATGCGCGCTTCTACGAAGAGGCGGCAAAAGCGTACGAGGTGTCCTACGATGCGGCCCGTCAGCTGGCGTTCACTTCCGCCAGCGACAATCCGCTGAAAAAGATCTTCGGCTTTGCGAAAAAAGTGACCGGCAAGAACGAATATTTCTCGGATGCGGTCTACGACATGCTGCTGTGCTGCGGCCAGCTGATGCGGGTCTTCAGCGAAATGGGCCTGGCAGACCGGGCAGGCGAATGGGGCAAGAAGGCCGCGGCGCTGTCCGTATCCGCTCTGGAACAGTTCGAAGAGCCCCGCATGAGCAGCGAAGCCAACCGCATCTTTTCCGGCATGGGCGATCTGTGCCTGACCAGCGGGAACGTGTCCGGCGCGGAGCAGTGGTATGAAAAGGCAGATGGGTTGATCCCGGAAGGCGCGGAATTCGGCGCGAGGCTGGCCGGGATCCGTTCGTTTTACAACTACAGCAGACTTTCGGAAGCGAACGGTGACCACAAGCAGGCCGCCAAATACGGAGAGACGGCTTACAGGCGCTGCAAGGCCCTTTACGAGGAATACCGGCAGGGCAGCCTTTTGGATCTCTGCCTGGAGCTGCTGCTCTATCTCAGCGACGTCTATGAGAACGCGGGGGACTGCAAGGCCAGCGCGGAGTGTCTGGACGACGCGATGGATCAGATTCTTGCGGCAGAAGAGAAGGGTTCTCAGGTGATGCTGCAGCGGTACAAGAGCCTCGTGTATTTCCACCGGGGCAGCGTTCTGATGTCCTGGAACGAGGACGGCGCGCTTGAGCAGATGGAAAAGGGCCTCGCCTGGATGGAACAGCAGGCGGAGGAGGCGATCGATGCCAGATCGGCCGGGGACGTGGTCTACGCGTTCCGCAAGATGGGCGACGCGTATCTGAGGGAAGAAAAACCGCAGGAAGCGTCCGTGTGGTACGAAAAAGCGGCCGCTTTCATGAGCGATACGGTCACCTTTACGCAATCCGTGGCAGATCTGCGGACGACGGCCGGTGTATACGAAAAGCTCTTCGATACGTATTGCAAACTTGGCTACGGAATGATTGCGAAAAAGTGGTATGACTTGGCGCAATACAGCCGCGACGCAGTTGCACAGAGCACGAAGCTGCCTGCCGACACAGAAGCGCTGGCACAGCTCAAAGAGCATAAAAAGATCCTGAAGGACGTTTACCGCGCGCCGAAAGGCGTCGACTGCCTGATCGACATGCTGCAGCGGCTCGATCCGCAGCCCCTCAGCGCTGAAGAGACGAAAGAACTCGAACATCGGATAGGCGAAGTGATGAAGGAATTCTGGCGGACCCATCCGCGCTTCGCGGAGCGCGGTCGTATCGGAAAGCTCGGCCAGGTCCTCGCGGAAGACGAATATATCCTCCGCAAACTGTCCGCGAAGGATGTGGAGACCGAACGGTTTGCAGGAAGCGACCGCGTCACGAAGGCCCTGATGGACAACTATCTGCCGTATCTGAAATATGAAGAAGCCGCCAACCTCATCCTGACCTGGTGCGGCTGCGAGAGCCTGTCGAAGGCAAGACATGTGATCGGCGGCAAAGAAAACTCACAGAAGGGTTTCGAGAACTACTTCAGCGATATTCCTATGCTCTATTATCCTTTGGAAAAGGTGGAGCAGCCCGAGCTTTGGCAGCTGCTGTACCGGCTTACCGGTCTCCGTCTTTAAAGACCGTATCCTTGCGCTTCTTTAAGGCGAAGTATAAGATCATGCCCAGCACGCCGCAGGAGATCACTTCTCCGACGCCGACGCTGAACATCATGAACGGGATGGGCAGGTCGACGACGTAAGCGTACTTCAGCACCCAGGGCACGATGAGCACGTTCGCAACGATTGGTGGTACGGGAGCCAGGAACGGATGCGCATTGCGCAGCACTCTGGTACCGAGCGCGCCCAGCAGGGTCGCGAGGCTGCCGAAGATGACGTCGGGCAGCACGGCGCCGCCCAGGATATTGCCCAGCAGGCAGCCGACGTAGAGGCCCGGAAGGGCCGCGGCCGTAAAGGCGGGCAGGATCGTGAGGGCTTCGGCGATGCGCACCTGGATCTCCCCAAAGGAAAACGGCGCGAAGACCACGGTGAGCGCGATATAAAGCGCCGCGATCACCCCGGCCTGCGCCAGATAAAGCGTTTTTTTGTTCTGCATATTCAGTTGCTCCTTAGTTTTGTTTAACGTGAGGATGGTTTCGAACTCACGGAATGACCGCCGGCTTTTGGGCCAGCGGTCATAAACATACCATATATGATTGGAAAAAGCAACTGAATTCGCGGATCACACGCGTACGGACCCGGAAAGCAGCAGTCTGCCGTCCGTCGACCGCGCGATGCGCAAGGTTCCGCCGGGCTGCGAGAGAGCGATCTCCGGAAGCCCGAGGTAGGCGCCGACGGCCGTGGTGCCGCTGGCGCAGGAGTTTTCCCAGAACAGGCTGCCGATGCCTGCAACGTAGACGAGGGGCGACAGGGTACGGACAGGCGTGTGACCCGTTTCCGCATCCAGGAACATCAGCCCCATCGCTTCCGCGCCAAGTTGCGCGCACCACAAAGGAAGAAGACGTTCCGCGCGTTCCCGGATCAGGGACGCGCCGGACGTCTTTTCTGTTTCTACGATTGCATGCGCGATCCCCGGGAAGAAGACGACGGGAAGGGCGATGCCTTCAGGGAAATCCTCGCAGGGGGCAAACTGCTGCACGGAGATCCCGAGGACTTCGGGCATTTCCACCGTGCAGGCAAAGGAACCGTCGTCCTGCGGCCGCACCTGAACCCGCACCGGTCTATCCTGGCCGCGGAACGCGAGGTGCACTTCGCATCCGTTCTCCTGCGGATCATACCGCTTCGCGTATCCATGGGTCACCGCGTAGACTGCGGCGCACATGGACGCGTTGCCGCAGAATTCGCCGCCCGCCATACGGATGGCGATATCGGTGCCTGCAGGGTCCTGCGGCAGGACAGGACCGACGAAGCCGGCCTGCTCGGCCAGAGGGACGCAGCGCATCAGCTCCGTCGCGATTGCCGCCTGCTTTTCTTCAGGTACAGGCGTATCCACCAGAAGCGTATAGTTTTTTGTAGGATCCATCAGATGATAGGAGATCTTCTGCTCCATGCCGGCATCCTCCTTTCCGCAGATAAAAAGCAAAGACTTACAGCCATAGCATCCGGACAAACCGGAATCGGTCAGTCCTATTTCCACATCCATACGATCAGTTTGTCAGAACACGTCATCCCGAGATGCTCCTGTATCCTCAATGAATTCTGATTGTCTTTTTCGACCTGACCGAACGGAATATACCCTTTTTCCATAGTCTTTGCGATGAGATAAGTCTGGAGGGCTGTCCCAAAACCTCTGTGTCTGTATTCCGGGAAAACATATAACAGCCCCATACTTCCTTCGAGATGTTCCCCGATGAAGCCGACCAGGTGTTCCTGACTGTACCCCAGCAGGATCGACTTCCTCCTGATGACCTCAGCCAGTTCTTTCGGGCTGATCATATGATAGTTTTTCAACAGCATGGGAAGATCGTGTTCATCTGCCGTTCTTACAGACAGGTCAGCATCGATTGCCAGTTTTTCACCGTAGTAAGCAACCTGATAACACTCGAACATCTCCGAAAAACCGTATCTTTCAAACGCTGCTTGACCAAGAGCAGCATTTGAGACCATCAGCAGGTCGCAGTCTGATCCGACAGTACGGTCAAGCAACGTGATGCCGGTCTCTTTGTTTTCACATGCCAGGAAATAAGCGCCGCTGATACTGTCATGGACAAGAAGCGCATTTTCCTGCTCTGCGATGATTATCCCGCTCCCGCGCTCCAGTACGCGTTTTATTCCTAAATAATCGATTCCACCGATATCCATAGTTGTACCAACAAAACGGTAGTTTTAAGCCGTCAATTTATACACTTTAGACCGGATCATGATGAGATTCCCGTCTTCATCTTCCTCATCATCCCAGTAGCCGACGCTTCCGATCAGCTCGCCTGTCTCCTTCAGAACGACTGCCATGCGGTTGTCCATGTCTTTCCATTCGGAGAGACCTTCCGCGACTTCTTCGACTGTCTGCGGCCAGAAATCTTCATACCGTGACACTTCCTCATCCGAAAAGTATTCGTGCACGGCGGGCACGTCGTCCATCGTGTAATTGCGCAGGATCAATCTTTCAGTTTCAAACCTTATCATGTTTTTCCCTCCATAAACAGCCCAAATTTGTATTTACCCGCGGACCTTCAGAATATCGAGCGTATGATTGGACGCTCCAATCAGATCCTGCCGTTCGCATGTTGCCAAGTGATATTCCATCCATTTGGCAAAAGTGTCCGGATCCATTCCGTCTATGAACTCACTCAGATAATGAGCCGCTCCGTCTGTTGCCACCAGTTTGATCCTGTCCACAGGGAACTTGGCATTCAGTAGCGAAATGTCTTCAGTCCGGACCAGTTCGAAGATTTCTTTCGGGTCGCTCTTGCAATGCCAGTCGTCCGTCAGCAGATCGTTCACTTTTGTGACATCGTCAAGGTGGTTTCCCAGAAACACATACTGAATGACCGTGGCTTCGTTCATGCAATAGGCGACCAGGATATATCCCCCGGGCCTCGTAACACGCACCGCCTCAGACAGCGCCTGAAGCTTATCTTCCCATGTATAAAGGTGATACAGGGGGCCTAAGAGCAACGTCAGATCGAACGATTTGTCCCGGAATGCAGACAGATCCAAGGCGTTCCCCTGTATGGCTGTGACCGGTTCGGTGCCGTCCAGTTTCGATCTTAGAACGTCCAGATTATGCGGCACCAATTCGACTGCCGTTACAGAATAGCCTTCCTTTGCAAGCGCGATGCTGTATCTGCCGGTACCGGCGCCGACTTCCAGAATGGAGGGAGCGGTAAGACCCGAAAGGCATTCATGGATGTATTTCATCGTGGTCAGATACTCGACCTGTCCGTGTTGTGACGCGAGCCGGTTTTCTTCCTCTCTGCTGTTGTAGTAATCTTCGAGTAGACTCATAATTGCCTCTTCAAATTGGAGCTTATTGAGTAAACCTGAATAAATCAGGTATGGCATCTGCTCCAAATGTCAGTATCCCCATTCTGTACATCGCTTTGGCATGAATCCTGTCGTGCCAGATGAAGCGCCGCAGAACCTTCCGCACCGACCATTGCTCACCATAGCTGCCTGTTACGACTTCAAGCGATAAAAAGCCGTCAATGGATTCAAGTGCTTCAAAGCCCCTTGCCCTGCAGGAAACGATGGTTCCTTCATTGTCGGCCTCTACACCAATCTCGGAGAAATAGTATTTGTTTACATTCTTCGTGTGCTGATACATTTCCTCCGCAGTACGGGGCACTGAACCGTAAAATGTCTTGCGATAAGGAAGAACGCTTTTGTGCTTATCGGGAAATGAAAGGTAAAGCGCATAAAAATCCTCGGCGGATTTCATGGCCAAAGATTTGAGATATTTATATTCTTCGGCAGTCAAAGGCTTTTCTTCTATAGTAAAAAGGACATCACTATCCGCATCGCCGACCTGCAGACCGGATTCCTTTTCCTGTACGATCTCTACATCATAATCGTCAAGCGACGTTTCACCCAGCCACAATTGATACCGCCGTATTTCTTCCGGCATCTTTCGTAGGGCTTCTTCTTTGGAGGCGCCTCTTGCAAAGGCCCCAACAGGGTTGTTGGCATAAAGAATGCTATCATTGCCATTATGTTCCCATACGCAACTAATTTTCATTTTTGCCCCTCAAAACTCAGATTTGTGCAGTTCTTCTGTATAAGTATAACACGGATCATAATGCCCGATAGAACCACGAAGCATATCCGCTTATTCGGAAGAATAAATAAGCAGATGCCCTGCATTGCATCTGCTCATTTATGATTGGAGGTGTTTATCTTTAAGGAGGATTCATGAATTCTGTTTTGTTTTTCACTATTTAGACGGCTATAATTCAAAAAATGTTTCATAAAAAAACGAAAAAACACAGAGTCTAATAAACTCCGTGTTTTTGTGGTCCGAGTGGCGGGATTTGAAGACGCCGCTAAATGCTTAGAATCGTTGAAAAATCAACGTTCTTTTTATGCATTCAATCTTTTCGTTCAATCTACCGTCTTCGTGTGAGCATCCTCACAAACGGGAATTCATCAGTATTAATTTTTCTCGTAATAAACAATATCCATCCGATCATTGATCCTTTTGATCTGTCCGGTTTGGCGATACCCTATCTTCTCATATAGATGCAGGTTTCCTTTCTCCTGCAGTATCGTATCCAGACTCCAGTTATCGCCCCCATATATTTGTTCTGCTGCTATTATAGCGGCTTGAGCATAACCCTTGTTTCTGTATTCCTGCATGATCCAGATCGGAGAGATTCGCTTTCTGCTGCCATCCTTTTTATCGACCACCCGGATGACTCCAATGGTTTCATCCTTTGCCGCAATGAAATAGTAGGTCGTCCATGGCTGCTGATATCTTGCCATGACTTTCTCAAAGCTTTCCGCCGCTGGACTTGTATCATAGTCCTGATACTTCTCCAAGAGGTCTGAAAAGGCTTTGATCTGCATCTCCCAGACTGTCTTCATATCTTCTTCTGTCGCGGCTTTTAATGTTATGTTGTTCAACCTTATCCCCTCAACATATTCCGATTAACGATATCCCGACAAATCAGAATTTAGCGAATTAAGTATTCCATAAATTGGGCAAGAAAGGGCGGTTCCTCCATAACGACATTAGAGAGGATAATGATTGCCACTTTATCCTTAAAATTCAACCTTTGCCAATGTCTCAATCCTGGCAATCCTCCATCATGTCCAAACCAACCATTATCGAACTGCCATAAACCACATCCATAAGGATTTGGGTTAAAATTCAGACATTCCTTCCAACTGTTAACAGACAATATATCGGCATTTAGTATAGCCTTGCACCAAAGTCCTAAATCTGTTAGCGAAGAAACAACGCTGCTATCACCACTATCCATGGAAGGTCTGCCACAGGAAAAAAATATATCATCATGTTTGACATATCCACAAGCATCTGCGTCACGCCCATTCATGTGTGTATATTTCAACCCAAAGAGCATAAATAGATCACTCATTACATCTGAAAAAGACTTGTTGGATACAATTTCCAAAATGTAACCAAGTAAAAAATAATTGGTATTGCTGTATCTGCCATCTGAGCCTGGCTTAAAATACAACGGTAATTCACCAATTAGGTCAAAGCATTCTGAAAGACTAACAGGGCGACATTCAGAAACAATGCATTTATTAAACTCGATAACATCAGTTGGTGCTATTCCGTGCTCTGATTCATATTTTTGGATTGCGTCAGGGATAATTCTATCACTGATATAATCGGGAATACCACTTGAATGATGTAACAGATGACGAATTGTAATATTCTTTCCTTGGGGATATTGAGGAAAGTACTGGTCGATTGTATCATCTAAAGAAAGTTTTCCCAGTTCTATCTGAAGGAAAATGGCTGCTGCGACAAATTGCTTAGACAGCGAAGCTAATGTAATTGTAGTATGTGATGTGAAGGGAGTGTTTGTGCTATGGTCAGCATTACCTTGACAATATTCAAAAACAACTTGACCGTCTTTAAGAACAAGCACTCCACCTTGAAAATCTCTTGGGATAATATTTTCAAATGATTTCATAAAGATTTCTCCATCAAATTCCGATTTGTGCATTTCTTCTGTATTAGTATAGCAGAATTCATCCAGCATGACGGATCTGGGCATAGAAAAAGAGAGGGGACGAACCCCTCTCTTTTTTGGTCCGAGTGGCGGGATTTGAACCCACGGCCTCTTGGTCCCGAACCAAGCACGCTACCATTTGAGATTTGTCGCTTCGCTCCAAATCTCAAGAGCGTTGATTTTACTGAGATTCTACGACTTCGTTTTTTCAAGGCCTCTTGGTTATCCCCGTTGAGGCCTCTTGGTTTTTTCTTGATAAATAGATAGTTGTTTTATGATGTATTAAAATTCTAGCATCTTTTGATCCAAAAGCAAACCAGAGGAAAATAACTTTAAAACGACCACCTAACAACTTTTAAACAACTTCGAAAAAAGTTTAATAAATCTTTTTTTGAAGTTGCTTATATGTCACATTAGAATGACTGATAGCCATTTGAAAGTCTCTATAATGAAACCATCAAAAGCACTTCATAATAAAGAAAGGAGGTGAAAAGAATGAAGAAAAAAGGATTTACTATTGAAGAGCTGTTAGGTCCATCTTTTGTAAAAGTGGCGTATAGCGCAAATTCTCAGAACGGTCTTATTAATGAATACGGAGTCTGGATGATAGCTGAAGCAAATGATGAACATTGTAAATCAATCCCTATCAATTTGACCAAAAAACTACATAACAAGAGTATAGCAAATGCAGCCAAATAAGAAAGACTGCAAAAGAAGGAGGTAGCAAAAATGAGTCTTATTTTTAAACGAAGTACAAAGGGCCCGGATAACCCACCAACCGGAGAAAGCGAATTAAAATGACTATTAATTTTAAAACAAACGAAATTATTATTTCAGAAGCTGAAAACAAGGCAGCAGGCATTGTCGATTCAGGCACATACAATGATCTTGTTGCTCTGACGAAGGCGTTCCCCACGTATACTATCACTGTAAAGAAGGAACGAAGAACAAAAGATTATCTTGACAAAATCAATTATGAGTTTATGGAATCTTACATCAGAGCCAAAAATGACAAAGATAACTTAATTGAGTTTTATCATCAGCGTGGTTGCGATGAGAATGGTGTAAGAATTGAAGCCATGGCTGTTGAAGATTATTTCAACATCAGAGATTGGTTTCTGAAAGAGTATCCTGAACTTCAGGAATATGCCGATGAGATCAAAGCGGCAAAAGAACAAAAGAAGGCTGCTCGTTATGCCGAAAAAATGGCGAAGAAGGCAGAAGAGATGAAGAGATTCATCGAGCTTACTCTACTAAGTTCATTCCGCAAGACCAAGCAGACAGATTGTCCGATATCATTTGCGAATTCGTGAGTGAACATCAAGCTGAGAAGATCAAACATGATGCCATTGTTGTGGATCGTGTTAAAACGCTCAATAAAGCGGCGCTTTTCAACATAAGTATGCTGCATGATGCAATGTCAACACAACTTGATGGCCGGCCGCATACACCGGAGAAAGTTTCCTTTAGTTACCTTACTCATGAAATCCGCAATGTAGAGCAACCGATTGAACGCGCAAACAAATACAAAGTCAGTCCATATTATCTTATTATCAATGACGGAAACTATTACCTTCTATCTTTCGATGACCAAGCGCAAGATATGAGGACTTTCCGTGTAGATCGGATGAAAGATATCCGTTTCACAAATGAGCCAAGAGATGGCGCGGAGTTTTTTAAGACCCTTGATCTAAATACATACATGCAAAGAGTTTTTAATATGTATGGTGGAGAGAAGAGAAAAATTGAACTCTCTTTCATCAACTCACTTTTGGATACGGTTCTTGATCGCTTTGGCACAAAGAATGCCTTCTATATGAAAAAGGATGATGAGCATTTTAGGGTTATTACCGATGTAGAAATAAGTGCGCAGTTCTTTGGTTGGATCTGCGGACTAGGAAAACGAGTAAAAATAGAAACTCCAGAAATAGCAAAAGCATATAGGGATTATTTAGACGATATACAATCAGTGTATTAATACTGAAAGAAAATAATGTCCTCCTGTTAAAAACCCAGTTCTTCGCCTACCAGCACGATCTCCACGTCCATGCCGTTCATCTTCTGCATGTAGATGGCCATAAGATTGCAGATGCGGCGCGGTGCGTGACAGTCGTAACATTTGTCGCCCTTCACGGCGCACGGCGTCTTGTAGCCGAATTTTGTCGTATTCTTCGGCGCGGCCACATTGCGCACGCGCCAGATCGCGTCGTCGAGCGTAGGCGCGATCTTGTTGATCCCGGCCACCATGTATACCTTCTCGTGTCCGAAGATGGACCCTGCCACGCGGTTGCCCGTGCCGTCGATGTTCACCATCTGTCCGGTCTCGGCGATCGCGTTGACCGACGTCAGGAAGATATCCGTCGAAAGGCACTGGCGCGCGATGCGGTCAAACTCATCGTCGTCGTGCACGCCGATTGGGTTGTAGACCGTATTGTGCTTCGCCAGCATCTCCGGTACGCCCATCGTCCGCAGCGTTTCCGAATCGCCGAAGCCGACAGTCCTGCCGTCGATCTTGCTGTCCAGATACGCGGCCGCCTCTGCAGCCGTCGCAAAATACGTCACTTCCCACTCGTTTTTCTGCAGGTTTTTGACCGTCTTCTCCAGATCCATCGCGTGCCTCCTATTCTTCGATCCAGTCCTTCGCGCGTTCCACTGCTCTGTGCCATTTGTGCATCAGCGTCTGTCGCTCGTCTTCGCCCATGGCGGGTTCGTAGGTGCGGGCTAATTTCCAGTTGCGGGAGATCTCTTCCAGTCTCGCGTGACCCGCTCCAAGCGCCCCCAGATATGCGGCGCCCAGCGCCGAGGCTTCCACGATCTGCGGGATGTCGATGGGAATGCCCAGCAGATCCGCCTGGAACTGCATCAGGAAACGGTTTACGACAGATCCGCCGTCTACGCGAAGCCGTGGCAAGGCGAGACCGGACGGCATCACCGGGGAATACGTCGACGGCAACACCGACGAGCAGTGGTATTCCTTTTTGAAACAATTCAGTATAGATATTTTTTGTGAGAACTGCAAGATACTTAAAAAAATAAACAATTTAAAGTATTTAATCTAGCGAACAACTAACATTTCCATAGAGCGAAATATAAAAGGACAGATCTCTTCAGTTACATGAGATCTGCCCTTTTTCTTATCTTCTCTTTTGGATATCCGCTTTTGTTATGGATTTTTCTCTTTTGCTATAAATAGCTAGAGGAGATAGCTCATCAAAATTATTAATTAGATCAGCATCGTATATGTTGCAATAATGCTTTGTCATATCTAGAGTGGAATGTCCTAGTATACGTTGTAATGTAAATGCATTTCCACCACAGTCAAGGAGAAAGATTTTAGAAAAAGTGTGCCTATAAAGATGCGTTGATGTTTTTTTAATACCTCGGGATTGATTATAAGTTGCAATTGCTTTTCGTAGTCCGGCTTCATTTAGCTTCTTACCATATTGTGAGCAGAATAGTGGGTCGCTACCTTCTCCTTTGCGGATTAATAAATATTCTCGTAGAATATTAATCATTTGTTTGCACAAAGGAATAGTTTGAATTCTCTGGCTTTTCGTGTGTCTAAAAAGAATATACTCATGATCTAAGTTTACATCCTGAACAGTAATTGAACGTAATGTTGCAGCTCTACAACCACAATTAAGAAGCAAACAAACCATTACCCAGTTTCTATATTCCGTAAAACTACAATTGCGAAGATTTGGTTTTTTTAGCAGTGCTTCAACTTCTTTATCCGTGTACGGCTCCTTTATAATGTCTTTCCCTTTATAAGGTTTTACTGTAATATCACAGATTCCTTTCTCTTTGCACCATCTAAAAAATGCGCGAAGGGTAATTAAGTAGCTTTTAATGCTGTTTGCAGAGAGTTCTTTTCTTCGCATGCTTACAATCATCTCTTCAATTGCTTCCTCTTGGAATTCAGTTATTAATTCATCAGTGTCCAGATAATGGGACATTGCTTGAAAGTGTGCTTTATAAGTTTTGATAGTTTTTTCTGTGACCCCAAGCGCTTGGCGAGATGTTAGGAAATTGTTAAAAAGTTGTTTCAAAGTTGCTTCATACTTGATCCTAAGTTGTTTCATTTTGGCCTCTTGGTTCCTCCCTTTTTTGAGAAAAAACCAAGAGGCCTAGAACGGCTCCAAAAACAAATGAAAAGGCTGAGAATCGTTGGATTCTCAGCCTTATGGTCCGAGTGGCGGGATTTGAACCCACGGCCTCTTGGTCCCGAACCAAGCACGCTACCATCTGCGCTACACCCGGAAGATCGTTGCCGGTTTCCCGGACAACATCTGTTGCACTCAAACATTGTACACAGGAAGCAGGGGCTTGTCAACGGAAATCATAGGCTTACGGTGAAGAATTCCTCCCATATCCGGCGGCCGTGTTGCGCTTTTTCGTGATATACTATAACTTGGGTAGGGAGGTGCTTATTATGTACGAACTCGTCATGCTTACCGATAGAAGCGGATACATCGAATGTCCCGCCAAAATGGGGGTGTTCGTCAGTGAACCCGGCAAAGCCGTTCTGATCGACGCCGGAAGCGATAAAGACGCGGGCAAGAAGGCCATCAAGGCGCTGGACGGCGCAGGCCTTGCGCTGCAGGCGGTCATTAATACGCACCTGCACGCGGACCACATCGGCGGCAACAAACTGCTGGCCAATCGCACAGAAGCACCTATTTACGGCCCATCTATCGTGTCTGCCGTTGCGGAGCACCCTGTGCTCGAACCCTCCCTCCTCTGGGGCGGCTGCCCGCCGAAACAGCTGCGCAATAAATTCCTGATGGCGGAGTCTTCTGCCGTCAAGCCCATTGCAGAGACGGATCTGCAGGCCCTCGGCGGTCTGGAAGTGCTGCAGCTCGGCGGCCACTCCATGGACATGATCGGCCTACGTACGCCAGACAACGTCGTGTATCTCGCAGACTGCGTATTCTCCGAGGAGACGACCCAGAAGTATCACGTCAACTTCCAGTACGACGTTGCAAAGGCCTTCGAAACGTTGGATTACGTCGAGACGCTCGAGGCAGATTGGTTCGTGCCGGCTCACGCGGCGCCCTGCAAGGACATCAAGCCCCTGGTGGCGGCCAACCGCGCAAAGATGCTCGAGGTCGCGGATCTGTTGCTCTCCCTGTGCAAAGAGGGCGCCTGCTTCGAGGACATCCTCGCGAACGTCTTTACGCACTACGGCCTCGACATGAACGTCGGCCAGCATGCGCTGGTCGGGTCGACCACTCGCTCGTATCTCGCGTACCTTGCCGACAGCGGCAGGATCACACTTGAAATTCAAGATAATCACCTGATCTTCAAGGCAGTTTAAACTATGGAACAAGTCTACAACGTCTTTCTGTTATTAGGCGGCATCGGCCTCTTCCTGTTCGGCATCAGCTTTATGGGCAAGGGGCTCGAACAGGCTGCGGGCGACAACCTGCGCGTCTGGCTCGAAAAGCTGACGACCAGTCCGCTCAAGGCGGTTCTCGTCGGCGCGCTGGCGACGGCGGCCATCCAGAGCTCCGGCGCAACGATGGTCATGGCGGTCGGCTTCGTCAACGCCCAGATGATGACCCTCTCGCAGGCCCTGTACGTCATGCTCGGCGCGTCCATCGGTACGACCATCACAGCGCAGATCATCGCGCTGGACATCGATCCGTGGGCACCGCTCATCCTGTTCATCGGCATCCTGCTGACCCAGTTCATCAAGAACCGCACCGCGAAGAAGGCCGGCGCCATCGTTCTGGGCTTCGGCATCCTGTTCGTGGGCATCAACCTGATGGGTGACGCTGTGCAGGCCATGGAACTGGGCGGTCTGGTCGGAACGTTCCTGCACAACGTGCACAATCCCATCCTGGCCATTCTGTTCGGCGCGCTGTTTACGCTGGTCATCCAGAGTTCTTCGGCAGCCGTCGGTATCCTGCAGGTGCTCGTGGCAAGCTCGCTCGGCGCTTCGCTGGACCTCGAAGAAGTCGTCTTTATGATCATGGGTATGAACATCGGCGCCGTGGCTCCGCTGGTCATCTCGTCGCTTTCGGGCAACCGCCTGAGCAAGCGCGCGGCCGCGTCCCAGACCGCGATCAAGGTGCTGAGCGCCGTCCTGTTCAGCATCCTCATGCTCATCGCCCCGGTCATCGTTTCGTTCGTCAAGAACCTGTCGCCGGACGACGTGAGCCGGCAGGTCGCGAACTTCCACACGATCTACAACACGGTCTGCGCCGTGCTGATGTTCCCGCTCATCAAACCGGTGGCAGCAATGGCAGAGAAACTCATGCCCGATTCCGCGGAGGACGAGTTCTTTTCCCGCAAGCTGCTGTACGTCACGAACGACGTCTCCAAGAGCCCTGCCATCATGATCACGCAGGCGCACAGGGAGATCATGCGCTTCGCGGACGTCTGCCGCGCTAACCTGCATACCGCGCTGGAGAGCTTCTTCGAGCGCGATGAAGACAAGGCCGAGACTGTCATAGAACACGAGAAGACCATCAACTTCCTGCACCACGAGATCAACTCCTACCTGGTCAGCCTGTACGGAAAAGGGCTGCATGAGTCCGACGTTTCCCGCGTCTCCACGATGTTGAGCGTCGCGTCCGACCTGGAGCGCATCGGCGACCTCGCGGAGAACATCGCCGAATATGCGCAGACTGCGGCAGCGAACCGCGCGAAGTTCTCTGACGGAGGCCTGCAGGACCTCGGCGAGATGGCTGAACGGGTCGAATACATGGTCGACCTGTCCATGAAGGCTTACGACAAGGAAGACCGGGCACTGCTGGAAGAGGCGAGGACTGTCGAAGATTCCGTGGACGCCATGCAGGAAGAAAAGACCGAGAACCACATCGAGCGCCTGAAGGACAACGTCTGCGAACCCCGAAGCGGCGTCATCTATACCGACATGGTGAGCGATCTGGAGCGTATCTCTGACCACGCCATGAACATCGCCGAAGGCATTCTCGGGATCAACGCTTCCATCGAGGAACTGCAGGTGGAAGTGTAATTGAAATCTGCACGAAAAAGCGATACACTATAAAGTAGGTAAAAATGCGGCGAAAGCCGCTGTGAGATATTGCGCAAGGAGGATAACATGAGCAATTTGGATTTCACAAAGACCGGTTTCTCAACTGCTGCAGTCCATGCGGGCTACATCAGAGACAAAGAATGGGGCGCAGAAGCAACTCCTATCTATCAGACGTCCACTTACACGTTCGACTCTCTGGAAGAAGGCGGCGCCGTTTTCAGCGGCGAGATCCCCAAGTACGGCTACGCCAGAACAGGCAACCCGACCGTCGCTACGTTTGAGAGAAAAATGTGCGCTCTGGAGCACGCAAATGCCGCGGTTGCTACCGGTTCCGGCATGGGCGCCGTCAGCTCCGCTCTGCTGGGCGTTCTGGCTGCAGGTGACCACATCGTCTGCTCCGACACCGTTTACGGCTGCACCGACGTCGTCATGAGAAGCATCCTGCCCAGCCTGGGCATCGAGACTACGCAGGTCGACACCAGCAAGCCCGAGCTGGTCAAGGCTGCCATGAAGCCCAACACCAAGATCCTGTACTTCGAGGTCGCAGCGAACCCGACCATGAAGGTCACCGACATCGCGGAAATGGTCAAGATCGCACACGACAACGGCGCGATCGTCATCGTCGACAACACCTTCACTCCGCCTCCAGTATGCAGACCTCTCGACTTCGGCGTAGATATCGTTCTCCATTCCGTCACCAAGTACCTGAACGGCCACGGCGACGTCATCGCGGGTGTCATCTGCTCCAATGACGAAGAACTCATCCACACTATCAAGTCCAGAGCGGTCGGCAAGATGACCGGTTCCTCCATGGCTCCGATGATGGCATTCCTGATCGTCCGCGGTCTGAAGACCCTGGGCCTGAGAATGAAGCAGCACTCCTGCAACGCCTGCAAGATGGCTGAATTCCTCGAGAAGCAGCCCTACATCAAGGCTGTTTATCATCCGTCTCTGCCCTCCAACGGAAGAAACTACGAAGTCGCCAAGAAGCAGTTCGGCGAAGGCTATACCACCGGTATGATCTCCTTCGAGACCGCTGCCTACAAGGGCATGAGCGAATTCGAGACCGCTAAGAAGCTGCTGAACGCGCTGCAGATCCCCGGCATCGGCGTCTCCCTGGGCGGCACCGACTCCCTGATCCAGCACCCGGCCAGCATGACCCACGCCAACGTGACCCCGGAAGGCCGCAAGGAAGCCGGCATCACCGACGGTCTGGTCCGCTTCTCCGTCGGTATCGAAGATGTCGAAGACCTGATCGCGGACTTCGAACAGGCTGCTGCGAAGCTGTAAAGAAAGGCAGAACCGTCCTTCGGACAAAAGGAAACTGAACTATGAAACGCAGTCAAAGGATTGCGTTGATCCTCGCACTGGCACTGGCGGTCTCGACTGCCAGCGCCTTTGCAACTGTGGTCAGCGCGAGTTTTAACAAGATCAACATCGAAGTCGAGGGCGACCTGAAGGCTGTCGCGGGCGAATTCTTCGTGCGCACGACCGGCGACGTGCCGTACAGCATCCTGTACAAGGGCACGACCTACCTGCCGCTCGCAAAGGTCTGCGAGTTCGTGGGCAAGGACGTCAGCTGGGACGGCGAGACCCGCACGGTCTACATCAGCAACCCGGACGGCCCGGTCGAAGGCGCTCCGAGCAGCACGGCGGAACCGTCCGAACACCAGGACGTTTCCGTCGACGTCACGTTCGACAGCCTGAACATCGTTGTGAGCGGTCAGACGTTCGCGCGCCCCGGCACGCAGTTCGACCGCGGAGGCGGCATGATGGTGCCCTACAGTCTGCTGTACCGCGGCACGACCTATCTGCCGCTGGCGGCGGTGTGCCAGATCGTCGGCAAGGACATCTCCTGGAACGGCGAGACCTATACGGCCAGCGTGTTCAACCACGAGGTCCTGGAGTGCTATCCGGACACGGAAGTGGCGGATTTCGGTTATCTCTGCAATCTGCCGAAGTCGGAGGAGAGCACGGCGGACGACATCATGGTCTACAACTATTACAACTACACTGATACGGTGCGCGAGGGCAAGGAAGCGGAAGACCTGCAGAGGTACGTCTCGTACCTGTTCGACGCAGGCTTCACGTTCAGCCTGGACGACTCCAGAAAGCTGATCGGAGACAATACGACCACGCTGTACGCCTACAAGAACGCAGAGACCGGCCGCGTCGCCGTGATCGGCATCGTGCAGTCGGAAGGCCTGTCCGAAGCCGTCATCAGCTATTCGAAATAGGAGGCAATATGCAGTACGTACTGGCAACCATGGAAGACCTGCCCGCGATCCGCAAGCTGCTGGCCAGGTATCATAAGGACACGATCAAGCCCGAGGACATGCCCGGCGGTTTCGTTACGACGAAGCTGTCCGACGAGCAGTTCGAGGATCTGATCGTCAACCGCAAGGGCGTGACCCTCGCCAAGGACGAAAACGGCGAAGTCAAGGCGTTCGCGCTGCACGCGGGATGGGATTACTGGAAACAGGTGCCCATCATGCAGCGCATGACGGAAGTCCTGCCCGACATGCCGTTCGAAGGCATGGCTCTGGACGAAACGAACACCTATCAGTACGGCCCCGTCTGCGTGGACGTATCCGTGCGCGGCACAGGCGTGTTTGAGACGATCTTCAAGGAAGCGCTCAAGCTCTACGAAGACCGTTATCCCGTGATGGTGACGTTCATCAACCAGATCAATCCGCGCAGCTACGCGGCTCACACCCGCAAGGCGCACATGACGGAGATCGGCAAGTTCGACTTCAACGACAACCACTACTGGATGATGGCCATTAAGACGAAGGCGGAAGAATGATCCTCGCAAGCCTGTATTTCAGCCCGACCGGGACGACGCGCAAGGTCGTAAGGGCTTTCGCGGAAGGGTTCGGCGGGGAACGGATCGAAAACGACATTACGCTGCCGGCAGGGCGCTCTAAGGCGCTCATGGACGGCGGCGCGGATTTGTTCGTCTTTGCGGGGCCTGTCTACGGCGGCCGCAGTTTTAAGCTGCTGACGGGGACGATCCGCAAGCTGGAAGGCGCCGGCAGACCTGCCGTGTGCATCGCGACGTACGGCGGCCGGCACTACGACATGGCGCTGGCGGATCTGTATGAAGCGGCCACGGCTGCAGGATTTCAGGTGATCGCCTGCGGCGCGTTTATCGGTGAGCACAGTTTTTCGAGAAATATCCAGACCGGAAGACCGGATGAAGAAGACCTTGCTGTTGCCCGCGGATTCGGACAGCAGGTGAGGGGAAAGTTCGAAGCCGGCAGCCTTGCGGCTATGGCATCAGAAGCCATCCCGCAGCGGTCCGTCGACCTGGACGCGATCGGCATGCACCGGGAACGCCTGGGCCATCTGACGCCCAACAGGCCCGCACCCGATGAGAACTGCCTGCACTGCGGCGCATGCGCCAGCGTGTGCCCGCTCGGCCTGATCGACGTCAACGACAGCGACGCCATCAAACCCGGATGCCTCAAGTGCAACACCTGCGTCAAGACCTGCCCGGTGCAGTCGATGCAGTTCCGGCAGGAAGCTTTCAAGGAAGTCGCGAAGAACTGCGAAGAGACGTTCGGCAAAGAAGAGCGCCAGCCGCAGGTCTGGTTCGGCTGATCATAAAATAACAAGAAAAGAGCCCGGATCCGTAAAGATCCGGGCTTTTCTGTTGCCTGAAACGCTTTATTCTCCTGCAATCAGCGCCAGGTTGACGTTCACCGTGCGTTCGATACCTTCGTCGTCAAAGTCGTAGTCCTTCATGTGGATGGCGGGGTGGTCGTAGCCGAAACTGCAGTAGAAGTGGCAGCCGGGCACCATCTTGAGGAAATGGCCCACGTCCTCGCTGCCTCTGCGCGGCTCGGGCACATCATAGAAGTCGTAGCCACAGGCAAGGACGGCCTTCTTGACCTTTTCCACGCAGGCATCGTTGTTGCGGGTCATCGGGAATTCGTCCTGATAGGCGAAATCGACCGTCAGGCCGCTCGTCTCCGCCAGCTCCTTCGCCTTTGTCTCCAGCATCATCTGCAGTTCGTCGAGTTCCGCCTCGTCTTCAGAGCGTATCGTCATCTGCAGTTTACCGGTGCTGGCGCTCATACCGAAGGCATTCTCCTTGCCGATGCCCAGGTGGATGACGGTCGCGAGGATGAAGCTTTGAAACTTTGGGTCCTTCAGCACTTCCTGGCTGTATTCGGCCAGCGCGCACAGGGCCATGGAGGGGTTCTTTCCGTCTTGCGGGTTGCCCGCGTGAGCCGGGACGCCGGTCATGGTGACGGTCATGCCCTTGCTCGCGCACTGCAGCGTTCCGGATTTCGTTGCGATCGAGAACGGGTAGTGCTTGCCCTGGCCGTGCATCGAATAGATCTGCTGCACGTTGTTGTCCGTGATGAAGTCAAGACACGATTTCGCGCCGGATCCGTTCTCCTCGGCCGGCTGGAAAATGAAGAACACATCGCGGTCCGCACCGCAGCGGTCGACGGAGAGGATGAGCCCCGCCAGGGCCGCCGTATGCCCGTCGTGGCCGCAGTTGTGGCCTTTGCCGGGGATCACGGAGCGCCAGGGCTTGTCGACCAGGTCCTCAGTCGGAAGCGCATCGCAGTCGCCGCGGAAGGCCATGTTGGGCTTCTTCGGGTCAGGGCTTCTGTAAGCGCACCAGACGTAGTGGCCGGCGTCGTGGATCTCGATGTTTCTTGTGTTTTCCTTTAGGAATTTCATCACGCGCTCCAGTGTCGGCCGTTCCTCGTTGGAAAGGTCCGGATGCATGTGGATCTCGTGCCGCAGAGCGGCTGCCTTCTCAAAAATGTCTCTATCCATAAAAAATCTCCTGCCTTTTTGTGTTTTTGATGGTATTATTATAGCACACAACGGAAAGGAGCTTCCCATGACTTACGCACAAGAGATGTGGCAATTCTTCAGCACAGGGCAGAATCTGGAGTTTCTGCTCCGCATCATCGTGGCCTGTGTATGCGGCGCGGCGATCGGCTACGAACGGAGCAAGCGCTTTAAAGAGGCGGGCATCCGTACGCACGTGATCGTCTGCTGCGCGGCTGCGCTCATCATGATCGTGTCCAAATACGGTTTCGTCGACCTGGGCAGCACAGGTACAGGCTTCTTCCCGGGTACCAGCGGCGCTGACCCCGCCAGGATCGCGGCCGCCGTCATCAGCGGCATCGGTTTTCTGGGTGCCGGCGCGATCTTCCGCAACAAGAATGCGGTCAAGGGCCTGACCACGGCAGCCGGACTTTGGGCTACGGCGGGCATCGGCCTTACCATCGGCGCAGGCATGTACTGGCTGGGCGTCGTTACGGCGGTCATCATCTGCGTGATGCAGTACTTGATGCACCGCTTTACGGTCGGTTCCGACGCGTTCCAGGACTGCATCCTGGAATTCGACGTGGACAACGAGGTGGACTTCCAGCCGCTGCTGACCGAATTCGTCCAGAGCCTGGACGGTCAGATCTCCAGCTACAGCTACGCCATCAACGGCTCGACGACGCATTACAGCGTCACGATGAAGGCGAAGAAGGACGTTTCCATGGAACTCGTGAACAGCTTCTCCAAACAGAATCCCGGCATCCGGGCAGCGTCGGCGAGCAAGATGTAGGACGCCATATCATACAGGTAATTCAAAACCGGCCTGCTGTGGGCCGGTTTTGTGTTTGATAAGACAGGAGAACCGTCCCCGTGTCTTATTATTTTGCACCGGGATCGGTGAGGCCGGGGATCGCGCCGCCGGCGACCGCCCAAAAGTACAGGCTGGCGACGCTGCCGTAGGGCGACAGGCGCCTGCGGTACTTTTCGAACAGCTTCTTATCGATCTTACGGTGCCGGTACACCATGCGCATGCCGCGCAGGATGGCCAGATCGCCGAAACTCAGCACGTCCGGCCGCTGCAGGCAGAACAGCAGGAGCATCTCCGCGGTCCACACGCCGATGCCGCGCAGGGAGACCAGAGCTGCTATCGCTTCCTCGTCAGGCATGTGCTCGACAGCGTCCAGGTCGAACGATCCGTCCAGCACCTTGCGCGCGAAGTCCTGCATGTAGTCGACCTTCTTAAAGGTCAGGCCGAGTTTCTGGAGTTCTTCGGCCGGAGCGGAGGCGACGGCCTCCGGGGTCACGGTGCCATACTTTTCCTCCATCCGCGCGCAGATCGTACGCTGCGCCTTCGTGGAGATCTGCTGCCCGATGATACAGCGCATGACCGACTCAAACAGGTCCGTATCCACGGGCCTGTCGATGTGGCCGATCCGGTCGATCACCGCGGCCAGTTTCCTGTCTTTTGCCTTCAGCGCTTCGGTTTCCGCCGCGCCGTACTCGAAATACCGTTCCATACTATTCTGAGATCCCGAATTCCCTGATCTTTCTCATGATGGTCGACTGGCTGACCCCGAGCAGCTCCGCGGCCCTCCGGGTCGTTCCGCCTTTTTCCAGCGCGCGCTCGACGAGCGTTTTCTCCACGTCAGCAACTGCCCGGGTCATCTGCGGCAGGCCGTTGACGACGACGCCGTCCGGGGCAGATTCTTCCGGCTGGTCCAGCGCCAGTTCTTCGGACCAGATGCGGTAGAAGTGGCTGGGCGTCAGCAGGTCGTCGACGCTCATGATGATGAGCCGCCGCACCAGGTTCTTCAGTTCGCGCACGTTGCCGGGCCAGTTGTACTCAGTCAGCAGATCGATCAGCTCGTCGGAGAAGCGCTTGTTCGTGCCGTAGTTCTGGTTGAACACGTACAGGAAATGCAGAAGCAGAGGAGCGATGTCCTCCTTGCGGTCGCGCAGCGCCGGCATGGTGATGGGGATGACGTTCAGGCGGTAATACAGGTCTCGCCGGAACGTGCCCTGTTCGACCATTTCCTTCAGGTTGCGGTTCGTTGCCGCGACGATACGGGCGTTGGTCTTGATGGGATCCACGCCGCCGACCTTGTAGAACTCGCCGTTCTGCAGCACGCGCAGGATCTTAGCCTGCGATTCGAGCGGCATGTCGCCGATCTCGTCTAGGAAGATCGTGCCGTTGGAGGCAACTTCGAAGAAGCCCTGTTTGCCCTTGTTCGACGCGCCGGTAAACGACCCGGGTTCGTAACCGAACAGCTCGGCTTCGAGCAGGCTGGGGGAGATCGCGCTGCAGTTCAGGGTGACATAGGGTTCGAACCGCCGCGGACCCGACGAGTGGATGATCGACGCAAAGATCTCCTTGCCTGTTCCGGATTCGCCTAAAAGTAGCACAGGCACGTCGTAGTGGGCGACGCGGATGGAGTCCTGCATCACCTGGCGCACCGCGGCGCTCTCCGCGATGATATCGACCGCGGACTCTTGCACGTATTCCAGTTTGGCGTTTTTGCCGCGCGCGATGGCCTGCGGGCTGAACGTATTGTCGAGGGTCCGCAGGGCCTTTTCTTCGATCTGGTTGACGCAGATCAGCACGCAGAACGGCTTGCCGCTGGCGTCGTAGATGGGCGTACCGGAGATGATGCCGTATCGCCCGCCGGCAAAGGACTGCAGCACGGTATATTCTTTATTGATGCGCAGGATCACCGGCGTGACGAGCGGCATGTACATGCCCTGGCTGTGCAGCGTAAAGATGGTCTGCCCGACGGCTTCCTCGCGGCGGATGCCGGTGATCTCCTCGTAGCGCGAGTTGATGAACATGGACACGCCGTCCGCGCGGGTCACGTAGATGCCGGTGTCGAAATCCTCGAACATTTCCGAGGTGATGCTCTCGGATCCTGCGCCTTTTCCGAGCGTGTACAGGACGGAAGAAAGCGAGACCTGGTCCTGCAGCACGGCGATGTAGGCGCCGTTCCAGTTGTCGAGCACGCGGGCCTGGGCCGCACTGCGCATGGCGGAGACCGGAACGAGCCGCAGCGTGTAGCTCGTCTGGTTGAGCAGGATGGTCGTGGACAGGTTAGCGTTGTTGAGCTCGAGGCTCTGCAGGTGCGCCTGGAACCCGGCCGGATCGATGCTTCCGAGGAACTCCTCGGAAGCTGTGTCGCAGGGGACCAGGTTCGTCAACTTGTCAATAAAGAAAGAATATTGTAAGTGTTTCATGACATGCTCCTCGTGCCTATATTTTACTATAGAACCGAAATCGGTTCAAGTGATTCGCAAAAACGGTTCACCCAGTTCCGCTGCATCTCCGCTTTTGTCAAAATGGTAACAATATCTTGGGGGATTGCCCGGCAAAACACACAAAAAACCCCTTTCAAAAAATATTTCCGGCTTGGCACGCTTCTTGCATTAAATATGGTTGTCTGAAAAAGTTTATAACCCCCCTGCAGTCATATAAGTTACGGAGGAGATACCAATGGCATTAATGACCGGAGCAGAGTATATCGAATCTCTGCGCAAACTGAACACCAAAGTCTACATGTTCGGCGAAAGAATCGAGAACTGGGTGGATCACCCCATGATCCGTCCGTCGATCAACTGCGTGGCCGCCACCTATGACGCCGCCGCAGACGCCGCCGAAAGCGGACTGATGATCGCGACCAGCAACCTGACGGGTCACAAGATCAACCGCTTTTCCAACATCCACATGAGCACCGACGACCTGTGCAAGAAGGTCAAGATGCAGAGAATGCTCGGTCAAAAGACCGCGAGCTGCTTCCAGCGCTGCGTTGGTATGGACTCGTTCAACGCCGTCTATTCCACGACGTTCGAGATCGACGAGAAGTACGGCACCGACTATCATGAACGTTTCAAGAAGTTCCTGATCATGGTCCAGGACAACGACCTCACCGTCGACGGCGCGATGACCGACCCCAAGGGTGACCGCTCCAAGAGCCCCAGCCAGCAGGCCAATCCCGACGTTTTCGTTCACGTCAAGGAAGTCAGAGAAGACGGCATCGTCGTAAGAGGCGCCAAGGCCCACCAGACCGGTTCCGTCAACTCCCACTGGCACATCTTCATGCCGACCATCGCTATGAAGCCCGAAGACAAGGATTTCGCCCTGTGCTTCGCCTGCCCGTCCGACGCGGACGGCCTGTTCATGGTCTACGGCAGACAGTCCTGCGACACCCGTAAGCTCGAAGAAGGCGCGGATATCGATCTGGGCAACAAGCAGTTCGGCGGCCAGGAAGCCCTCGTCATCCTCGACGACGTCTTCATTCCGAACGAATACATCTTCATGAACGGCGAGACCGAATTCGCCGGCATGCTGGTCGAAAGATTCGCAGGTTACCACAGACAGAGCTACGGCGGCTGCAAGGTCGGCGTAGGCGACGTCATCATCGGCGCTGCCGCTCTGGCTGCCGAATACAACGGCTGCGAAAAGGCTTCCGCCGTCAAGGACAAGCTGGTCGAGATGACCCACCTGAACGAGACCATGTACTGCTGCGGCATCGCCTGCTCTGCAGACGGTCACGCGACGAAGGCCGGCAACTACGAGATCAACCTGCTCGAGGCCAACGTCTGCAAGCAGAACGTCACGAGATTCCCCTACGAGATCGCAAGACTCGCCGAAGACATCGCGGGCGGCCTGATGGTCACCATGCCCTCCGAAAAGGACTTCAAGTCCGACCTGGTCGTAGGCAAGAACGGCGAGACCCTCGGCGAATTCTGCACGTCCCTGCTGGGCACCAAGCCCGAAGTCGACACCATGGACCGCATGCGCATCCTCCGCTTCCTGGAGAACATCTGCCTCGGTTCTTCCGCAGTCGGCTACAGAACCGAATCGCTGCACGGCGCCGGTTCTCCCCAGGCACAGCGCATCATGATCGCTCGCCAGGGCAACATGGAAGGCAAGCAGAAGCTGGCCAAGAAGATCGCCGGCATCGAAGATAAGTAAGTAAATCAGACGCACCCCCCAGTATTCATAAGGAGGAATTATGAGAAATTTCATGTCTGAAAAGAGTGCCAACACTCCGAGATCGGTCATCCGTGAGTTCGTCGGCATGAGCTACAAGTACGACAACGTACTGTCCTTCGGCTTCGGCCAGCCCGACTTCGTTACGCCGAAGCACATCACCGACGCCATGAAGGAATCCCTGGACAGAGGCGAATCCTTCTACGCGCCCAACACCGGTATTCTCCCTCTGAGAGAAGCCATCTCCAAGTCCTATGCGGAAAGAGGCCTCAGCTACGGTCTGGACGAAATGGTCGTCACCATCGGCGGCACGTCCGCTCTGCTGCTGGCCCTGGAAGCCGCGCTGGACATCGGTGACGAAGTCATCATCTCCGACCCCTGCTACGCAGCGTACGACGGCATGATCATCATGCTGGGCTGCAAGCCTGTCCGGGTCAAGATCTTCGAGGAAGACGGCTTCATGTTCAACCCCGAAGCGGTCCGCGCAGCCATCACCCCGAAGACGAAGCTGATGCTCATCAACTTCCCGTCCAACCCGACCGGCGGCGTCGCTGACTACGAGAACATGAAGGCTCTGGCAGAGATCTGCGTCGAGAACGACATCTTCTGCGTCACCGACGAAATGTACAGAGAACTGAACTGGACCGGCAAGCCCTTCGTCTCCATCGCTTCCTTCCCCGGCATGAAGGAAAGAACCATCATCGTAGACGGCTTCTCCAAAACCTACGCGATGACCGGTGCAAGACTCGGCTATGCCGCAGGCCCCAAGGACATGATCGCCAAGATGATCATGCTGCTCGAGAACGTCTTCTCCTCCGTCTTCACGGCGGTCCAGTGGGGCGGCGTTGCAGCCCTCACGTCCAGCCAGCAGTGCGTAGAAGACATGAAGGCCCTGTACAGACACAGAAAGGCCCTGCTCGTCGACGGCATCAACAAGATCCCCGGCATCACCTGCAAGGATCCCGCCGGCGCGTTCTACCTGATGGCGAACATCAAGCAGACCGGTCTTGATTCCAGAACGTTCGCGGCCAAGCTGCTCGATCAGGAGCAGATGCTGGTCATCCCGGGCGTCGGCTTCGGCGAAGGCGGCGAAGGATTCGTCCGCTTCTGCTATGCCACCAACGACGAGAATATCGCCGACGGTATGGACAGACTCGAACGCTTCATGAAGACTATCTAAACCCGTTATCCGTTGTAATTACTAATATAAGGAGAAAAGAATGGCTAAGAAATTCGACGTAATGGACGGAAATACCGCGGCAGCGTACATATCCTACGCATTTTCCGAAGTCGCAGGTATCTTCCCGATCACGCCCAGCTCTCCCATGGCAGAAATGGTAGATGAATGGGCAGCCAAGGGCCGCAAGAACATCTTCGGTCAGAAGGTCCAGGTGGTCGAGATGCAGTCCGAAGCCGGCGCAGCCGGTGCGGTCCACGGCTCCCTGCAGGGAGGCGCCCTCACCTCTACCTACACCGCTTCCCAGGGTCTGCTTCTGATGATCCCCAACATGTACAAGATCGCAGGCGAACTGCTGCCCGGCGTGTTCCACGTCTCCGCACGTTCCCTGTCTGTCCACGGCCTGTCCATCTTCGGTGACCACTCCGACGTTATGGCCTGCCGCCAGACCGGTTTCGCGATGCTGGCTTCCGCCAATACGCAGGAAGTCATGGACATGGGCGCTGTCGCTCACCTGTCCGCCATCAAGAGCAGAGTTCCGTTCCTGCACTACTTCGACGGCTTCAGAACTTCTCACGAAATCCAGAAGATCGAATGCCTCGACTACGACGACATGAAGAAGCTCGTGGATATGGATGCGGTCAACGCGTTCCGCAAGAACGCCCTGAACCCCGAACATCCCTGCATCCGCGGCACCACCATCAACCCCGACCTGTACTTCCAGGGCAGAGAAGCGCAGAACCGCTTCTATGACGCTGTTCCCGCCATTGTAGAGAACTACATGAACGAGATCAACAAGCTGACGGGCCGCAACTACACGCTGTTCAACTACTACGGCGCGCCCGACGCGACCGAAGTCGTTATCGCGAACGGTTCTGTCTGCGACACGCTGGAAAAGGTCTGCGACTACCTGAATGCACAGGGCCGCAAGGTCGGTATGATCAACGTCCACCTGTACAGACCGTTCTCCATCGAGCACTTCCTGAAGGCTGTTCCCGCGAGCTGCAAGAAGATCGCAGTCCTCGACATGACCAAGGAACCCGGCTCCATCGGCGAACCCATGTATCAGGACGTTGTCCACGCCTACCACAAGGTCGGCAAGGACGCTCCCATCATCGTGGGCGGCCGCTACGGTCTGTCCTCCAAGGATACCACGCCGGCGCACATCATTTCCGTTTACGACAACCTGGCCAAGGACGCTCCGCAGGACAACTTCACGATCTCCATCGTGGACGACGTCACGCATCTGTCCCTGCCGCTCGGCGAACCCGTCGACATCACGCCGGACGACTGCACGTCCTGCAAGATCTGGGGTCTGGGCGCAGACGGCACGGTCGGCGCGAACAAGAACTCCATCAAGATCATCGGCAACAACACCGACATGTACGCGCAGGCATACTTCGCCTATGACGCCAAGAAGAGCGGCGGCCTCACCCAGTCCCACCTGCGTTTCGGCCACTCGCCCATCAAGCAGCCGTACTACGTCAGCGCAGCCGACATGGTCGCGGTCCACAACCCGACTTACGTTACGAAGTACAACCTCACCAAGGATCTGAAGGACGGCGGCGTCTTTCTGCTGAACTGCCAGTGGAAGCCCGAAGAACTGGAAGACAGACTTCCTGCAGACCTGAAGAAAGGCCTGGCTGAAAAGCACGCACAGTTCTACATCATCGACGCGATCGACCTGGCTGCGGAGATCGGCCTGGG
>JAFYYP010000009.1 GCA_017557505.1 Bacillota bacterium | reverse complement strand
TCTCTTTTCAAGAGCCTGAGCGATGCTCTCTGCGGTCAGCAGCGCGTCGGTCTCCGGTCTCTTCAGTTCTACGATATTCAGGACAACGCTCTTGCCGGTGAACTTCTCCAGCTCGTTCTTGAGCTGGTCGATGCCGTCGCCGCCGCGGCCGATGACCATACCGGGCTTGGCGGTGAGAACGTTGATCCGCATCTGGTTTTCAGCCGCTCTTTCGATGACGACCTTGGATACGCCTGCCAGATACAGCTTCTTCTTGATGAAATCTCTGACCTTGTTATCTTCGATGAGATAATCAGAGAAGTTCTTCTTGTTTGCGTACCATTTGGAATCCCAGTCTTTGATGACGCCCACTCTGAATCCATGCGGGCTAACTTTCTGACCCATAATAACCTCCTACTGATTATCTTTCCTTTAAAGTTACGCCGATGTGGCTGCTTCTCTTGAGGATCATTCCCGCTCTGCCCTGGGCGCCGGCTCTCCAGCGCTTCATCGTGGGGCCCTTGTTCGCATAGATCTCTGCGACGTAGAGCTTGGAAACGTCCATGTCGTGGTTGTTCTCAGCGTTTGCCGCTGCGGACTGAACGACTTTTTCTACAAGTTCAGATGCCTTGCCGGGTGTGAACTTTAAAATGGTCAGAGCCTCCTGCAGGTCTTTGCCTCTCACCAGGTCGGTGATGGGGGCAATCTTCGTCGGAGACATTCTTACGTATTTTGCAACTGCCTTAGCTTCCATTGCTTTTTATCTCCTTTCTACTTAACCTTGGAGGAACCAGCGTGTCCTCTGAATGTTCTGGTCGGAGCGAATTCGCCGAGGCGGTGTCCTACCATGTCTTCTGTGATATATACGGGGACGTGCTTCTTGCCGTCGTATACCGCGATCGTGTGTCCAACCATCTGGGGGAAGATCGTTGACGGTCTGGACCAGGTCTTGATGACTTTCTTGTCGTTGGCAGCGTTCATATCGTCGATCGCCTTCAGCAGCTTTCTGTCTACGAACGGGCCCTTCTTTAAGGATCTGCTCATGTTCTTCTGTATCCTCCTTCAACTACTTCTGATTTCTTCTCTTGACGATGTACTGGTTGGAAGCCTTGTTCTTCTTTCTCGTCTTATAGCCGAGAGCGGGCTTGCCCCAGGGGGTCACCGGGCCGGGACGGCCAACGGGGGCCTTGCCTTCGCCGCCGCCGTGCGGGTGGTCGTTCGGGTTCATGACGGAGCCTCTGACCGTCGGGCGGATACCCATGTGTCTCTTTCTGCCGGCCTTGCCGATGGAGATCAGTTCGTGGTCGATGTTGCCGACTTCGCCGATCGTCGCTCTGCAGTTCATGGCGATCTTTCTGACTTCGCCGGACGGCAGTCTGACCTGCGCATACTGGCCTTCCTTGGCCATGAGCTGGGCGCCGTTGCCGGCTGCTCTGCACAGCTGCGCGCCCTTGCCGGGCTTCAGTTCGATGTTGTGTATGATGGTACCGACGGGGATGTTCGCGAGAGGCAGGGTGTTGCCGGTCTTGATGTCCGCCGCGGCTCCGCTGTAGAGAACGTCGCCGACCTTCAGGCCGTTCGGTGCGATGATGTATCTCTTTTCGCCGTCTGCATAGCACAGCAGCGCGATGTTAGCGGTTCTGTTCGGATCGTATTCGATCGTCTTGACGGTTGCGGGGATGTCGTCCTTGTTTCTCTTGAAGTCGATCACTCTGTACTTGCGTCTCGTGCCGCCGCCCTGATGTCTGACGGTGATGCAGCCTCTGTTGTTGCGGCCGGCATTCTTCTTCAGGGTGTAGGTCAGGGACTTTTCCGGAGTGCTTTCAGTGATCTCTTCGAAAGTGGAAACGGTCATTCCTCTTAAACCCGGAGTAGTCGGTTTATATTTCTTGATACCCATTGTTTCTTCCTCCTGTTTTAGAGTCCTTCGAAGAACTCGATGGTCTTGCTGGATTCGGAAAGCGTAACGATCGCCTTCTTATAGGAAGGAGTTCTGCCTACGTACTTTCCCTGTCTCTTTAACTTGCCGTCGTAATTGGCTACGTTGACCTTGACGACAGTCACTCCGAAAGCTTCTTCCACAGCAGACTTGATCTCGGTCTTGGTGGCGTCGGTAGCGACCTTGAAGGTATATTTCTTTTCAGCGGCATCGTCCATGCTCTTTTCGGAGATGACCGGCGCTTTAATTACGTCGTAAGGAGTTCTCATTATGCGTACACCTCCTCCAGTTTCGCAACCGCATCCCTGGTGATGATGAAGCTGCCGTGGTTGATGATCTCGTAAACGTTCATCTGATTAACGGTCGTCGTCTGGACGCCGGGGATGTTATTGGCGCTCTTGATGACGTTCTCGTTGTTTTCAGCGGTGACGATCAGAGCCTTCTTCTGGGCCTTGACCGCTTCGAGGACCTTGATCATGTCCTTGGTCTTGGGTTCGTCCATTTCCAGCTTGTCCAGAACGACGATCTCGTTCTCGGCGACCTTGGAAGACAGAGCGGAGAACAGCGCGAGTCTCTTCAGCTTCTTGGGCACCGTGTATCTGTAGCTTCTGGGCTTGGGTGCGAACGCGACGCCGCCGCCTACCTGCGTGGGATCCGTGGTGCTGCCCTGTCTGTGGCGGCCGGTTCCCTTCTGTCTGAACGGCTTTCTTCCGCCGCCGCGGACGTCGCCTCTGGTCTTAGCGGACTGCGTGCCCTGTCTCTGGTTTGCCAGATAGTTCTTGATGATCGCATGTACTGCGTATTCGTTCGGCTCGATTCCGAAGATGGCATCGTTCAGTTCGATGGTGCCTGCTTCAGCGCCGGCCATGGTTAACATAGTAACTTTTGCCATTTGACTGCCTCCTTATTATTTGGTCTGTCCCTTGACAGCCATTTTGATGCGGAGAAGTCCGCCCTTGTTTCCGGGAACAGCGCCCTTGACGAGCATCAGGTTTCTGTCTGCGAGCACCTTGATCAGTTCCAGGTTCTGTACGGTGATGGTGTCTCTGCCGGTTCTTCCCGGTGCCTTGTTGCCAAGGAACACTCTGGAAGGATACGTGGCTGCCGCCAGACCGCCGGGTAATCTCTTGTGCTTGGAGCCGTGGGTCATCGGGCCTCTTCTGTGGTGATGTCTCTTGATGTTGCCCTGGGTTCCCTTACCTTTGGAAGTGCCGGTGATGTCGAGTTTGGAGCCGACTTCGAAGTCTGCTGCGGAAACGGTCTGTCCGAGTTCGTAGTTTTCGTCTTCGTCGAGTCTGAATTCGCCCAGATACTTCTTGCAGGCAACGCCGGCCTTGGCGAAGTGGCCTCTTTCGGGCTTGGTCAGTCTGTGTTCTTTCTGATCTTCGAAACCGAGCTGTACAGCCTTGTAGCCGTCGGTCTCTTCCGTCTTGAGCTGGGTCACAACGCAGGGACCTGCTTCGATGACGGTCACGGGGATCATTTCCCCTGCTTCGGAAAAGATCTGGGTCATGCCGATCTTCTTTCCTAAGATTCCTTTCATGTTTTTCCTCCTAGTTCTTACAGCGGATTACGTTGGTAATCATACTAAGCACGTGGGTAATCTATTTAACCTTTGTACTTACAGCTTGATCTCGATATCCACGCCGGCGGGCATGTCGAGCTTGGTGAGCGCGTCGATGGTCTTGGGCGTCGGGTTCAGGATATCGATGAGTCTCTTGTGGGTTCTCTGTTCGAACTGCTCTCTGCTGTCCTTGTACTTGTGAACCGCTCTCAGGATCGTGACGACTTCCTTTTCCGTGGGGAGAGGGATGGGACCGGAGACTTCTGCGCCGGTCTTCTTGGCGGTCTCGACGATGCGCTCCGCGGAGCTATCCAGCGCCTTGTGGTCGTAAGCCTTGAGTCTGACTCTGATTTTCTGACTACTCATTGTTGTTTTTTCCTCCTTGTTTGCCTGCGAAGCCTTGCTTCGCTTTACTTTTCGCACATTTTCGCCATATCTGTGCGAGGTTTGATCTTCGCTTTGCCTTGTGTACACGCTTCCGTGTGTTTCCTATTTTTCACCTCAAAGCAAACATGCGAGAACTCCTTCGCCGGTCTCTTGTGGACCGACAATTCTCGGCAGAAATTACCAGATGGCTCTGCAACTTTCTGCTTCTCCGCTGGGTCAGTTCAAGGCTTTTCAGCCTTTTCCCTGTCCAAAGCAAGCTCTACTAATATACAACAAGGTCTGCCGGCATGCAAGCACTTTTTTAAAGAAAATCAAAAATTTTTTGAAAAATTTTAAAACCCCTGAAAGCCCTTATTTTAAGGCCTCCGGGGGTTTATGCAGCGATTGCATAACGCCGGAATCACGACAACTCGTCCGGGTGTTTCTTATCCTTCTACAGATAGGGGGTCACCGTCCGGTGGCCCCACCATATTTGGTATTCTATTCGTTTTTGATGATTCCCATGTCGTAACGGTCGAGCAGCGAAGAGACGTAGGAAAACGCGTTTTCGGGGCTTTCCCCCTCTTCCAGGGGCATTTCGCACGCGATCCGCAGGTCTTCGGCGGTCATATCCATGGAAAGGACCCTCAGCCCGCTGTCCGTTTCCGGCGCAAGATAGCGCGCAAAGAACTCCAGGACCTCCATCACGCCTTCGCTGTTGAACGCGATCAGGGAAAGGAACGCCATGAGCGTACCGAGCGGGTCTTCGCCGCCCTCGGCATATACCTCGAGGCTTTTTCCTTTCGCGCGGCAGGCCAGAGGCTGCCCGGTGCGCATGCGGAAATCCTCTACGTTTTCGCGGATCTGCTGGTAACCGCCGGCCATCAGGATGGCGGAAGCGCAGACGCTGCCCTCTTCGAGGCGCACGCTGCGCAGGGTAACGCCCTTAGCCTTCGGCAGCGGCTTCGTCAGTTTTTTCGCAAGTTCGAATCTAATATCCATTGATGACAGTGCAGACGGCGGGATCGATTAGAGCCTTGACGTCCTCAAGCGCCTGCTGCGCGCGGCTCAAGTGGCCGCTGTTGGCAAGCTCGGGATTGGACGCGAGGTCCTTGTCGAGCGGAATGATGTAGTATTCCACGTGGCCGTTCTTCTTGTATTTTTCCACCCAGGTCGGCAGACACTGCATCTGCAGGTTCATGATCTCTCCGGTCTCGGTGTCGTAGTCGAAATCGACCCACGCGATCATGCCCTGCTCCGTAAAGCGGGCCTTGGCGGGAATATAGTCGCTCATGGTCTCGACGCGCTGATTCGAAACGAGGTTGCCCATGGAATAGAACACGGGCACCTTCTTCGTCCAGTACGTCGGCTTCGGTTCTTCGGGTTCAGGCTCAGGTTCGGGCTCGGGCTCTTCTTCCTTGATGAGACCGAAGTGCTTTCTGACCCGGATGATCCAGGGATCGGGTTCGGGCTCAGGTTCCGGTTCAGGTTCCGGCTCGGGTTCCGGTTCGGGATAGTCGACCTGGTACTCGAACATCTCCACGCCCTGCAGCAGGTGCGGATGGGACGCGAAGATCATGTCCGCGCCTGCGTCGGCCGCGAACTTTGCCATGTTGTGTTCTCCGGTATTGAATTCCCTCTGATACTCGTTGCCCCAGTGGAAATACGCGATGACGAGATCCGCCCCTCTGTCGCGGCAGCCCTTGATCTCGGCTGCGATGGCCGCGCGGTCCGCCTCTACGGCATACGCGAGACCCGACTCGCAGCGGTAGGAGTTGATGAGGTCCGTGCCGCCGTCCCAGATGGGATTGCCGTTGATGAGGCGTCTTCCCGTGGTCGTCGTCTCGTACGTATACGCCACGATGCCGATCTTGACGCCGTTCACTTCAACGATAGGCGAACGCGGTTCGTCCGTGTTCAGACGCGCGCCTGCGACGGTCATACCTTCGCCGCGCATCAGTTCGACCGTGCGCAGCACGCCGGTCTTGCCGGTATCGATCATGTGGTTGTTCGCGAACCACGCGACGTCGAAGCCTGCCTGCCGGATGGCGGTCGCCAGGGAATCCGGCGAGTTGAAGATCGGATAGCCGACGTAATTGCCGTCGCCCTTGAACGTGGTCTCCACGTTGCACAGCGCCAGATCAGCATCCTGGATATACTTCTTGATATAAGTATAGTTGCCCGAAAAATCATAGACACCTGTCGATGAATTATAGGCGGACTGATATTGCGCCGGGTGGCACATGACGTCGCCTACCGCGCGGATGGACAGGTGCACCGGTTCCGGTTCGGGTTCTTCCTGTCCGATCGGATCTTCGTCGAAGATCTGCGGTTCCGCCTTCGCAGGCAGCGGCCAGAACAGGATGCCGGCAAAGATGACTGCGCCGAGCACCAGCATGGACAGCAGAAATCTGCCCCAATGGATCTTTACCCTTTTCTTTTTTCTAGTATGTCTACCCATACCCTTTTCCGTTTATGTGCTTAGAACTGGTACTGATTGACCGCTTCCACGGCCTTGACTTCCGCGAAGTTTTCCTTCAGGAAAGACTCGATGCCGTTCTTGACGGTCATCTGGGCGTGCGGGCAGCCGGCGCAGTGGCCTTCGAGCTGCACCTTGACGATGCCGTCTTCGGTAAAGTCGATAAACTGCACGTCGCCGCCGTCTCTCTGCAGGAAGGGGCGGATCTGCTCCAGCGCTTCTTTGATCTGTTCGTTCATGGTGTACTCCTTTTCTTGTTAATTCGGGGTGACTGTATAGACGACAGCCGATCCCTTGCTTGTGATCACTTCTATGACGACATCCTTCGTGGGATCTCCCTGGGAGTTGATGCTGATATAGCCCGTCGCTCCCTCGAGATTCCGGATGCTCTTTAACTTGCTCGTCAGGATGACCCCGTCATCGGTATCCTCCGACAGACGTATGCCTTCCAGCGCCATCAGATAGGCGTCGAAGCCCAGCGCGCAGTTCTCGGACGGGTCATCGTCCCCGTACTTTTCCTTGTACGCGTTCTTGAACGTGTCCGTCATCGGGGTGACAGAGGAAGCCGCGTCGAAGCCCTTGACGAACGTGACGCCGTTCAGGAACGCGACGTTCTCCTCGCCGAGTTCGCTCTTTGCGGTCTCCTGCAGGTCTTCCCACTTCGCGCAGCCGATCCAGCGCAGCCCCATCGGGGACGCCTGGTACAGGACCTTGTAACCGACGGAAGACGCGCACGGGAAGAACACGGCCTTGAAGCCGGTCGCGCCGACGCGCTTCAAGTAGACGGAGAAGTCCTCCGTGCCTTCCGGATACTCCAGCACGGTGACTGTGCCCGTTCCTGCGGTCAGGCGGTCCATGCGCTGACGGAACTGCTCGATCATGGTGTCCGCATAGTCGTCGCCGGCCTGTTTGAAACAGACCGCGTCGTTCTGGCGCAGATAATCGTGCACGTAATGCGCGGCGCTGATGCCCTGGAACGCGTCGACGAAGCACACGCGGAAATAGAACTCGTTCGTCTGCGTGACGATGGGGTTCTTGATGGAGATGCCGATGGCCGGCAGGTCCGCCGCGTCGAAAATGTCGCTGCCCGCCAGGGAAAGCGTGCTCTTATAGCTGCCGAGCACGAGCCGTACGCCGCTGTCCACGAGCTGCTGGGCGGCCGTTCTCGCCATATCCACGTCGGACTGATTATCCGCATAGAGAAGATCCACGCGCTTGCCCATCACCTCAGGGTACAGTTCGTGCGCCAGCTCGATGCCGCGGATCTCCTCCGCTGCTTCGGCCGCGTCCGAGCCGGTCTGCGGTTCGAATACGCCTATCGTTATGACTTCCTGTTCCTTATCCTTTTCGAAAAAGGCCGCATGGAAGTTTTTGTAGGTGGTGCATCCGCTGAGGGGAAAGGCCAACGCAAGGACCAGGATCAGCGCAAAGCACCGTTTATATGCTTTATTCACCGTCTATATATACCTTTTCGATGTCCGGGCTGATAGTCGCGCCGACGATCGTGGCGTAGCACAGATCGAACTCCAGCACGTCGCCCGGTTTGATGGGTCTGTCGCAATCCTCGATGTCCACGATCAGGTGATCGGAAGAACCGCCGAGGACTTCCACACCCTTCAGGCGCGGCCTCAGCTTTTCGACCGTACCGACGTCCGCGCGTCCGACGCCGAGCAGCGCCCTTTTGCGGAAACCTCTGTCTTCGAACGTGGGCACGTCGCCGAAACAGTCGATGCAGAACTTGCCCTGCGGATAGCTCGCCTTGCCGCGCACTTCCAGGACCTGTGCCTTCAGCGTGAACGCGTCGCAATACAGGTAGTCCATGTCATGGATGCCCCAGATGTACGGCAGATCGTAGGCCAGCGCCACGCCTTCGCCAATGCGTACGTGGTTGATCCCGGCAGGGATCGTATCCCAGTGTACGAGCGAGAACGTGCTCGTCGCGCCGCCGGAGATGATCTCCAGAGGTCTGCCGATGCGCGCCTCGATCTTTCTCGCGAGCGTGATCAGATCGGTCATCTTCTCAGGCGTCGGCTGGATGGCGCCATAGCACCCCAGGTTGACCCCGATCCCAGCCAGATGCAGATTATGCAGCGAACGGTCCACAAACACGCAGGCCTCGATCATCTCGTCCTTGTCCCAAAAACCTTCGCGCAGATCGCCGAGGTCGGCCATGACGATCACCTTGTGCACGACGTCTATCTTTTCGCATTCATGGTTGAGCGCCTTCATGACGTCGAGATCGCTCTGCAGCGAATAGTCGGCAAGTTCGGCGACTTCCGCCAGCTCGCACATCTGCGGCACGCGCAGCAGCAGGTATTCGGTCTGCAGGCCCGCTTCCTTCATCTTGCGGATCTGCGACAGACGGCTCGTGCCGAGCTGCTTCGCGCCGGCATCCAGATACGTCTGCGCGATCTTCGGGTCGGACCAGTAACACTTCGTGACGCCGCACACGTCGACGCCGCAGCGGCTGCAGCGGTTCACGACTTCCTGCGCGTTATATCTCAGTTTTTTCAGGTCGATCTCCAATTGCGGATACATCATTACCACCTCTTGATCTTCTGCGTCGTTGTTTTAGCAAATTCCGTATCTCTGATCGTAAAGCGCTTGACCCTCTTGTACAGAGGCATCATGTCGTTGCACCTGTCGATCTCCTTCTTGATGAGAGCATGCAGCTCGTCTCCGGTCAGATCGCCGGCCTCCTTGACTGCCGCCGCATCGCAGAAGATCTCGGCCGTAACAGCCAGATCCTTGTCGCCGTCGTCTTCGCCGCGGACGACGACTTCCTTGATGTACGGGCTCTTCATCAGATAATATTCCACTTCCTCGGGGAAGATGTTCTTGCCGTTCTTCGTGACGATGACGTTCTTCTTGCGGCCCGTGATGTACACGTAGCCGTCGCGGTCGATATAGCCGTAATCGCCGGTGTGCAGCCAGCCGTCCTTGCTCAGGACCTTCTCGGTCTCTTCGGCGTCCTTGTAGTAGCCGAGCATCACAGCTGGGCTCCTGCAGACGATCTCGCCGATGCCGTCGCTGTCCGGGTCATCGATGTAGACTTCCGTGCCGGGAAGCGGCAGGCCGACGGACGCGGGCTTGCAGGCGTAATCCGGGTTGAGGCAGATGATCGGAGAACATTCCGTCATGCCGTAGCCCTGCACCATGTTGATGCCCATGGAAATGTAGTTGCGGATGACGTTCGGATCGGACGCCGCGCCGCCCACGATGAACAGGCGCACGCAGCCGCCCATGGCGTTGTGCACGTCCTTAAACAGGCGGGCCGTCTTCCTCTGCACCCTTTTGTCGATGTGCGACAGCGCGTTGACCATCTTGATGGCCTTGCGCATCTTGTCGGCCTTGCCGGCCTTTTCGGCCTGCTTCCAGATCTTGCTGTGCATGTTCTCGAAGATCAGGGGCACGGCGATCAGGTACGTCACCTTCGCCTGCTCCATGTTCTTCGTGATGTATTTCAGGCCTTCGCAGAATGCGACCGTACCGCCCTGATGCAGGGATCCGAGCACACTGGCTGTGAATTCAAACGTGTGGTGCATGGGCAGGATGGACAGGCTTACCTTGCGGTCTTTGAAACGGTCCAGCTCCACGTACTGGTACAGCGCGCTCACGTCATAGGCCAGATTGCGGTGGCAGAGCATGACGCCCTTGGCCAGACCGGTCGTGCCGGACGTGAAGATGAGCGTGCAGAACGCATCCGGGTCGACGGTCAGCTGCGCGTATTCGTCTTCACCGGCAGCGCGCATGGCTTCGCCCCTGCTGCGCAGCGCAGCGAACGACAGAATGCCTTCCTCGTCTTCCGCCAGGTCCATGCAGATACGGTCGATGCCTTCCAGCTCTGCGAGCGCGTCTCTCACCTTCGCTCCGACTTTTGCGGAATACACGACGGCCGCGATGTCGGCGCGTCCTGCCAGGGCAGCGATCTCCTGCACGGGCAATTCTTTGTCCAAAGGCACGATGACCCCCAGACCGCAGGCGACGGCAAAGTACGTGACGATCCACTCGTAGCGGTTCTCGCCGATCACCGCGATGTGCTTGCCCTTGTAGCCGGCGGAAAGCAGCGCGGTTTCCACGTTGTACACGTCCTCGCGGAAGCGCTTGAACGAGATGGGAAGATACTCCCCGCCCATTTTTTCTTTATACAGATAAGCTGCCGTGTCCCCGTACTGGGCCGCAGCGTAGTTCAGCAGATCTTTGAGGTCTGTAACTTTTCTAAGCATGCCAAAATCTCCTGTCACACCTCTACAGTAAAGCACATTGTATCATATTTTGGCGATAATGTAAAAACAAAAGACCCGCAGGCTTTCGTCTGCAGGTCTTAATGAGTTCAGTAACGGACCGGATTATTCGGTCTTCTTTTCGGGCTCTGCTGCGGGAGCGGGAGCCCCGGTTCTGGTGATCTCGGAGGGCTTGACAGCTACTTCGCCCTCTTCGAGCTTCGGAGCCACCTTGACGATGGGCTTTGCGCCGGGCTTGGGCACGACCGTGATGATCTTGCGCGGGCAGGCCTTGGCGCACATGCCGCAGTTCTTGCACTTCTCGGGATCGATCTTTGCAAGGTTGTCCACGACGTGGATGGCGTCGAATTTACAGGTCTTTTCGCACATCTTGCAGCCGATGCAGCCGACCTTGCAAGCCTTCGTGACGAACTTGCCCATATCCTTGCTGGAGCAGTCGACGGTTACGCGGCTGGTCTTCGGCAGCAGATCGATGATCTTCTGCGGGCAGGTATTCGCGCAGGCACCGCACGCGACGCACTTGTCGCGGTCGACCTTCGCGACGCCGTCTTCCACATGGATGGCGTCGAATTTGCAGGCCTTGACGCAGTCGCCCAGACCGATGCAGCCGAACTTGCAGACGCCCGGACCTCCGAAGAAGCCCTTGACGGCTGCGCAGGACTTGTAGCCCTGATAGTCCATTTCGGTGGATGTGTTGTCGCACGTGCCGGAGCACATGACCTTTGCGACCTTTTCTTCCGTCGCGCCGGCATCGACGCCGAGAACGGCAGCAATGCCTGCGGCAGCGGAAGCGCCGCCGGGAACGCACTTGTTCGGTGCGATGGAGTGATCCTTAGCCAGAGCCGCAGCGTAATCGTCGCAGCCTACGTATCCGCAGGCGCCGCAGTTTGCGCCGGGCAGGCATTCGCGGATCTTCACCTGAGTCTCATCCACAGGAACTGCGAAGATCTTCGCAGCGATGGTGAGCAGGACGCCCGCGATCAGACCGGTGATGACGGTCAGCAGAACAGGAGTTACAAAAGCAGATGCAGTTAACATACTTTCTATCCTCCTTTACATGCCGAAGATGTTGTCGATCATACCGGAGAATCCCATGAAGGAGACGCTCAGGATGGAAGCGGCAACCAGAGTGGAAGCGATGCCCTTGAAGCTTTCGGGATAGTCGTTGTCTTCGATCTTGCTGCGCACGCCTGCGAACAGGAACATGGCAAGCAGGAAGCCGACGCCGGAACCGAACGCGTTCATGATGGACTGGATGAAGGTATAGCCTTCGTCGATGTTCAGGACGCAGACGCCCAGAACGGCGCAGTTCGTGGTGATCAGCGGGAGGTAGATACCCAGCGACTTATGCAGCGAGGGAATCGACTTCTTCATGAAGGTCTCGATGAGCTGTACCAGCGCGGCGATGACCAGGATGAATACGGTAGTCTGCATGTAACCGATTCCGTTCGGATCCAGCAGCAGGTGCTGGATGGGCCAGGTCGCGGCGGTCGCCAGGACCATGACGAAGATAACGGCTACGGACATGCCCATGGCGGAGTCCAGTTTCTTGGATACGCCCAGGAACGGGCAGATGCCCAGGAAGCGCACCAGGACGTAGTTATTGGCAAGGACTGCTGCCATGATGATCATTAACATTTCTTTCATAATCAGCAACCTCCTTCCTCAGCGGCAGGGCAGCCATCTGCATTGCCGCATCCCAGGCACTTGTTTTCCTTCTGTTTCTTTTCTCTTCTGCCCTTGGTCAGCTTATTCAGGGCTGCGATGATGCAGCCGAAGGTGAAGAAGCCGCCGGGAGCCAGCACGAAGATGGACATCGGGCTGAAGAGGTTTGCGGTGACCACGTGGCCGAACAGGGTGCCGGCGCCCAGCAGCTCGCGGATGCAAGCCATGATGGTGAGGGCGCAAGTATAGCCCAGGCCCATGCCCAGGCCGTCCAGTGCGGAGTCTACGACGCTGTTCTTGTTGGCGAACGCTTCCGCGCGGCCGAGGATGATGCAGTTGACCACGATCAGGGGAACGTACAGGCCCAGGGACTTGTTCAGGTCGGGCAGGTACGCCTGCAGCAGCAGCTGCAGCACCGTAACGAAGGTGGAAATGACCACGATATAGCACGGGATACGCACTTTATCGGGGATGATCTTCTTCAGTGCGGAAATAAAGATGTTGGAGAAGGTCAGTACGAACGTGACGCACAGGCCCATGCCGATGCCGTTGGAGCCCTGCGTAGAGACCGCCAGCGTCGGGCAGGTGCCCAGGACCAGGACCAGGATCGGGTTCTCCTTGATAAATCCGTTTGTGAAGATGCTCAGTTTGCTCTTCTTGTTATCCATTAGAAGCTCCCTCCGATCTGTGCATACTGGGCGAGCGCAGCGCTGACCGCGTTGAACACTGCCTTGGAGGAATAACTTGCGCCGGTGACCGGGGCGACGTAACCGTCAGCGGCCTTGTCGTCCATCTGGATGGTGCCGCTCTTGCCCTGGAACTTGCCCGTATGATCGGGCAGCGTGGTCTTGGAACCCAGGCCCGGGGTCTCGTTCGAGGCGTCCGTGACCTTGATGTTCTGAATGACGCCGTCCGCGTCCATACCGGTCATGACGGTGACGGGGCCGCCGAATCCCTTGAAGGTGGCGGTCACGACGTAACCTGCACCGTTGTCGGCTTTGTACACTTCGGTGACGCCGTCCAGGAGGTCGACATCCATCTGCGTGAAGCCGTCCGCTTCGGGCAGGACTTCCGCTCTGGATTCGTTCGCCATCTGAATGGAGAGGTTATCGATGATGGGCTTCGTGATCTGATAGGTCGCGGCGAGCAGCATGGAAGCTACGAGGCAGATGCAGACCAGAACGATGGACGGAGCCAGCATTTCTTTCTTATCAGTCATTACTTCTTCACCGCCTTTCTGTCTACGCCGTTGATGTACGTTCTCGTCCAGCGATCGATGTGCGGGGTGAGGATGTTCATCAGCAGGATGGCGAAGGATACGCCTTCGGGATAGGACCCGTAGATGCGGATGAGCATGGTCAGCAGGCCGCAGCCGATGCCGAAGATGATCTTGCCCTTGCCGGTGATCGGGGACGTGACGTAGTCGGTCGCCATGAAGATGGAACCGAGCATCGCGCCGCCGGCGAAGATGTGGAAGATCGGATCCTGGCCCATAATGACTGCCAGGACGATCATGGTACCGAGGAACGCCACGGGGATATGCCAGGTGATGACCTTTCTCCAGATCAGGTAGAGTCCGCCGATCAGCAGCGCGATCGCGGAGATCTCACCCATGGAGCCGTTGATGGTTCCCAGGAACATGTCGAGGTTGGAGGGCAGCTGGTCTGCGCCTTTTGCCAGCATTCCCAGCGGGGTCGCGCCGGTAACGCCGTCGACAGACGCTTCGCGGATGACGGAACTCATCCGGGACGTGACCGCCCAGTTGGTCATCGGGGTCGCGAAGCCGATAAAGAGAACGATACGTCCTACGATCGCGGGGTTCGCGAAGTTTTCACCGAGGCCGCCGAACAGCTGCTTGACAACGACGATCGCCACGAAGCAGCCGATGATGGCCATCCACAGAGGCAGGGTGACGGGCAGGTTGAAGGCAAGGATAACGCCTGTAACGACTGCGGACCAGTCACCGATGGTCTGGGGTCTGTTCAGAAGTTTTCTGGTGCCGCCTTCGAAAATGACGCAGGCAGCGGCGCATACGGCGGTCAGGATGAGGGCTCTGGCGCCGAATACGTAGATGGAAACCAGAAGAGCCGGGCAGAGAGCGATGACGACGTCTCTCATGATGCTCTTGGTATCGACCGGGTTGTTAACGTGAGGCGCGGAGGATACGATCAGGTTTGTGTGCTGAGTGCTCATTACTTGTCTCCTCCTTCCTTCGCTGCAGCTTCGGCTTCCGCTTTCGCCTTGGCGGCTTCTGCTTCGGCCTTTGCCTTTTCAGCGGCCTTTCTGTCTTCTCCCATGACCCACTGCTTCGCGAGCTTGATCTCGAAGCTCAGCTGCTTTCTGGCCGGGCAGGAGTAAGAGCAGCATCCGCATTCCATACAGGTGGTAACGTCGTACTCTCTCAGGGTGTCGATATCCTGACGCTCCCAGGCTCTCGCGAGCTTGGTGGGCATGAGGTTCATCGGGCAGCCGCGTACGCAGCGGCCGCAGCTGATGCAGGCGGTGTCGGGCAGCTGGGTTCCTGCGGTCTCGTCGAAGCACAGGATGGCGCTGTTGCCCTTCATGACACCGTACTCATCCTTGGGGATGGCTCGGCCCATCATCGGTCCGCCGAGGACGATCTTCTTGACTTCCGCTTTGGTGCCGCCGCAGAATTCGATGACGTCGCACAGCGGGGTGCCGATGGGCACTTCCACGTTCTTGGGATCCGCCACGGCGTTGCCGTCGACGGTCATGGCCTTGGATACCAGCGGCATGCCGGTGGCCAGGAACTGCTGCATCTTCAGGACGGACGTGACGTTGGAAACGATGCATCCTACGTCTGCGGGCAGCTTGCCTGCGATCAGGTGTCTGCCTGTCGTCTCATAGATGATGACGCGTTCTGCACCCTGCGGATAGACCTGGCGCAGTTCCGCGACAGAGATGTTCTTGTCGTCTTTCAGGAGGTCCTTGAACAGCTTGATCGCATCGGGCTTGTTAGTCTCGATGCCGATGAAGGCTCTTTCGATCTCCAGCCACTGCAGGACTGCCTTGACGCCGTCAATGATCTCCTGGGCGTGGGTGAGCATGTTCTGGTGGTCGACTGTGATGTAGGGCTCGCATTCAGCGCCGTTCACGATGAAAGTATCCACCTTTGCGGGGGGCTTGACGTTGAACTTGACGCTCATGGGGAACGTGGCACCGCCGAGGCCTACGACGCCGGATTCGCGGACAGCCTTGATGAAGCTGGCTTTGTCCGTAATGACGGGAGGCACGACAGTCTCTGCGATCTCCTGCTTGCCATCGGGCACGATCTCGATAATCGTATCGGTCCTGCCCATCTGAGACATGGCCTTGTTGATGGCCGTGACGTCGCCGGATACGCTGCTGTGGATGGGCGCGCATACGAAGGCTTCGCTGTCTCCGATCTTCTGGCCAACCTTGACGTGGTCACCGACGGCCACGACAGGCTGGCAGGGGGCTCCTATGTGCTGACTCATTGGAATGTAAACCTTTTCGGGCAGGGTCATCGGGATGATGGCCTGTCCGGCAGTGTTCTTGCAATGGTTCACATGGATCCCATTCAGATGTTTGCCTGAACTCATACT
>JAFYYP010000051.1 GCA_017557505.1 Bacillota bacterium | reverse complement strand
ACCAGATTGCAGATTGTATTCTTTGTACTTTTTCGATTCATCAGAACCAACTTAATGGTTCTTTTGACTCAATTTCTACACTATGTTGTTTTCAAGGTTCACGTCCGCTTAGGCGCGGAACATTTAAGATTATACGCACCTCGAACCCCATTGTCAACGATTTTTTTAAAGATTTTTCAACTATTTTTTTGGCAAAAAAACCCCACAAAATGTGGTGTATTTTGTGGGGTCAAATGCACAATTTTGATGGGATTTTCAAGGAAAGTCCCTTATTTTGTCAAAGGGACTTTCTGCCGGCTGCCGGCTACAGTCTTTCCTTTCTTTCGATATCGAGGAAGTATTTGTAGGTGTCCACCGTGAGTTCGCCGCAGGCCGCTTCATCGCAGGCGATGATCGCGTTGTTGTGCATCTGGAGCGCGCTGCAGGTCCACTTGCTGGAAACGCTGCCTTCGACCGTCGCCGCCAGAGCGCGGGCCTTGTTGTGGCCATTGATCAGGATCATCACTTCCCTGCTGTCGGTGACCGTGCCTACGCCGACAGACAGAGCCTGGGAAGGAACCGCCTCGGGATCGTTTCCGAAGAAGCGGGAATTCACGATCCTGGTATCGGTCGTCAGGTCGCGGATGCCGGTACGGGAGTTGAGGGACGTAAAGGGCTCGTTGAACGCGATGTGGCCGTCGACGCCGATGCCGCCCATGAACAGGTCGATGCCGCCGTAGCTTGCGATCTTGGCTTCGTAGTCCGCGCATTCCTTTTCGGGGTCATCGGTCATGCCGTTGAGAATGTTGATGTTCTCCGGCTTCATGTCCACCAGATGATCGAAGAAATTGTCGTGCATGAAATACCAATAGGACTGGTCGTGCTCTCTGGGCAGGCCGAGGTATTCGTCCATGTTGAACGTGACGACGTTGGCAAAGGAAAGTTCGCCGGCCTGATTCTGCCTTGCAAGCTCCTTATATACGCCGATGGGGCTGGATCCGGTGGGTAAACCGAGGATAAAGGGTCTGTCTTTTTCAGGTCCCGCGTTGTGGGCCTTGATCTTTGCAGCGATATGATCGGCCGCCCACTTGCACATCTTGCCGTAATCTTCCTGAATCACAACTCTCATAATCAATCTCCTTATATAATAATTGTAAAGTTTAGCATTTGGTCACGATATTGCCGGAACCCTTGTAGATGCTGTTAGCGGGCACGACGCCTCTCACGCTCGACGTGGGATAGACGTTGGAGTGTCTGCCGATCACCGTGCCGGGGTTGAGCACGCTGTTGCAGCCGACTTCGACGCAGTCGCCCAGCATGGCGCCGACCTTCTTGCGTCCGGTCTCGATCTGCTCGTCCCTTGCCTTGATCACGACCAGCGTCTTGTCGCTCTTGACGTTGCTGGTGATGGAACCTGCTCCCATGTGGGCCTTGTAGCCCAGGACGGAATCTCCCACATAGTTGTAATGCGGCGTCTGCACGTTATCGAACAGCACGACGTTCTTCAGTTCCACGGAGTTGCCGACGACAGCGTTCTTGCCGACGATGGCGGATCCGCGGATGAACGCGCAGTGGCGCACTTCCGCGCCGCTGTCGATGATGCAGGGGCTGCCCAGATAGGCGCTGGGAAACACTTTCGCGTCCTTCGCGATCCATACGCCTTCCGACGGATTGTCGAACTTCTCCGGATCGAGCTTCGGGCCGAGCTGCAGGATGAATTCCTTGATACCGTCCAACACTTCCCAGGGATATTCCTTGCCCTCGAAGAGAGGGGCTGCGATGGTATGTTCCAAATCGAAAAGATCCGCGATCTTAAGTACTTTCTGTTCGCTCACGATGTCTACCTCACTTTCACCAGCATGCCGCAGTCGCTCATAGCCGCGATCATGTTATCCACGCTCTTTTCGGCGTCCTCGAACGTCGCTGCTTCCGCCATGACACGCAGAACAGGCTCCGTTCCGCTCTTTCTGAGCAGCACGCGGCCGGTCTTGCCGAGTCTTTCGGTCTCTGCTGCGACGGATGCCTTGACAGCAGGCGCTGCCAACGTCTGGTCTTTATCGATGACTTCGACGTTCTTGAGCACCTGCGGGAACATCGTGATGCCCTTGTGGAGTTCAGCGAGCGTCATCTTCTGTTCGAGCATGCACTGCATCACCTTGATGGCGGTGATCATGCCGTCGCCGGTCGTGGCGTACTTGCGGAAGATGATGTGGCCGGACTGTTCGCCGCCGATCAGGTGATCGTTCTCGACCATATTCTCGTAGACGTATCTGTCGCCCACGGCCGTCTGCTCGTAGCCGATGCCCAGTTCGTCCAGCGCCTTGTACAGGCCGAAGTTGGACATGACGGTCGTAACGACCTTCGTATCTCCCAGAGAGCCCTTCTCCTTCATGTACTTCGCGCACATGTACATGATCTCGTCGCCGTTCACGACGTCGCCGTTTTCGTCCACAGCCAGGCATCTGTCGGCGTCACCGTCGAACGCGAAGCCGCAGTCCAGACGGTTTTCCTTGACGAGCTTCTGCAGCTGGCCGATGTGGGTGGAGCCGCAGTCTCTGTTGATGTTCGTGCCGTCGGGTCTGTCGTTGATGACGAATGTCTTTGCGCCGAGCGCGTCGAACACGCTGCGCGCGATCTGCCAAGTGCTGCCATTGGAGCAGTCCAGGCCGACCCACTTATCTTTGAACGAGCACGTCGCCAGCGAGATCAGGTAACCGATGTAGCGGTTGCGTCCCGCGGAGTAATCGATGACCCGTCCGATCTGGTCGCCTGTCGCAAGAGGTACGTCCCAGGTCTCCCCGTCGAATCCCTCGGGCTTGTACAGGCCGTCGAGATAAGCTTCCACGTCGTCGATCACGTCGTCGGACATCTTCTCGCCGTTGTCGTTGATCAGCTTAATGCCGTTGTCGTGGAACGGGTTGTGGCTCGCCGAGATCATGATGCCGCAGTCGAAGTCCTCCGTTCTCGCAACGTACGCGACGCTGGGCGTGGAGGTAACGTGCAGCATATATACGTCTGCGCCTGCTGCCGCAAGGCCTGCGGTGAGCGCTTCTTCAAACATATAGCTGGAAAGACGTGTATCCTTGCCGACCACGATGCTCGCCTTGTAATCTGCAGGGCGCTTCATCTTGGGATCCTTTGCGTAATACCAACCGAGGAAAAGTCCGATCTTGAACGCGTGGATCGCGGTCAGATCCACATTCGCATTTCCTCTGAATCCGTCTGTTCCAAAATACTTGCCCATAGCATGCCTTCCTTTCGTCTAACCTTCCGGCGTTTCCTCCGGGGTCTCCTCCTCTTCCTGTGTTTCCGTTTCCGTCGCAGTGACCGTGACGAGGACCGAAGCCGGCTCTGCCGTCACTTCGATATCCTTGCCGTCAGCTGCCCGGCCGGAGATGGGGATCTCGTATTCACCGGGTTCTATGATCTCGGACAGGTCCGCGAACAGGATGATGTCCTCCGCAGTGATGTCCGTAATATCTGCAATGCTTCCCTTCACCGTGATGGTCAGGGGAACCGTTTCGTCCGCCAGGGCGGCTTCCATGCCGTCCGGGACGTTTTCCGCCGTTACGGCGCTGCTGTCTGTCTCCAGAGTCACCTGGCCCTGCTCGGACAGCGTAAACGTCGCGATCATGCTGCCGTTCGACGACGCCAGCTCCACGCCCTCGGGCAGGATGGGTACGACTTCCAGTTCCGTATTCGCCGTGATGCCTTCGATGTCGAGAGGTTCCGCGTCGATGTAGTTGATCTTCGCCAGATCAAGAAGCGTCCCCTTGATGCTGACCGTCGACGGGATGTTAGAGCTCATGAGTTCCAGACCCATGCCGGGCGTACCGTCCACACGGGTGTACAGCGGCACGCTCTTGACGGTATACAGCGTCGCCGAAAGCGTAACGTATGAGGGATCCGTATTGATCGCTTTCACAACGTTGCCCTCCGCATCGACCGGCGTGATCGCCAGCTGCAGTTTCTCAGGCTCGTCTACGGCCATGCCTGCCGCGTCTACTGTCACGAGGATGCGGTCGACCATGTCGACAAGGCTCTTCGCGCCGGAGACGGAGATCGTTTCGTGATCCAGCTTGATCGCGGAAAGCTCTGTCCCGGCCGGGACGTTCAGGATATTCAACTCGACAGGTTTATTTGCGACGATAAGCTCGTCGATATACACCTGGATCTTTTCCGTGCGGATCTCCTCCACGGTCGTATTGCCCGGCGAAGTAACTTTGACGGTAATGTAGTTCTGCCCCGGGAGCAGACCGTTCAGGTCCGCGGTCGCCGTCAGGTCCGCCTGCGTCAGGATCAGGTCCTTGCGCTTGCCGGACAGCGACACGTCCACGGTATAATTGCCGTCGCCTGCGATGGCGAGGCGGGATTCATCCAGATATTCCTGATTCAGCAGGGTCACGGGTACCTGGCGTATCGTTACCGTCGTAGGCGGGTTGACCACGCTGATCACGTAGAACCATAGACCGATCGCGATGGCAACGGCTATAATTCTGTCAATTATCTCTCTCCGCTCCATCGTCTTTCCTCATTCCCAACAGGTTAAATCCGATCCTTGCTACGTTGTTCTTCTGGGACTGCTTACTCATATAGTGGTTCAGCAGCGACTTTTCCACGGCCTTCAGGTCCAGGAAGCGCGACAGCTTGCCGTCCTGCGCCATGGAGATGATGCCGGTCTCTTCCGATACGATGAGCACGAGAGCATCGGACACCTCCGTGATGCCGATGCCGGCTCTGTGGCGGGTGCCGAGGTCTTTGCTCAGGTTCGGGTTCTCGGTGAGCGGCAGCACGCAGCCGGCCGCCAGGATGCGGCCTCCCCTCAGGATGACTGCGCCGTCGTGCAGCGGGGACCCTTTATAGAAGATATTCTCCAGCAGCGGTTCCGTCAGCGTGGCGTCCAGGATCGTTCCGGTATCCGCCACGTCCTGCAGCGCGGTCTCGTTCTCCACGACGATGAGCGAGCCTTCCTTGCGGGAGGCAAAGTACTCGACCGCACGAACGATGATGTCCACGTTGGAGCTGTAGTTTTCCTTTTCGAACGAGAAGCCCCTCGTCGTGAACTTGCCGCGGCCCAGGAACTCCAGCGCTCTGCGCAGCTCCGGCTGGAACACGACCACCAGCGCGATCAGTCCGACGCTGAGCAGGTTCTTCAGCAGCCAGTTGACCGTGTAGAGGTTAAAGACGCCCGACAGCACGTAAACGCCCAAAATAATGGCGAGACCCTTGCCCAGCTGGGCGGCTCTCGTCGTCCTGACGGATTTGATGACATAGTAAGCGATGACGCTGATGATGAGCACATCGACCACGTCACTGAATTCCAGTACGGATATGATGCTGAGTATCTTCTCCTGCATATGGCCTCCAAACCCCTGACCGATCAGAAAAGCTGCGCCGGCTGACCCGGTCTTTGACCCCACACTTGCCTTTGCCGGAATTTTTCCGAGGACTTACTTCTAAGCTATGCCATGATCACCGCAGATCTTTGCTGACGGCTTACGTGGATCCTTTTGCCCATAGCTGGCCTGGACTTGCAACCGCAGACCCGGCACCTTTTCTGACATTTCATTATACCACATGTAGTAGGTCTTTGCTAAAAAATTTCGTCTTCTCCCCCATCGGATTGACTTTTTCTGGTTCCGCTGCTCGCGCCGAAACACAGCACGGATACTTTCGCTGCGCCTGCGCCCTTCAGGACCCTGGCGCAGGCGTCCGCCGTACTGCCCGTGGTCACAACGTCGTCGACGAGACAGATGTGCTTCCCCGGGATGAGATCCGCGAATCGCTGCGACACGGCGAAGCTGTCCTCGAGCATGCTGCGGCGGGTGCGTCCGTCCGCCATGCGCATGGAACCGGTCGCACGCGTCTTGACGAGCAGGCCCTTCTGATAGGGCAGCTTTAAATGCTTTGCCGCACTTTCCGCCAGAAGCTCTGCCTGGTTGTATCCGCGCTTCTGCATCTTGCTCTTATGTGACGGCACGGCCGCCAGCAGATCCGGCATATCCCACGAAAGCTGCAGGCGTTCCGCGAGCATCAATCCGACGTTCTCCGCCATGTAGTTCTGCCCGCCGTTCTTCAGACCGTTCATGATCTTGCGCGCGTATGAGCCGTAGCGCACGCACGGCATCAGGTCGTCGAACGCGAATTCATCCATATAGGAATGGAAGGGGTTATCGAGCGACCAGGGCATCTTTTCCGCGCAGCGGCGGCAGAGACCGCTCTTCTGGCCGGGGTCCAGCACGTCGCCGCAGCAGATGCAATATATGTTTTCAGGAAAGACCGCGGCGAGCGCAGCCTTTCCTGAAGTGCTTAAAAAGTTATTCCATTCCATCGGCGAACCCCCATAAAGCGGTCAGCCTTGCCGCAAGGCCCGAGCAACGCACCGAGATGGCGTTGTTGTCCACCATGGCGTTCACCGCTTCCGGGATGCCGACTAGTACGGCCCCCTGTTTGGCGCGGGTCACGGCGGTGTACAGCAGGTTGCGTGTCGCGAGCATCGGCGCGAAGCGCGCGACCGGCATCACGACGACCGGGAATTCCGAGCCCTGGCTCTTGTGCACGGTCATGGCGAAAGCCGTCTCGATCTCGTCGAGATTCGAGAAATCGTACGTCGCCAGCCGGTATCCGTCGAACACGACGCTCACGGTGCCCATATCGTTGTCCACCGTGCGGATGACCCCCAGATCGCCGTTGAAGATCCCGCAGCCATCCGTGAAGTCGCGCAGATCTTTCCATTCGATCATATAGTCGTTCTTGTTCTGCATCACCTTGTCGCCCTCGCGGTAGATGCGTTCGCCGGCCTGCTTCTCGTTCTTGCCCGAGGCAGGCGGGTTCAGCACGGACTGCAGCAAGCGGTTGAGCTCCACGCTGCCCAAAAACCCTTTCTTCGTGGGCGTCAGCACCTGGATGTCCGCCTGCGGGTCGCAGTCCTTGTAATAAGCGGGCAGACGCGTCGTCAGCAGGTCGCGTATCGTATCCTGGATGTCCTTGTCGCGGCGGCGCTCCAGGAAGAAGAAGTCCTTGTCCTTTTCGTTGTAGCTCGGATATTCGCCGCGGTTGATGCGGTGCGCGTTGACCACGATCAGGCTCTCGGCGGCCTGGCGGAAGATCTCCTTCAGCCTCACGGCGTGGACCGTTTCGCTGGCTAAGATGTCGCGCAGCACGTTGCCCGCGCCGACGCTCGGCAGCTGGTCGGCGTCACCGACCAGGATCAGGCGGGTGCCGGGCCGGATGGCCGCCAGAAGGCCTTCCATCAGCAGGATATCCACCATAGACATCTCGTCGATGATGACGCATTGGTACTCTAACGGATTTTCCTCCGTGCGGCCGAAGCGCATCTCCGCCTCGTCATCGGAATAGTAGTATTCCAGCAGCCTGTGGATGGTACTCGCATCTTCTCCCGTCGCCTCCGACATGCGCTTGGCGGCTCTGCCGGTCGGCGCGGCGAGCGCCGTGTTGACCCCCGCAGCCTTCAGGATCTTCAGGATGGTATTGATGATCGTCGTCTTGCCTGTGCCGGGTCCGCCCGTGATGACGGATACGCCGTTCTGCAGCGAAGAAACGATCGCGTCTTTCTGCAGGGCAGACAGTTCGATGCCGGTCTCCTTCTCGCTTGCCGCGATCAGCCGGTATGCGTCGCCTGTGACGTGGGACAGCGGCGTATGGCACAGCGTGTACAGTTTGCCTGCGACCCGCTGCTCCGCCCTGCGGAAGCGCCACAGCTGCACGATCTCCTCGCCGTCCAGGACTTCCGTAAAGATCTTGCCGCCGAAGACGAGTTCCACCATGGCTTCTTCTACAAGTTCGCGGCTCACGTCCAGATACGCTGCACAGCGCTCGATGAACGCCTGTTTCGGGGCGTACGTGTCCCCTTCTGCCGCCAGCGCCTCCAGGCAGTAGCAGAAACCCGCACGGATGCGGGACAGGCTCTCGCGGTCATAGCCGATCCGCTCAGCGATCTTGTCCGCCGTGCGGAAGCCGATGCCGAACACGTCCGCGACCAGCTGGTAGGGATTTTCACGCACGACGTCCGCCGCGGCAGATCCGTACGCTTTGTAGAGCTTCATACAGACGGCCGTGGACAGATCCAGCGCCGACAGCGCCATAACGGTATTCGCGTACTCTTTATGCTCCGCGTAGCTCTCCGTGATGGTCTTCGCCTTCACCTTGCCGATGCCGGGCACTTCCGTCAGACGGTCCGGCTCCTCGGTCATGATCCTCAGGGCTTCGTCGCCAAACTTTTTTACGATAGCTGCAGCGGTCGATGGGCCCACGCCTTTCACGATACCGCTGGACAGGAAACTCAGGATGCCGTCCGACGTTGCAGGTTCCGGCTCCTCAAAAGAAGAAAAGGCAAACTGCTCGCCATAGCGGGGATGGACTTTCCACTCCCCGGTCAGCGTGTACCGTCTGCCCTTCTGGGGCCGCGGCAGGTAGCCGACGGCATAGAACTGTTCGGTGTCCGTCTCGAACACCGCTATGGTATAGAAATTCTCTTCGTTATGATAGATCAGGTCGCTGATGCGGCCTTCCTTGATCTCCTTCATCGCTGGACTCAGCCTTTAAACGTCGGCTTGTACAGCATGCGGCCGTCCAGCGTGCGCATGCGCTCGGAGAACTGGCCCGGGTCAACGCCGGCGAGCGCCGCCTCGAAGTCGAACATCTTCGCGTCGATCATGTCGAGATAGTGCAGCATCTCCGCCTCGATGAACATCGGTTTCTTCGGGCTTCCGAAGTCCGGTTCGTAATGATGCGAAATCATCATGTGCTGCAGCATAACGGTCTTCTCTTCGGACAGACCGACCTCTTTCGCCATCTCCGCGACCTTCGCGGCGCCCTGCACCAGGTGGCCCAGCAGCTGCCCCTCGAACGTATAGCCGTTGGAAATGCCGAGTTCCGTGGACTGGATCTCGTTCAGCTTCTCCATGTCGTGCAGGATGACCCCGCAGACGATCCAGTCGCGGTCGAGCTGCGCATAGACTTCGCAGGCTTTTTCACCCATGGCCAGCATGCGCTTGATATGGTACAGCAGGCCGGACATCTCAGCGTGGTGGTTCTTCATGGCCGCAGGATAATACAGCAGCCGCTCCTTTTCGCGGTCCAGAAACAGCAGCGCCATCGTGCGCAGGCCCTCGTCTGCGATGCTTTCCGCTTTTCCGCGCACGAACGCATACATCGCTTCGGAATCTTCCGGCGCAGCCTTGATGTAGTCCGTCATCTCACAGCCGTCCTCTTTCTGGCCCTTGCGGATGCGGGCGATGCGCAGCTGCTTGATATTGTTCCATTCGCTTACCGTCGCGCGGATCTTGACGAGGTCGCCCTCCTTGATCCGGTTGAGATTGATTGCTTCTTCGTCGTTCACGTCCCACTTCTTGCCGTTGATCTCGCCGGAGTTATCGGCGAGGGTCACGTCGAGATACTGCTTGCGGTTGGAGCCGATGCGGATCGCGATGGCCTTGACCATAAAGAAGTCGGTGAACTCTTCATCTATTTTCAGTTGATTGATAAAAAACTCTTTGTGCATAGGGACCTCCGTTTTCTATAGTATACCCCGAAATCGATCATATCACAATTCCCAGTTTTTAACAATCTTCACCGCTGATGTTTTTTTGATGTATTTCTGGGATCCAGGAAATGCCTGAAAAATCAACGTCTCTAGGCGCTGCGTCTGCCTGTTTTCTCCCCGGGGCATGTTTTTTTGATGTAATCGGGTCCGCAAAGGCTTGAAAAACCAACACAGTTGCTAGTTTTACTGTGTAATTATATTTCCATAATCTTATTTCATTGGAGGTGAAATAATGGGTTTCATGGACATCATTGACGCCATGAACGGGTTCGTCTGGGGTACTCCTCTGATCGTCCTGCTTCTTGGTACCGGCGCCATCATCACGATCGGTTCCGGATTCTTCCAGTTCGCACACTTCGGCTGGATCATGAAGTCTACCTTCGGTTCTATCACCAAGAAGAACGGTGAAGGCGAAGGTACCATTTCTGCTTTCGAAGCAGCTTCCATCGCTGTTGGCGGCGCTGTCGGCGCCGGTAACATCGGCGGCGTTGCGACGGCTATCGCAGCGGGCGGCCCGGGTTCCGTTTTCTGGATCTGGCTCATCGCTCTGGTAGGTATGATGACCAAGTGCGCTGAGGTATCTCTGGCTCTGCACTACAGAACTCCCGATATTACCGGTGAGCGTTACGTAGGCGGCCCGACTTACTACATGCAGTATGGTCTCGGTGAAGAAAAGCATTGGGGTGCAGCATACAAGATCTTCGCAGTTATCTTTGCGATCGGTATCTTTATCTCCTTCATCTTCACCATGCAGAACTACAACACCGCAGAGTCTATTGCGTCTACCTTCCCCGTCATCTCGATGCCGATCGCATCCACGATCTTCGCTGTCCTGCTGACCATCGTTGTCGCCGGCGGTCTGAAGAGAGTCGGTGACTTCGCGTCCAAGGTAGTGTCGTTCATGTGCATCCTGTACGTTGTGTTCGCTCTGATCATCATCATCAAGAACATCGGCAACTTCCCCCACACTCTGGGCCTGATCTTCGGTCACGCATTCACTCCGACCGCTGCAACCGGCGGTTTCGCAGGTGCTGCACTGTCCGTCACCATCACCAAGGGTATCCAGAGAGCTCTGTACTCCAACGAGGCAGGCTGGGGTACTTCCCCGATGGTACACGCTACTTCTATCGTAGACCACCCCGTAGAACAGGGTATGTGGGGCTGCTTCGAAGTATTCGTTGACACCATCATCGTCTGCTCCATGACTGCTTTCGTCATCATCATCACCGACACCTGGCAGTCTGGTCTGACCTCTTCCACCATGACTCTGACCGCATTCGAATCCAACCTCGGATTCATCGGCAGAGCTGTAATCGCGCTGTCCGTCTTCCTGTTCGCGTTCACCACCGGTACTGGCTGGTACACCTACTATGATACGCTGATCAGACACGGCTTCCCGAAGGACACTGGTCTCAGAAGAGCATTCCTGGCCGCCATCAAGTATGGTAACGCCATCCCCGGCTGGGTACTGGTTCTGCTGTCCTTCAAGTACGATGTAGGCGCTGGCTCCATCTGGGGCGTTGTCGACCTCGGTACTGGCGTTCCGACCTTCGTCAACCTGATCGTCCTGCTCATCCTGAGCAAGAGATTCTTCGAGCTGATGAAGGACTACAAGGCACGCTACATGGGCATCGGCGAAGTCGATCCCGACTTCTATGTCTGGTATGAAGACAAGAAGAAGGCAATGGCTGCTAAGTAATCAAGCTTAAAAGTCAACTGAAGAGGGCCCGGATCTCCGGGTCCTCTTTTTTACAACAGAATAACAGAAGGAGCAAGATCATGGCCAGCATCAGTGTAAGACAGAACAGGAGCGGCTCGATGGCCTACGTCGTCCGCGTATATGCATACAGAGACGAAACGGGAAGATCCCACTATTTGAGCAAGACATTTACCCCGGCTCCCGACATGAGCAAGAACAGAATCGACAAATCATTGCAAATGATACGCGCAGAACTGGAACACAAGGCTGAGCATCCCTCCGCATTGCATTCCGGTCTGCGTTTTTCTGATTATTCACAGTTTTACTTAAAGAAAAAAGAATTATCCGTCAGCGCATACACGCTTCAGAGTTACGCACTTGCCTTAAAAAAGGCTTGCTGCTATCTGGGCAGCGTTCCATTGGAACGGATCAGCACGGATCGCCTGGAAAGTATGACCCGGCGCATGTTGGAGGAGCCAAGCCAATATGGCAAACCTTATTCCGCTTCGTATATCCGCTATGTGCAGACGATCGTCCGCAGCTGCCTTTCGCAGGCGGTCCGCGATGGAATTCTGGAGGAAAACCCGGCGGAAAGCAACCGTTTTCAGTTGCTCCGTCCCGGCCAGAAAGATCCTGTCTTTCTGGAGCTTGATGAAGCACAGCAGTTCGTGAAAGCGGCATTGGCAGAACCGGATCCGAAGATCCGTTCCATGGTGCTGCTGTACCTGTATACAGGCATCCGCATGGAGGAACTCTGCGGACTAGAATGGCGGGACATCGATTTCGCGGCGCAGCAGATTCACGTCCGAAGGGCTTCAGTCTACGTCCGGGGCGAAGTCGTGACCAAACCGACGAAGACGCGGTCCGGTACCCGCGTGATCCGGGCAGACGCAGCGGTATTCGAAGCGCTGCAGGCCTATCAGTCGCAGAAAAACGGGTTGCCGGAGCAGTGCGTCTTCACCCGCAGCGACGGGGGTCCTCTCATTCCGGGCACGACCAGGATATGGCTGCGCCGGTTCGAGGAAAAGAATGGACTGCAGACCGTGACCCCGCACAAGCTGCGCCACACATTCGCGACGCTGCAGATCGCCTACGGCACGGATATCCGCACCGTTGCTGGGGTCATGGGCCACAGCAGCCCGATGACGACACTGACGATCTACGCGCACCAGGTGAAAGAAGCATCGGAAAAAGCCTCCCTTGCCATGAGCGCTATGCTCACGCCGTAATTTTTTTCAATCTGGCGCAACCACACGCCCGGACCTTCTGTCTATAGGGGTGAAGAGGGATTTTTCCATTTCAAAAGGGATATGTGTCATAGATCGAAGGGAGAACAAGAAATGAAACAGAAGAGAATCGCAGCAGGGATCCTGGTACTGGTCTTACTCTTGGCAGTGCTTACCGGATGCAACGGAAAAAAAAGCTCGCAGGCAGCGGACAGTGGGTATTGGGCCGCCGGGGACGAGGAGATATCCTACACCGGTATGTTCGAGGGAAAGAACGACTACGCTGTTCCGGCAGAAGCGCCGGCAGCCATGGAGGACAGCTATTACGCGGGTTCCACGGAATACGACGTCGCAGAGAGCGAGCCCGCCAGCCAGAACGTCGGCAGCATGGTGAACGATCTCACCTATGGCGAAAACGTCAAGCTGATCTTCCGCGCCTGGATGAACCTGCAGACGCTGGACTTCGCGCAGGCGGAGAGCGAACTCAATAAGCTCGTCGAACAGTACAAGGGCTACTTCGAATCTGTCTATACTGACAACGGCAGCTACTGGTCCAATTCCAACTATCTGCACGGTTCCTACACCGTGCGCGTGCCGGCCGAGAACTACGACAAATTCCTGTCCGCGATCGGCAACACCTGCCACGTCGTGAGCCTGAACAAGACGACCGAAGACATCGGCCTGCAGTACTCCGATACGCAGATGAGACTCGAGACCATGAAGGCCAAGCAGGAAAGACTGCTCGCGCTGCTGAAGCAGGCGACCGAGATGAGCGACATCATCGAGCTCGAGAGCGCGATCTCTGACTGCCAGTATCAGATCGACAGTCTCACCTCCACCATGAACCGCTATGACAGCCTGATCGGCTATTCCACCGTCAACATCGAACTGGAGCAGGTCGAAAGACTGGACAACAGCATCGTCGAAGAACCGACGTTCTGGGAGAAGCTGGGCAGAAACTTTAAAGAAGGCCTCGAAGATTTCGCCTATGGCGTAGAAGACCTGATCATCTGGATCGCCTACAACATCGTCGGCATCATCATCTTCGTCGTGATCATCGTCCTGATCGTCAAACTCTGGAAGAAGCACGCTGCCGGCAAAGTGCATCTGCCGAAGAGGCACAAGAAGGGCGAAGCGGTCGATAACGGCAATACGACCTACGAACAGGTCGAGGAAAAGAAAGAAAACTGACAACTGACTCATACAAAGCGGAAACGGCCTGTCAGGGCCGTTTTTGCTATTCCGGATAATCTTTCGGCGTCAGCATATTGCTCATGGCACGGGCCGCTTTCTCTGATGCTTCCCGGATCTGATGCGCGTAGATCGTCAGCGTCGTCGTGGGACTGCTGTGGCCCATAACCCCCGCAACAGTCCGGATATCCGTGCCGTAAGCAATCTGCAGGGTCGCGAACGTGTGCCGAAGTTTATGCGGAGAGACCTCCCGCAGGCCGTGTCTCTTCGCGAAGCGGCGCAGCCAGACCGCTGTTTCGCCGGGAATGAGAGGACCTCCGTCCCGCCTTGTAAACAGGCGGCTTTCCGGCCCGGCTGTTTTTCCGATCGCCCGCATGTTTTTTTGCTGTTCATTCCGATATGCATGCAGCGCAGTGAAGACGGCCGGATCCGCGCAGAGGATACGGCCTCCGGAGCGTGTCTTCGGCTCCTTTGTCAGAACGCCGCAGCCCGGAACGTAGACGGATGCGCGCCGGATACAGATCTGCTTCGACGCGAAATCGATGTCCCCCCATTCCAGTCCGCAGAGCTCCTCCATGCGGATGCCGGTGTACAGATACAGCAATACCATGGCGCGGATCCGCAGATCCTTTTCTTTCAGCGCAGCGTGGATATAGGCCCGGGCTTCTTCCTTTTCTAAAAAGACCGGCTCCCGGGTAACAGCCCGCGGCGGTGTGTAATGGATCCGGTCCGCGACGTTCACCCTTAGAAGGCCTTCCCGGACGGCCATGCCCAGACAACCTCGGATCAGCGTAAGAATATGGCGGATATAAGCCTGCGAGTAGGGTTTGCCGTACTGGCTTTCTGCGCCGGTCAGCGCGAGCGTCAGGTCGTCCAGATGCCGCGTCGAAATGTCTGCCAGAGGGACGTCTCCGATCGTTTCGCAGGCTTTCCGCAAGGCCAGGCGATAGCTTTGCAGCGTGTATTCGCCGGCGGTCAGACTCTTACGCTGCAGAAAGTGTTGCGCATAGCCGGAGAAGAGGATCGATCTGTCTGATTCCGGATCCTTTGCCTTCTGTTGCAGTTCCGCGCACAAAGCTTTGAGGGTCTGACTGATCTTGCGTGGACTGGTGTGCGGAGCAGGCGTATACGTTCTGCTAAGATACCGTGACCGTCCCTCTTCGTCTCTTCCTGCATATACGCGTACAACATAGGCAATCGATCCGTCTTTGTTTTTCTTTGTCCGGATGCTTGCCATCTGTTTTCTCCTTTAGGAATAAAGAAAGAAGGCCCGGTAGAAACCAGGCCTTCTATAGTGCTTTCTATTCTGTTTTCAGAAAAGATTACTTGGCAGCCATGGCCTTCTTCTTGTCTTCATACCAGATATAGAATTCGGGATCGACTTCGCCGATGCCCATGTAGCGTGCCTTGTAGTCCTTCATCAGTTCGAAGAATCTCTTGCTCAGGATGAGCAGGACGATCAGGTTGACGAAGGTCGGAACGCCGGTACCAAGGTCGACAACGCCCCAGACGGAACCGGATGCGACGTCGTACTTGAAGGAGAGCAGAACCAGCACCCAGCCGGGAACTGCGTTGCAGTACTTGATGATGGCCAGGAACGCTCTTCTCAGCGGGGTGTCCTTGGTGAAGCCGTGGCGGATCAGCGTATCATAGTAGGTGTACCAGCCGGTACCGGTGGTGAACGCGAACAGGAATACGGAGATCGCGATAACTGCTCTGCCGATGAAGCCGATTTCGGATTCGAAAGCGGTCAGGGTCATCGTGGAGGAGTCCAGACCGGACTGCCAGGTATCGGTGACGATGATGACGAAAGCAGTCATGGAGCAGACCAGGATGGTGTCGACGAATACTTCGAAGCAGCCCCACATACCCTGTTCTACGGGGTGGTCTACGATAGAAGTAGCGTGTACCATCGGAGAAGTACCCCAGCCAGCTTCGTTGGAGTACAGAGCTCTCTGGATACCCTTGGTGATGGTGACGGACAGTGCAGCACCTGCGAAACCGCCGGTTGCAGCGGTCGGGGTGAATGCGTGACCGAAGATCAGGCCGAGGGTGTGCGGCATGTTGCCGATGTTCTTGATGATGATGATCAGAGCGAACACCATGTACAGGATGCACATGAACGGCACTACCTTGGATGCGAAGTCACCGACTCTCTTCAGACCGCCGGCTACGACGATGGTCAGGCAGACCGCGAAGATCGTGGAGCCTACCGGCATCGAGATGACGGGGAAGGTGGAGCTCAGAGCTTCTGCAGTGTTGTAGTTCTGCATGGTGAAGACGAAGGAGATAAAGATACCGATCGCGAAGATGACCGCGAAGATCTTGTATGCGCCTCCGAAGTGCTTTTCTTCACCGAGACCAAACTGCATGTAGTAAGTCGGGCCGCCTACGTAACGCTCGCCGGTAATATCGGGAGTTCTGTAGTGCAGGGCCAGAGATACCTCAGCGCACTTGGTCATCATGCCTACCAGGGCGATCAGCCAGATCCAGAAAACGGAGCCCGGGCCGCCCGCTGCGATAGCGGTAGCAACGCCGCCGATGTTACCGGCGCCTACAGCGCCGCCGACTGCGATGGATGCCGCTTCGAATGCGGAGATCGTACCTTCACCGTTCTCATTCTTCTTGGTGATGGAACCAAAGGTAGACTTCATGATCCAGCCGAAGTGTGCGAACTGGAAGAATCCGGAACCGATCGTGATGATGGCGCCGGTACCAAGAAGCAGGACGATCAGAGGAGTACCCCAGACGAACCCGTTCATGGTGTCAACGATGTCCATGAAACCCATTATTTCACCTCCAATGAAATAAGATTATGGAAATATAATTACACAGTAAATATACCATATCTGCATAAAGCGTTGCAAGGATTTTTTCATATATATTACATTTTCTGGTTTGTGCTCTGCCCCGCTGCGTAGTAGAATAAGACAAAGAGGTGCAAAACTATGAGAAATTATCAGGAAGAATACGAGAAACGCATCGAATTCATCCGTTCCAGGCTCGAAGAAGCTCACGCGGACGGCATCGTTTTCGGCAACTCCGGCGGCAAGGATTCCGCGCTCGTCGGCATCCTGTGCAAGGCCGCCTGCGACAATACAGTAGGCATCATCATGCCGTGCGCAAGCAGGCGGAATTACGGCATAGACGCTGAAGACGGCAAAGAGCTCGCCGAAAAGTTCGGCATCGAGACGCGCGTCGTCGACCTGACCCCGGTCAGAGAAGCAGAGATCGCTGCGCTCGAAGGCGTCGCCGAACTGAACCAGGCGGCGCTAACGAACATCGCGCCGCGCCTTCGCATGACGACGCTGTACACGATCGGCGCCGCAGAGAACCGCCTCGTCGCGGGTACGGGCAACCGCAGCGAAGCCTATATGGGCTACTTCACGAAGTGGGGCGACGGCGCAAGCGATTTCAACTGCATTTCGGATCTGACCGCCAGCGAAGTCTTCGAATTCCTGGCATTCCTGCACGGACCGGAAAGCATTATCCACAAAGCCCCGTCCGCAGGCCTGTTCGAGGGTCAAACGGACGAAGACGAGATGGGCATCACGTATGCTGCGATCGACCACTTCCTCGAAACGGGCGAAGCGACCGAAGAGCAGAAAGCGATCCTCGACCGCTTCCACTCCAGAAGTGAACACAAGCGCAGACCCATCATGACGTTCGAGACGTGGATGAAGGAAAAAGGCGGAGAAGAGTAATCTGAAGCAATAAAATAAGGGCGGGGACACAGGTCCCCGCCCTTTTCTCATGCGTTTATTCTTCCTCTTCTTCCGTTTCTTCCTCTTCGGGAATCACTTCCGCGAGCAGTTCCGTCACGCGCATGCCTTCCGTCTCCGCGACGGTCACTTTCACGTTCTCGTATTCGAAGCTCTCGCCCGCCTCCGGATAGCCGCCGAGCATCTCGATCGCCCAGCCGCCGACCGTGGCGTTGTCGTCGTCCAGTTTCTCCTCGTCCAGGTCCAGCTCGTCGAAGAAGTCTTCGAGGCGCATGTCCGCGTCCACCTCGTAGTGCGACGGGTCAAGCTCCACGAATTCCTCGTCGATCTCGTCCTTTTCGTCCCAGATCTCGCCGACGATCTGCTCCAGCACATCCTCCATGGTCAGAATGCCCATCGTGCCGCCGTATTCATCCGTGACGATCACCATGTGGCAGCCTTCGCGCTGCATGGTCTCGAACACGTCGTCGAGCGGCATGGTCTTGTGCACGAAGTGAGCCTCCATCATCAGGGCGCGAAGGTCGAACTTCTCCTCTGCCGCCAGGCTTCTGAGGCACTGGTTAACGTGCGCGATGCCGATGATAGTATCCGGCGTATCTTCGTAAACAGGCAGACGTGAGAAGCGCGTCTTCATGATCTGATCGATGATCTCCTCGTCGGAGTCTTCGATATCGATAGCCTCCATGTCCACACGCGGCGTGATGATCTCATACGCCAGCACGTCGTCGAATTCCAGCGCGCTCTGCAGCAGGTCCGCCGTATCTTCGTCCACGACGCCTTCGTCTTCCGCCGTTTCGAAGATCGTCTCGAGGTCGTCTTCCGTCACCGCGTCATCCACGGCGCTCCCCTCCCAGAGGTTGCCGAGCGCTTTCGTCAGCGCGGAAAAGATATAGACGAGTGGCTTTGTTATCACCGTGAACCAATGCAGGGGCACGGCCGCGGCGAACGCGAAGTCCTCGGGTTTTCTGGCCGCCACGATCTTCGGCGTGATCTCTCCGAAAATGATGATGATCACGGTCATGATCAGGGTCGCGACGCCTGCGCCGGCATCCCCCATCAGGCCGATGGCGATCACCGTGGCGACCGCGGAAGACGCGATGTTCACGAGGTTGTTGCCGATCAGGATGGAGATGAGCGCGTTCTCGTAATCGTCCTTGATCTGGTTCGCGTACGTTTCTTTGCTGTTCTTCTTTTTTGCATTCTCCGCTGCCTTGCGCAGCTTGACGTCGCTGGCGCTCGCATAGGAGATCTCGGAACCCGAGAAGAAGGCAGACAGCAAGATCAGCAATACGATGAAAAGGATGCTGCGGGTCATTTCGGCATGCCCCCTTCCTCTTCGTCGTAGATCTCTCCGACCAGTTCTTCCAGGATGTCCTCGACCGTGACGATGCCCGCGATGCTGCCGTCACCCCTCTGCACGATGGCCATGTGCGCCTTATGGCTGCTGAGCGCGTCCAGCGCGTCGTCGATGGGCATGTACAGCGGCAGATAGAACGGCTTGTCCAGCATGGAGCGGGACAGCAGAGTCTTGCGGCCGCGGATCTTTGCCTTCAGGAATTTGCGGATGTGCAGGATGCCCTCCACGCTGCCGTCTTCAGCGACGACCGGAAGGCGCGAAAAGTGACCCTCGGAAATGACCTGCAGGATCTCTTCGTCGCTCATCGAGCGGGAGATCTTGACGGTACTGTTCCAGGGCGTGAGCACGAAATTGACGGTCTTGACGGTGAATTCCAGCGCGGACTGCACGAGTTCGGCCGCGTCTTCGTCTATTTTATCTTCTTCGTCGATGTTCTCGATGATGTCGAACAGTTCTTCCTCGGTGACGGTCGGCTCGTCCGAACCGTCTGTGCCGGCCAGTTTCGTGACGGCATGGCTGATGCCGGAAAACAGGAGACTCACCGGGGTCAGCACCTTCATGAAGAAGATCAGGGAACCTGCGACAGCCGGCGCCAGCGTTTCGCTGCAGGCCTTCGCGTAGGATTTTGGGATCATCTCAGCAAAGATGAACACGACAAAAGCCGTGACGAACGTGCAGGCGGTCACGGCCCGGTTTCCCCATAATTTAGATGCTAAAAGCGTTGCCGCAGCGGAGCATGCGATATGCATCACGTTATTTCCGATCAGCAGCGTGGTGAGAGCCTTGTCGAAATGATCCAGCACGTAAAGCGCCTTCTGCGCGCGCTCGTCACCGTCGTCCGCATCGGAAATCATGCGTATTTTGCTGACCGACGCAAACGCAGTCTCGGCCGCGGCGAAATACGCGCCTCCCAGAAGCAGCAACGCTATGAAAATCAAATATCGCGGAATAACGGAAATACTTCCGGCGTCCATAAGGACGAATCACCTCCTGTATTCAAACTTAATAAATTATAGCATACTCCTTTGTTCTGCACAATTGGAAAATTTTTGCTTTACAATATTTGCCATTTATTGTAAGATGGTTGTCAGAAAATGTAAATTACAGCAAAGGAGGATGTATGATCTCTTACGAACGATTCAAGAATGCCGTCCGCACGGACCTGAAGAAGTACCTGCCGGAGGAGTACGCCGCTCACAAGCTGGTCGAGAAGAAACTCTACAAGATCAACCGCTGCGTCGACACGTTCCGCCTGCAACCGCCCGGCCCTGCCGCGGATCACGGGCCCATGGCGACGCTCAATTACCAGGACATGTACCGCAGCATCGTCGGCGGAGCGAAGCTGGAGACTGTGCTGCAGAGCATCGCGCGCCTGCTGCAGTTCAGGATGCCGCCCGGAGTCGAGGCGGACAGCCTGCTGCTGCAGGAAAGCAAACCGGACAAGGAGTCGATCCATCTCGCGCTCATCAATCACAAGAGGAACCGGCAGCTGCTGAAGAACGTGCCGCACCAGGATTTTCTGGACCTCGCGGCCATCGCCGTTCTCGAGCAAGGCCCTGGCAGCGGCTATCTGTGCGTCGTCACGAACGACATCCTGAAAGACCTGGATATGGACCAGGAAGAGCTGCTGAAAACGGCCTGCGACAACACGTTCCACGCCTATCCCGCCATCCTCGAGGAGTCGCAGCTCGGCCTGAACGCCTGGTGCGAAGGCAGCACGTTCGGCGCCGTCTGTCTGCTGGACAAGCAGCTGCTGCGCGACGCTGCGGAGCAGCTCGATTCAGACCTCTACGTCCTCCCGGACAGCCTGCATCTGCTGTTCCTCGTCGCGGTCAAGAGCGTGCCCCGGGCCATCATCCTCGACACGTTCCGCCAGGCGACGCTGCTGGAACCGGACGCACTCGACTATCTGTCTGACAACGTCTACTACTATGACCGCAGGCAGGACAGCTTAAAGATCCTGCGGGATCACTCGAAACTGCCGTCCTGAGGGCAACAGAAAGGGCCCTGCTTCCTGCAGGGCCCGTTTTGTGTTCTGTTTATCCGGGGTGTCGATCTATTCTTCCGTCTCCAGCAGACCGTACGATCCGTCGGCTCTCTTGTACACCACGTTGATGCTTCCGCTCTCGCCGTCCTTGTAAATGAAGAAGTTGTGCTCGAGCAGTTCCATCTGCAGGATCGCTTCTTCGGAAGTCATGGGGTTGAGCTTGAAGCGCTTGGTGCGCACGATGCCCTTCTCCTCTTCCGGAGCGGCGGCTGCATCGGGGATCTCTGCGAACAGGATATCCTTCTGCGTGTTGTGGCGGCGGATGAGCCTCGTCTTGAAACGGGACATCTGCGTGGAGAGTTTGTCGATGACCTTGTCCAGGCAATAATAGATATCGTTGCTGGACTCTTCCGCGCGGAAGATCATGCCGGCAGCATGGATCGTCGCTTCCAGCTTGCAGAGGCCGGTCTTGACCTCGCTGCACATGATGGCAGCTTTGGCTTCGCCCGAGAAGTACTTGTCCAGTTTGGAGAACTTCTTTTCGATGGTGGCCTGCAGTTTGTCGCTTGGGTTGAGATTCTTGCCGGTGATTTCAATAAACATAACAAAACCTCCTTTATGGTTTCTGTGAGGTTTTCACCTCAATTGCATTATACCATAAACGCGGCGCCCTGTGCTACAATAGACGCATGAAACACACTGCGATCGGCATCCTCGCGCACGTGGACGCGGGCAAGACTTCCATGGCGGAAGCCATGCTGTACGAGACGGGCGCCATCAAGACTCTCGGACGGGTCGACCATCAGGACGCATTTCTGGACACCCAGCGGCTGGAGCGCCGCCGGGGTATTACCATATTCTCAAAACAGGCGATCTTCGACCTCGGCGACACCCGCGTGACCCTTCTGGATACGCCGGGACACATGGATTTTTCCGCCGAAATGGAGCGCGTTCTATCCGTGCTCGACTACGCCATCCTCGTCATCTCAGGCCCTGACGGCGTGCAGGCCCATACCGCGACGGTCTGGGCGCTTTTAAAGCGCTATCAGGTGCCGGCGTTCCTGTGGGTCAACAAGATGGACCTGGCCGAAGCTTCCCGCGGGCCCGAAGCAAGGGCGGAGATCCTGCAGCTGCTGCAGGGCAAACTGTCTGCGCACTGCATCGACATGCAGGCCGCGGACGCCGCGGAATCCATGGCGCTGACGGACGAAGCCGCGCTGGAAGAATATCTGGCAGATGGAAAACTCCCGCAGCAGACCGTCCGCCGGCTGGTGCGGGAAAGAAAGATCTTCCCCTGCTGGTTCGGTACGGCGCTGAAGCTCGAAGGCGTGCGGGATTTTCTGGACGGCATGGCGGATTGCATCGAAGAAAAACAGTGGCCGGACGATACGCGCGGGCGCATCTTCAAGATCACGCGCGCGGATGACGGACAGCGGCTGACCTGGCTGCGATTGACCGGCGGCCGGCTGAAGGTTCGCGCCGAGCTGGAAGGCGAAAAAATCAGTCAGATCCGCGTGTATAACGGAACGAAATACGAGACTGTGGACGCCGTAGAACCGGGACAGGTCGTCGCACTGTGCGGGCCTGCGGATACCTATGCGGGTCAGGCGATCGGCAAGGAAAAAGAAGCTCGAAAGCCCCTGCTCGAACCCGTTCTTTCCTATAGGATCTCGCCGACAGACGGCACGGACGCGCACACGGCGCTGCAGAAGCTGTCACAGCTGGCCGAGGAGGACCCGATGCTGCGCATCGTCTGGGAACCGCGGCTGCAGGAGATCCAGGCTCAGCTGATGGGCGAAGTGCAGATCGAAGTGCTGGAGCAGATCATCGAAGACCGCTTCGGCATGAGCGTTTCCATCGACTCCGGCCGCATTTTGTATAAAGAAACGATCGAAGAACCGGTCGAAGGCGTCGGACATTTCGAACCGCTGCGTCATTACGCGGAGGTACACCTGCTGATGGAACCCCTGCCGGAAGGTTCTGGCATCCTTCTGGAATCGCTGTGCCACGTCGACGACCTCGACCTGAACTGGCAGCGGCTCATCCTGACGAACCTCGCGGAAAAGACGCACTTGGGCGTGCTGACGGGGTCGCCTATCACGGACATGAAGATCTCTGTCGTCGCTGGCCGCGCGCACTTGAAGCACACGGAAGGCGGCGACTTCCGCCAGGCGACGTACCGGGCCGTACGACAGGGACTGATGCAGGCGAAAAACGTACTGCTCGAGCCCTGGTACCGTTTCCGTCTGGAGGTTCCGCCCGAATGCATCGGACGCGCCATCGGCGATATCAAGGCCATGCACGCGGAGTTCGAAGGACCATCCGACTGCGTGGACAGCCTGCTGCTGACCGGCACAGCGCCTGTTTCCGAAATGCAGGATTACCAGAAGGAACTGATGTCATATACGAAAGGCCGCGGGCGGCTCACCTGCCGCTTCGAGGGCTATTTCCCCTGCCACAACACTGCGAAAGTAGTCGAGGAGGTCGGATACGACGCGACGCGCGACGCGGACAATCCCGCGGATTCCGTGTTCTGTTCGCACGGTGCAGGGGTCAACGTCAAATGGGACAAGGTCAAGGACTTCATGCACGTCGACAGCGGCCTGCGCGTGCTGGACGGCGAAGTCGTGGAGGAGTCTTCGCCGAAGGTGCGCACCGGGAAGAGCCTCGATCTGGACGAGCGGGCTTTGGAAGAGATCATGGCGCGCGAATTCGGGCCGATCAAACGCCCTGTCTACAGCGCCGTGACCCGCGGAGAAAAAGCCGCAAAGGACGCAAAGCGCCGCGAGGTCCTGAAGGACTACCTGATCGTGGACGGCTACAACGTCATCTTTGCCTGGGACGAACTGAAGGAACTGGCGAAGAGCAGCTTTGCTGGCGCGCGCGAACGCCTGACGCAGATGCTCGTGAACTATCACGGCTATCGCGGCGGAGAGCTCGTACTCGTCTTCGACGGGTACAAGGTGAAGGGCAACCCCGGCTCTAAGGAAGAGACCGGCGGCATCCATATCGTCTACACGAAGGAGAACGAGAGCGCCGACAATTACATCGAAAGCCTCGTGCACGAGATCGGTAAGAACTACCGCGTGCGCGTGGCGACGTCAGACGGACTCATCCAGCTGACCGCACTGCGCATGGGCGTGCAGAGAATGTCAGCCAGAGAATTGGAACACGAAGTGAGAAAGGTGCTCGACGAGATCGCCGAAGTGCTCGAAAACCAGGAGCGCGGCGGATACAAGCTCGGAGACCTCGTGGGACTCGAACCGTAAAACGCGCTATTTCAGCAGCTTGGGCGCAAGGAGTATCGCCAGGAGCAATCCTGCAATGCCGGCGGCGAGTTTCGATACGATCAGCGAGAACGACACTTGCGGCGCAGCCACAGCGGCATAAGCCAGATGGTCGCCGAACACGAAGCAGGCGGACGTTGCGAACGCGACGTTCAGCATGCGTCCCTTCGGGTCCATGGCCGGCAGATCCGCCAGCACCGGCAGAGAACTTGCCAGCGTCGTCAGAAAACCGCCGCACGACAGTTCGCTGATACCCAGTTTCCGTCCTGCCCGGGTCAACGGTCCGCACAGCGCCCGCTTCAGGGCTGCCAGCATGGGAAACGCCCCGGCGATAAAGATGCAGATGTTTCCGATGGTGTAGCAGATCTCCTGCAGACTGCTCAGGCCATCCAGGACCGTGACCCCCAGAAGCGACTGGATGCCGCTGACGGTGATCCCGAACACACCGATCCCGAGGATGATCTTGCCGAACACGGTCAGGATCTTTACGATCAGATCCTTCGCGAACAGCAGAAGCAGCGACAGGATGACAGACAGAACGAGCACCGGCAAGGTGTTTTTTAATACGCCGGACATCGGATAGGCGCCTGCAAGCCCGCCCGCCAGACAGCCGGCAGGGATCGTGATCAGCCCGCAGATCAGTCCGTAGATCATGGGCGCGCGCTCTTCGGGCTTTGTATATGCGATACCCAGCGGGATCGTGCAGAGTATGGCGACGCCCAGCATCGAGCCCGTGACCGAAGCGTTGAAATAAGCCATGGCGGGGTCATCGGCCAGCTGCAGCGCCAGAGGCAGACCGCCCGCATCGAACGCGGAAAAGACGGCAGCAAACAGCGACGGATCCGCGCCGATGCTGCGGAAGAACGGGCTGACGGCCGGAGCTAACACGCGCGCGATAATAGGCGCCAGCGCGATAAAGCCGCCCATCGTGATGAACAGCTTACCCGCGCAGCCGAAACCCCGCTCGAATTCCGAGGCGAGCCCGAACCTGTTATTCAGGATGTAATCCGCGGCGCCGATCGCAAGGAAAACGGCGACGAGGATGTTGATTGCATATACGACCATAGTACGGACAGTATACCACGGATGATGCCGCATGGATATAACACAAAAGCCCGGAGCAGCTGCTCCGGGCTTTTGTTTTCCATCTGTGCTACTTGCAGGCGTCGACGAACGCTTTGAAGATCTTCTTCATGTCTTCGTTGTCGTACATCATTTCGGGATGCCACTGCACGCCGAGCGCGAACTTCGACTTCCCGTCGATCTGGAAGCCTTCGATCGTGCCGTCATCCGGGGCCTTCGCAATCACCTTGACCTTCTTGCCGGGGTCCTTCACGGCCTGATGATGATAGGAGTTGATCCAGAGGTCCGTCTTGCCGAAAATCTTAGCCAGCAAAGAACCTTCTTCGATCTTCACTTCATGCCAGCCGTAGTTGCGCGGATAGCTGCTGTCGGAGTGTCTGCGGAAACCCGCCTTCTCCACGTCCTGGTACAGTGTGCCGCCGCAGGCTACGTTCAGGATCTGCGATCCGCGGCAGATGCCGAGCACGTTCATGCCCTTTTTCAGCGCGTATTCTGCGATAAACAGGTCCTGGTCGTCTCTCTTGGGAGAGATCAGACCGCTGTACTTGTTGAATTCGCCGTAACGCATCGGGTCCACGTCGTGACCGCCGGAAAGCAGCACGCCGTCGCACTGATCCAGCAGCGCGGCTACGTTCTTGTGTTCCAGCATGGTAGGGATCCAGAGAGGAATGCCGCCGTTGCGTTCGATGGCGCGGCTGTAATCGATCGCCACATAATCCATAGTCTGAGCGGGCGTGCCGAAGCCTGTGGCGCGGGCGACGACGTCGTCTTCCTGATAGTTCACGGAAATTGCGATGAGGGGCTTCTTCATAAGAGACCGTCCTTTCATAGATTCAGAGAAATGATTATCTGTGGTACGTAGAGTATACCATACTTCCCTGTCTAGCAGTACCGTTGAAACACGATGCAGTCCCTGTCTTTGCGGCTTTTCCCGCCGACCTGCGTCAGGACCGCCTTGCCTTTGCCGCGCAGGCTCACCTTGTCGCCCTCTTCGAGGAAGTGGTCGGGCTTTAAGACCTGCCGGTTGTTGACCGCGACCAATCCCTGCATGATCGCCTCCTGCGCTTTTCCGCGGGACAGGGAGAACATGCTGGCAGCTACGCTGTCCAGGCGAAGCGAAGCGACAGTATCGCGCACCTCTTTGATCTCGTAGACTGCCTGCTTCAGCTGCGAAAGCGGCAGTTTTTCGCACGAAACGGAGGCCCTTCCCGCCTGCACATAGTGCTGCACGAGATAATCCGCCATATCCGCAGAGGCGAGGAGATCCGCGCCGTCTTCGTGTACGAGGATGTCCCCCAGCACGGAGCGGTCGATGCCCAGTGCCAGCAGAGAGCCGAGATAGTCTCTGTGGGTCAGCTTCGGGGAGCCTTTCGGGAGCGTTGCCCGTACGACACAGACGGGTCCGTCTTCCGGCACTTCGTCAAGCCAATCAGGCAAAAAAACGAGCATGCGGCGCTCCGCGTCGTCATGCCCGCCGAAAAACAGGCCTGCCGGATGTGTTCGCTCCAGCAGTACCTGCTCTGCCATAGACAGAAAACCCGTATGGGTCAGGATATTCTTGTTGTCCCGCTGGCGGGCCTTGTCTTCGGCCAGCGCCAGCAGGAGTTTTTCGTCTTTTTCCATCCGTTCAGGGCGTGTCCCTTTTACGCCTGCGGCTGCGGACCGCCTGCCTGTGCTTCCTGCGCCTCTGCCTGCTCCTGGAGCTGATGACGCTTTTCATGGACAGCCGTCAGCATGTCATCGAGCTTCATCGGGCCCTTGTTCTCGTCCTTCAATGCCTGGACCGCCGGGCGGAACAGATCTCTGTCCTGCTCGGTGATCGGGTCGCGATAGATCTGGCGGATGTTGTCGCGGGCGATCTTATGCTGCGCATTCGCGGTCTTTTCGTCGTAGGGAAGCGCGTAGCCTTCGTCCCTCTTCTGGTATTTCTGCAGGCGGTTCAGACGGATCAGGTCGTCGAGGCAGGATTCGTCCACCTTTTTCTTGCCGAACAGATCGACCATCGACTTGACGTTTTCTTCATAGACGGCTTTGTAGCCCTTCTTCTCGTAACTTCTTGTCGCAAGTTTCTTCGTCAGATCGTTGTAGAACATGCCGGGATTGATCTTGTCGTCACCCATATTGTCCAGCATTTCGTTCACGTCCGGGTCTTTCTCCAGCGCGGCGTATGCCTTGCCGTTGTTCAGTTCGCCGACGCGGCGGTCTTCCACGTTCGCGTTCACGAGTCTGCCGCTGACCCGGTCTCCCAGGATCTGCTCTTCCACCGTGCGGGACGCGACGTATTCGAGCAGTGCCTTTTTGGCTTCGGGGTCCGAAGCTTTCTTGCCGTCGCAGGCGGTCTCCTTCATCCAGGTGTTGGCGAAGATGTTCTGCCTGGTGATCTTTCCCTGTTTCTGCAGATCGGCCACGCCTTCGAGCTTGACTTCCAGCTTGTCGCGGTACGTGTTCACGTCCATGACGTCGTTGTCTTTCAGCTGGTCGTTGAAAACGTCTCTGGCATCATTCAGCTTCGCCGAAGCCCCGTCGAGCTTCTGCTTCGCCTTCTCCAGACCTTCTCTGTATTCCGCCAGTTTCGCCTCGCCGTTCGCCTCATATTCTTTCCACTTCTTGTCCTTTTCCTCGAACTCCGCCAGGCGCTTGGGATAGCCTGCCTGAAGGTGGGGGAAGGCCTCCAGTTCCTCGAGGTATTCTCTGTGCGCCTTCGTATCGCCCTGACCGAACGTGATGATGAGCTTGCCCCAGTAAGCGAGCGTATTCCAGAAGCCCAGGCTGGGTTTCTTGGGTTCTTTCGGCTTATTGGGTTTGCCCTGGCTCTTGACGAATTCGATGGCATGAATGTTCTTTTCGTAGAACTTCTTCATCTTCTGCCAGTCGGAGACGTCGTCTTTGGCCACGCTCACCTTGGAGTAGTCGGCTCGCTTGATGATGTCGTCCACGTCCAGGGACTTCTTCGGCTGATACTCGTCGCTCTCCCGCAGGCGGTTCTGCGAACTGATATAGTCGTTGGAGATCAGCATGCTGCCGTCTTTGTACTGGACGGCATAGGGCAGATTGCCCGCTTTGTCGAAGACGAACAGGCGGTTCCCGTCCTTGCTGGCAAGGAACTCCGCGGCAGAATCCATATCGCGGTAGACGTTGCCGTCCGCGTCTACGGCAAGGGCGAATTCGTTCCCGAACTGCTTTGCTTCTTCGGGGAAATAGACGTCTTTGTTTTCCCCTTCTCCGGGCAGCGTCCAATGGCTTGTCAGAAATTCTTTCGCCTTTTCGACGCCGGTCTTTTCGACGGATCTGACCTCGATCTCGTCCAGATGCTTCTTCGTATAGAAGCGGTTGTTCTTCTTGGTGACCTCGTAAGGCTGTTCTTTCCCCTTCAGGTAGACCGAAAGCGTCTTATCCGTTCCGTACAGGGCAACGGTAAGTGCTTCGGGCGTTTCATACCGTCTGCCATCCTTGTCGACGGCATAGTCGATATCATCCTTCTTAAATCCGAGGATGTTGTCGCCCTGATCCGGAAGGAATCCCTGATGATGGACGTAATAATCCGGATGGAAGAGATCCGGCATGGCTTTGCCCGCCGTATGCAGATCGCCGTCACGGTTCTGTGCAGCTATGACATTGACGCGTTTATCGTCGTACAGGAAAAGTTTTGCGTCCGGTTCGTTCAGCTTCGCCAGAATCTCGTCGTGACCCTTATAGACGTTGCCCTGAGCGTCCTCCGCCTCCTCGATCCGGTTGTTGTGCAGGAATGCGGATTTCTCCAGATCGACGCGGTCCGTCTGGTCTATATCCACGAGTTTGGGCTCTGCGAACAGTTCGGAGGACACGTGAAGATCGCCGTCCGGGTAGACCAGCATGCGGTACTTGCCCTCTTCGCCTTCCTGCAGGAAGACAGCGTCGCCCTTGCTGAGTTCTTCCAGAACGGCATCCGTGCTTTCGAGCGGGTCGCGGGACCAGTCGAGTCCCTGCACCTTGCCGTTTTTGGCGTACTTGTACAGGATATGGGAACGCAGATCGGCCGGGATCATGACGGCTTCTTTCTGCTCGAGCACCTCTTCCTCGTCCGGACGGGTCATATACTCCGGCTTTTGAGGCGCATTGATGTTCTCCTGGCCTTCCGGCACGACCTGGGCAAAGTTCTGCGATGCGCGCCAACCCAGATCGACGCCGCCTTCGCCATTGATCTGCATCGTGTGATAAGAGCCTGGCTGCTCTGTATCCGCAAAGCGGATCTCCTTGCCCTGGGTCAGCGCTTCCGCGATCTTGTCCGCGCCGGTGACAGGATTGCCCTGCTCGTCGATGCCTGCGGGCTCGCCTTCAAGCCCATATCTTTGATAGCTCTCCCCGATCCGCCGTACCATCTCGGCCTGCTGCGCCGCGTCGATCGCGTAAACCCTGCCGTTGTTGTTCATGCGCAGGATGTCCGGCACTTCGTTCTCCGCGCCGGGGATGCGCACGCGGCCGCCGTTGCTCAGGGCCTCGAAGATATTTTCAGCGCCGGCGATCTCGTTGCCGTCATCGTCGAGCACGATGGGGTTGATGAGCTCGTTCCCGCGGTCTCTGAAAAACTGCTCGATACTCTGTATCGCCCTCTGCTTCTGTGCTTCCGTAAAGTTTGCCATGCTGTCTTCCTCTTACCGGGGTTTCCTGCTATTTCTTCAGGCTGTCGCGGATCTCACGCAGCAGAAGGATATCCTCGGGGGGTTCTGCGGGCGCTTCGGGTTCCGCGGGTTTCTCCTCTTCCTTTTTCTTCATCTTGTTCATGGCCTTGACCATCATGAAGACGACCCATGCGATGATCAGGAAGTTGATGATCGCCTGGATGAAGTTGCCGTAGGTAAGCTGCGCGCTGCCGACGGTGATCGCCAGTTCGCTGAAGTTGACGCCGCCGAGGAGCATGCCGATGATCGGGGTGATGATATCAGCGACCAGGGAGCTGACGATCGCGGTGAACGCGCCGCCGATGATAATGCCGACCGCCATGTCCATGACGTTGCCGCGGGAAATGAATTCCTTAAATTCCTTCATCATTGTAGTATTCCGCCTTTCTTGACTTGATTTATAAAAACTAATAAAACGTTGCCACTTCCTGCTCAGGAGGTTCCGCTCCCTCGACCTTGCTGACGACCAGGATGGGCCCGGTCTTGCTGCCGTAGGCCTTGCTCTTGCCGATGCGGATCTTCGCGGTCACAATGACCCACGAACGCTTCGCGGGCTTGACCCCGTGCCATTCGCACACGAGCCCGGCCATCTGGATGTCCTCGACGCAGCAGGTCATGACCTGCCTGCCGAAGATGAAATCGCTTCCTTCGAGCACGCCGGACGCCCCGGTGATGCCCTTGACCCTCACGGTCTTGCCTTCGTAATTGGGCATGTTCTCCGACAGGTCGCGGTACCACAGCGCGTAGTCCTCGTCCTTGATCTCGATGACAGGCGCGTTGACGTCGAACGGCAGCGGGTCTTCGATGTCGTCCACGATGGCGTCCCCGGAGGGCAGCTCGTAGAAGATGTCCGGCCGCCTCGACACGCCGCGCACGACTTTGTGCAGCGGCATGCGGTCCATGCCCTCGCGGTAGCGGTTGAACACGACGACATCCGCGCTCTTCAGCTTGTCGTACACGAGCTGGCGCATGTTCTGGTTGTACGCCAGGAACGTATTCGCGTCGTAGAAGCTGTATTCCTGATAGATGATCCAGTTCTCGGGCATCTCCTGGAACAGCTTGTCCAGCATCCACATGCCGTTGTATTCGATCATGACGCGCTCTGGCTTGTGCTTCTTCTCGAGCGACTTGAGGAACGCGTTCTCGATCTGATCCGGGTCGTCCAGCGCTTCGACCACGACATTGTCTTCCCAGAACCGTTCGTGGCGGAACTCTTCGAGACCTTCTTCGCACTGGATGACGAGCGTCTTTTCACCCGCGTTGAAATTCGGGTCTTCCAGCGTGTCCTGTATGAATTTGGTCTTTCCTGCTTCCAGAAAACCGGTGAACAGGTAGACGGGCATTTCCCTCGCCATATTACGCTACTCCGAACAGCTGTTTGACTTCGTCTTCCTTCATCTGGGCGCCGATGACGCACAGCATGCCTGTGGCTGCCGCGGGTCCCTTACGGACGTTGATCTCGCCCGGGGTATAGTCGAAGTGGATCCAGCCTTCCGTCTTGTCCTGCACGATGCCCTTGGCTCTGAGCACGAACCCGTACGTCCAGGTATCATCCAGCGCAGCCAGTTT
>JAFYYP010000050.1 GCA_017557505.1 Bacillota bacterium | reverse complement strand
TCGAAAAGGCGCATCCGGACGTGTTCAACATCCTGCTGCAGGTGCTCGACGACGGGCGGATCACCGACTCGCAGGGCCGCACCGTGGACTTCAAGAACACGATCATCATCCTGACGAGCAACATCGGATCGCAGTATCTGCTCGAAGGCATCGGGCCGGACGGCAGCATCTCTCAGGAAGCGCGCGACGCGGTCACGGGACTGCTCCGCAGCGCGTTCCGCCCCGAGTTCCTGAACCGTCTGGACGAGATCGTCTTCTACAAGCCGCTGACCAAGGAGAATATCTGCAGGATCCTCGATCTGCAGCTGAAGGACCTCGAAAAACGGTTAAAGGAGCGCGGTCTGGAACTCGAAGTCACGTATCCTGCCCGCAAGTTCATCGCGGACAGCAGCTTCGATCCGCTGTACGGCGCGCGTCCGATGAAGCGCTTCGTGCAGAGCAGCGTCGAGACGATCATCGCACGCACCATCCTGTCCAGCCAGCTGTCCATGGGCGACACGCTCGTCGTGGACCTCGAGGACGGCAAGCTGACGGTCAACAAGAAATAACGGACAAAACTTGCATAAAAACACCGGAGAAATACTCTCCGGTGTTTCTTTTTTCGCCTATCCGCGAATAATCTGTTATACTGTATTTGTATAATTGTAAGTTTTTGCGCTTCCATAGCTCTTTTCAAACGGAGGTCCAAACATGCATAAACGTTTATTATCTATCGTTCTGGTCCTGGCCCTGTGCCTGGCGTACGTGCCTGTCACGGCGTATGCGGATACGGTCACGCAGCTCACGGTCTACGGCCCGGATCAGAAGAATACAGAAGGCTATCTGATCTCGAACAGCGTCAACTCTTCGGCGATCAATATCTCCGGCAACGGATCCGGCGGCTATATGTTCGACGGCTGGTCGCTGGAGATCGACGGGACAGAGCATTATCAGTCCGACGCGGACTTCAGCTCGCTGACCTGGAGTTCTTCCAGCAGCTACAAGCTGATCATTCCCATCTCCGTGGAGGGAGACGTGCTGGATCCGGACAATCTTACGGCCACATATAACGGGGATAACGCAACTTCCTGGCTGAAAAACATCGGCGCCTACGGCGCTACGCTGGAGGTTCCCCTCTACGTAGCCGATCAGATCGCGAGTGTTACCACAGAACCTACCGCAAAGGAAGGCCTTACCTACAAAGGCTCCGCGCAGGCGCTGCTGAACGCAGGCTCCACGAACGACGGTACCATGCAGTATAAGCTGATGAGTTCCGCAGCAGAGTGGAGCAACACCATTCCCACGGCAACCAACGTCGGCACCTATGAGATCCTCTGGCGGGTCAAGGGCGACGAAACCCACTTCGATTATGAAGAACCCACGCCCATCATGGTGGAGATCGGCAAAGGCAACGCGGTCGTCAAGGCGGACGATATCAGCAAGACCGTCGGCGAAGACGATCCCACGCTGACCGCAACGGTCACCGGCGTCTACGGTTCCGACACCCTCGACTACACCCTCGTCAGAGAGTCCGGCGAAGACATCGGTACCTACGCCATCGTCCCGGCCGGCGATACCGAACAGGGCAACTACTACGTCTCTTACGAAAACGGTACGTTCACCATCGAGGAGGAGAACTTCTCCTACGATTTCGAACAGCCGGAAACAGGCGTCGGTTCCGGCAGAAGCAGAGCCAACGCCTGGACCTGGGGCGAGCGGGCGAACCTGCCCATCGACGTAGCGAAGCTGTACACCGTCCTCGTAAACAATTCGGATGAAAACGAGTTCCTCGCAGAAGACGACACCTGGGAACTGCCCGCGGTCGATCCGACCGGCACGGTCTACGCAGTCGTCGAAGCGCTGGAATGCGAGGATCACGAACCCACGTACTATGCAAACGGCGACGGACAGGTCGACGAAAGCACGTTCGGCAAATCCGACTTCTTCATCGTGGGCATCGGCACCGGCGACACGAAGATCGACTATCCGAACCTGAAGACCGGCGACGTGGTCAGCAACACGAAGTTCAACGGCGTCTACATCACGAAACTGCAGAAGACCGGCAATACGACGTTCGACGCGGATCTGGCCAAACTGAAGAGCGACTGCATCGCGTCGTTCCGCGCGTTCGAACTCGACCATCCCGAAGTGTTCTGGCTGAACGGCTCCGTCAAACTGCGCGTGCTGACGGTTACGCTCAGCGGCGTGCAGACATCCTACCTCTTCATGACCCTCGTGGACGACAGCGGATTCACGATGCGCATCACGGAATATGCTGCGGCGGGCGCCATCGAAACGGCCATCCAGCAAAGAGACAAAGCGGTCGAAACGATTCTCGCGCAGATCCCGGAAGGCGCCAAGCCCCGCCAGGTGATCGCGAATCTGAACAAGTGGTTCACGCTCCACAACGAATACAACAGGAGCGCCGATCTCTCCAAGATCGGCTACACCCCGCACCGCTCCCTGAAAGCGCTCGTGGGCAATTCGGGCACGAACGGCCCGGTGTGCGACGGCTATTCCCGCGCGGTCAAAGTGATCTGCGATAAACTGGGCATCCCGGCCATCCTCGACACCGGCATGGCCAGCAGCGGCAGCCACAGCGAATACCATATGTGGAACCGCATCAAGATCGACAACGTCTGGTACGGGTTCGACTGCACCTGGGACGACCCCATCGTCAAGGGCAAAAACGGCGTCGTTTCCGGCTACGAGAACGAGAACTTCCTGCTGGTCGGCAAGGATACCGTCATCAACGGCGCGAAGTTCGGCATTTCCCACCCGGTCAACGACACAGCCGGCGGCACGACGGGCGTGCTGTTCGCAGGACTGACGGTCAATCCGGAAGCTATCGACGGCTACCTCGTGATGCCGTTCACCGACGTGCGTCTGAGCGACTGGTTCTACGACCAGGTGAAAGCCGCGTACACTGCCGGGATCGTTACCGGAATGACGAAGACGACCTATGTGCCTAACCTGCCGGACGGCCAGCTGAAGCACGGCCAGATCATGGTCATGGTCGCCAACCTGCATAGCAGACAGAAAAAAGATGATTTCAAGGCTTACAGCGTGCCCGGTGACCACTGGGCAGCCAGTTTCCGCGACTACTGCAAGCAGGAGGGCATCATCGACGACCGTTTCGACGACAAGCTCGACGTGCCCGTGACCCGCGCAGAGATGTCCTACTACTTCGCGAACTGCCTGAAGTCCAGCTCTTACAAGAACAAGAAGAGCGTTTCCCTGAGCGACATCGCGGACGAGCCGTACAAGGCCGAGATCACGAAGCTCGCCAAGGCCGACATCGTCGGCGGTTTCCCGGACGGCACGTTCCGTCCCGGTGACCTCGTGACCCGCGCACAGGCAGCAGTCTTCATCAGCAATATTCTCGACGCGATCGGGTATTAACGCTCGTTCACACAGGGCCGCCACTTTCACAGCGGCGGCCCTGTTTTTTTATTATTTCCATTTCCATTTTCTTTCTGTTATAATTATTCTGTATTATTGTATAAAAATGACTTTCCCCTCATAGTCTGCTGAAATGGAGGTCCTAGTATGTGGAAACGTTGTTTATCGATCGTATTAGTGCTGGCGCTGTGCCTGGCGTATATGCCGGCGGTGACGTTTGCCGACCCTATGAGCTTTGAGCCTACCACAACGAATGCTGACCTTGCAGCAGACCTTGAGGATGTTGCTACGGATGCATGGGTCGCAGATTCATATACGATGACTATTGGCGCTGATGGCCTATCCTACGCTAATCCCATTAATATAGGGGATGCAGATCTAACGATTAATCTGAACGGCAATACCCTTACGTTAGACACGGTCACGTTTAACGGGTCGCTCACGATCAATGGTGCAGGAACTCTCAATGCAGATTTCCAAGCCGGCGATAACGCTGAACTGATTTTCCAAAACGGGGTTACGCTTAACAATAACGATATCCAAATGCCTGGCAATTCTCCATCGGTAACGTTGAATCACGTTTCCGGTACGATCGATGCGCTCAACATGAACTCCACCAACCCTTCGCTTACCATAACGAACTCCACGCTCACGATCAACGACCTTGAGATGGACGGCGGCGAAGGAACGCTGGAAGTGGACAGTTCAACCTTGACCTGTGGCGCTATTACATGGCAAAACGACAATGCAATACAGCTCACACAATCCACAATGACCGTTGAGGGAACATTCAGTGTGGGTTATGACAGTGATGCCACGACGACACCATTTGCCTTTGATGGCAGTTCCAAAATCATACTCGAGGACCCCACCAAGACCTTCGGGAACAAAGATGCAGATTGGCTGGCAACTGCCCTGAATAGCGGAATCATGGCGGACCATTTTCTTGCAGAGGGTCCCGGAGACGGCAGCCAGGCATATCTTACCATGAATAACGTTTATCCGGATGAGAGCACAGAAGAAGCTTCTACTATTGTGCTGAAGTCTTCTTTTGAAAAAGCTGACGCCTCTGCCATCAATGCAGATCCCCGGCCTTATACCGGCACCGCACAGGCTTTGTTCAGCGGCACGTCTGCAGACGGTACGCTGTGGGTCACAGAAGATGATACGACCGTCGCAGCCTGGACGAAAACGCTCGCCACCTATACGGATGTGACGGATGTCAGCCCAACCGGTTTGATCGAAGATCACGGTGGTTATATCATCGTCGGCGATGCAGTGCACGACAACAGTGATCCCGTGACCGGCTTAACGATCGGTCTTACCAAGGCAGAGGCCACAGTATACATTACAGGTAATCATGAAGTGGTTCCTTATGATGGTGCCGCACATACCGTTGCAAATTACACATCCTATACCACTAGCGTTATTTATAACTTGGCTGATTTCAACTTTACAGGAACAGCAACCATCACGCAGACCGGTACCGGCACAGGGACAGACACTTACTATATGAATCTGAGTGCCACTGACTTCCATAACACGAACGACAACTTTGACGTCGCTTTTGAAATCGAAGAGGACGGGTATCTTGTCATTACGACGGCAACGATCGTAACCGTACAAGCAAATAATGCTGAAAAGACCTACGGTGAGGCTGACCCTGAATTTACGGCAACGGTCACTCCCAATGTTGCAGTCGAATATACGTTTACCAGAACTGCAGGCGAAAACGAGGGTTCTTATGTACTGGAACCGATTGGTGATGCTGAACAAGGCGCCTATTATGTAACCTATGCCACCGATGAGCTCACTATTAATCAGGCTCCCGGCATCACGCTCGATGCTAAAGCTGATGCAACCATGACAGCAAGTTCTACTCTCCCCACCCTCTACACTGTAACCAGCGGCGAGTTTAAGTGGGATGATGAGGAAAACCTCAAGGTAAACGTCATTTGGATCGATCCCCTCGACACCGCTGCTGCAGGAGAATACAGATTCGAGATCGATTCCGTCGAGTTTGACCCAGCCTCCTTGATGTACAATTACGCTACCGGCGTTATTTTAGCAGAAACACAGGGCAAGCTTACCGTTACCGGAGGTGGTGGAGGTGGCGGCGGTGGCGGCGGCGGAGATGCCACCGAAGACGAAAGCCTCTCCTATGACTTCACCAAACAGGATGACGGCATCGGATCCTTCACCGCAGACGAAGAGCACTGGACCTGGGGCGAACGCGCCGAACTGTCGGAGGACCTCGCGGACTTCTATAAAGTCCTGTCCGAGAACTCCGTCCCGGCGATCTATTCGCCGGTCGTCGTAAATGACAAGATCACGATCACGGATCCGACCGGAAACCTGTCCTCCTACGAAGACAATTACTCCAGACTGCCCGGCGGCGGAAGCGGTCATGAGATCACCAGCTTCCTGGCCTCCGACGACGCCTGGGTGCTCCCGGAAGAAAACCCCGATTTCGGACCGTATGACGTAAACGAAGTCCTGGTCTGCCAGGATAACGAACCCATTTACACCGCCAACGGCGACGGCAAAGTCGACCAGAGCACGTTCGGCAATTCCAACTTCTTCGCGGTCGGCGTCGGTACGGGTGACATGAATGTCGACTACCCGAACCTGAAGACCGGCGACGTCGTGACCAACAAGACGTTCAACGGCGTATTCGTCACGAAGCTGCAGAAGAGCAATAACCCGACGTTCGACGCGGATCTGGCCAAGCTGAAGAGCGACACGATCGCTTCGTTCCGCGCCTTCGAGCTCGACCATCCTGAAGTGTTCTGGCTGAACGGCTCCATCAAACTGCGCGTTCTGACGGTCACGATCAGCGGCGTCCAGACGTCCTTCATCTTCATGACCCTCGTCGACGACGGCGGCTTTACGATGCGTATTGCGGATTACGCAGCAGCCGGCGCCATCGAAAACGGCATCAAGCAGAGAGACGCGGCGGTGGCTGCGATCATCGCGCAGATCCCGGCCGGTGCCTCTGCAAGAGAAAAGGTCGTGAACCTCAACAAGTGGTTCACGATGAACAACGAATACAACAGAAGCGCAGATCTGAGCTCGATCGGCTACACGCCGCACAGATCCCTGAAGTCCCTGACGGGCAACTTCGGCATCAACGGACCGGTGTGCGACGGTTACTCCAGAGGCTTCAAGACCGTCTGCGACCGTTTAGGCATTCCTGTCATCCTGGATACCGGTGTTGCGAGCATCGGATCTCACAGCGAACTGCACATGTGGATGCGCATCCAGATCGACGGCACGTGGTACGGCACTGACTGCACGTGGGACGACCCGATCGTCAAGGGCAAGGACGGCAAGGTCTCCGGTTACGAGAACGAAAAGTACCTGCTCGTCGGCAACGACACCGTCGTAGACGGACAGAAGTTCGGTATCTCCCACCCGGCCAGCGCAACCCCAGGCGGGGTCACAGGCGTGCTGTTCGCCAGTATCATTCTGAGCGAAGACGAGATCAACGGCTACACTGCGATCGATTACGATGACGTAAAATCCACCGACTGGTTCTTCGATTACGTGCAGGACGTCTCCGCGCGCGGCCTGATGAACGGTACGTCCACGAACCTCTTCAGCCCGCAGGGCACCGCGACGAGAGGCCAGATCGTGCAGATCCTGTACAACATCGCGGGACAGCCTGAAGTCGAAGACGTGAAGGTCGAAGGCTGGTTCGGCGTTCCGGCCACCTGGGCTCTGAACAAGGGCATCGTTGCGGGCTATCCCGACGGAGACTTCCACGGCAACGACCCCGTGACCCGCGAACAACTGGCCACCATCATCTGGGCCTTCGAAGGCGCTCCGGAGCAGAGCGGCACGCTCAGCTTCGCGGATGCGGACAAGGTGAGCGAGTACGCGGTACAGGCGCTGCTGTGGGCCAAGAAGGAAGGCATCATGGGCGGCAAACCGGGCAACCTGGCCGACCCGCAGGGCACGGCCACGAGAGCCGAGATCGCCACGATTTTCTCCAACTACATGAAATAGCGCAAAGCGTATAATCAAAGACCGCAGCCCTTCGGGGCTGCGGTCTTTTGTTGTTGCTTTTTAACTCTTCGCTTAAGACTATCTGTTAGCCAGCGTCTTGTAGCTGTCGAGTCTTTCCTTCGCGTCGCGTTCTGCCTTTTCGAACAGTTCCTTCGCGATCTCGGGGAAGGTGAGCTCCAGTCCCGCATAGCGGTTCTCGCCGCGCAGGAAGGTCTTCAGATCGCCGGTCGGTTCCTTGCTGTCGAGCTGGAACGGGTTGAGGCCCTGCTCCTTGCGGCGCGGGTCATAGCGATAGCAGTGCCAGTAGCCTGCTTCGACCGCGGCCTTCTCTTCGAGCTGGGACTTGCCCATGCCGCACTTCGGACCGTGCTCGATGCACGGGCAGTAGCAGATGATCAGGGACGGTCCGTCGTACTCTTCCGCTTCGCGGATGGCCTTCAGGGTCTGCTCGGGGTCATAGCCCATCGCGACCTGTGCCACATAGACGTAACCGTAGCTGATGGCCATCATGCCGAGGTCCTTCTTCTTGGTCTTCTTGCCGTCTGCCGCGAACTTGGCGACTGCGCCTGCCGCGGTGGACTTGGAGGACTGGCCGCCGGTGTTGGAGTAGACTTCGGTGTCGAGGACGAGGCAGTTGATGTTCTTGCCGGAGGCCAGGACGTGGTCCAGACCGCCGTAGCCGATGTCGTATGCCCAGCCGTCGCCGCCGAATGCCCAGTAGCTTCTCTTGCGCAGGTAGTCGGTGTTGGCCAGGATGAAGTCCTTGGCTTCCTTCTGGATGTCGCTCTTGGGCTCGAAGGCTGCGAGCGCGTCTGCGAAGGCCTTGGAGACTTCCTTGGACTTGGCGTCGTCGTCGCGGGATGCGAGGTAGGCGTCCAGAGCGGGCTCGACCTCAGTGCCGCGGAAGTTCTCCGCATAGCCCTTGATGGTCTCGTTCACCTTCGTGGAGCCGAGCAGCATGCCAAAGGAGTATTCAGCCGCGTCTTCGAAGAGGGACATAGCCCATGCCGGACCTTCGCCTTCCTTGTTCTTGGCGTAAGGAACTCCCGGAGGCGATCCGCCGTAAGCGGTGGAGCAGCCGGATGCGTTTCCGATGGTCATGTGATCGCCGAACAGCTGGGTCACCAGCTTGATGTACGGGGTCTCGCCGCAGCCTGCGCAGGCGCCGGAGAACTCGAACAGAGGCTGTGCGAACTGGCTGAACTTCGTGTTCTTGTTGGAAACAGCGTCCTTCTTGATGGTGACTTCTTCTACGCCGAATTCCCAGTTGGCCGCTTCCGCGTTCTGCGTATCGAACGGCATCATCTTCAGCGGAGCCGGATCCATCTTGTTGGCCGGGCAGACGTTGACGCAGCTGCCGCAGCCGGTGCAGTCGTACTGGGAGACCTGCATTCTGTACTGATACTTTTCAAGCTCCTTGCCCTTTGCCTGAACGGTCTTGAACGCTTCGGGCTTCTTGGCCATTTCTGCTTCGTCGAGCAGGATCGGTCTGATGGCAGCGTGCGGGCAGACGAGTGCGCAGCGGTTGCACTGCAGGCACTTTGTGGCATCCCATTCGGGTACGTTGACCGCCACGCCGCGCTTCTCGAACTTGGTGAGCGCAGAGGGGAACGTGCCGTCCGGCATATTGAACTTGTCGTACATGGAGACGGGGATATCGTCGCCTTCCTGGCGGTTGACGGGGATCACGACGTCCTGTACGAATGCGGGCAGGTGGCTGTTGTCTGCGGGAACGACTTCGAGGTCAGCCCAGGCGGCGGGAACGTCGATCTTGACGAGTCCGTCGACGCCCATGTCGACTGCCTTGTAGTTCTTTTCGACAACGTCCAGACCCTTCTTCAGGTAGGTCTTCTTGATGGCGTCCTTCATGTAGCCGAGCGCATCTTCCATGGGGATGATGTCCATGAGCTTGAAGAATGCGGACTGCAGGATGGAGTTCGTTCTGTTTCCCAGGCCGATCTCCGCAGCCAGGTCGATCGCGTCGATGATGTAGAACTGTGCGTGCTTTTCAGCCAGGCCTTTCTTCAGGTCTGCAGGAAGTCTGTCTTCCAGTTCTTCGGGCTTCCACTGGCAGTTCAGCAGAAAGACG
>JAFYYP010000008.1 GCA_017557505.1 Bacillota bacterium | reverse complement strand
TTTGCTTTAACCCTTCGGGCACGTCGCCGCGCATGATGCGCTGGGCGAGGCCTTCTGCGATGGCGGTCTTGCCGACGCCAGGTTCGCCGATCAGTACCGGGTTGTTTTTCGTTTTTCTGCTCAGGATGCGAATGACGTTGCGGATCTCTTCGTCACGCCCGATTACCGGATCCATCTTCTGTTCTTTAGCCCGCGCGACCAGGTCCTGGCCGTATTTTTCAAGCGGCGAGCGGTTATCCTGGTCCTGCGGATTCATTCTCATTTCCATCTATATTTTCCCCCTTGATTTCAATTTATCAGGGCTGGTTTCCCAACCCCAGTATTGTTATATCACTTCCGTTAGCACTCGTCAAGGGAGAGTGCTAACAAAAACGAAAAAATGTTGAACTGCCAGGTTTTGTGATATACTTGTTCTGTTACAAATTGAACCGAAAAGGAGAATCCGATGAATTACGCAGAAGAATCCCTCAAGCTCCACGAACAGTGGAAAGGAAAGATAGAAGTCATCACGAAAGTACCCGTAGCGACGAAGGACGACCTGTCCCTGGCCTACACGCCCGGCGTGGCGCAGCCCTGCCTGGAGATCCAAAAAGACATCGACAAGAGCTACGATCTGACCCTCCGCCACAATCTGTGCGCGGTCATCACCGACGGCAGCGCGGTGCTCGGCCTCGGCGACATCGGCCCCGAAGCCGGCATGCCCGTCATGGAAGGCAAATGCGTGCTGTTCAAAGCCTTCGGCGGCGTGGACGCCATTCCCCTGTGCGTCAAGACCAAGGACGTCGACGAGTTCGTCAATGCGGTATACCTGATCTCCGGATCCTTCGGGGGCATCAACCTCGAGGACATCGCGGCGCCGAGATGCTTTGAGATCGAAGAGAAGCTGAAGGCAAAGTGCGACATCCCCATCTTCCACGACGACCAACACGGCACAGCGGTCATCACGCTGGCCGGCCTGAGCAATGCGTTGAAAGTCGTAGGCAAGAAGCTGGAAGACGTTAAGATCGTGACCAGCGGCGCAGGCGCTGCCGCCATCGCGATCGTCAAATTGCTGCTCACGGCAGGCGCGAAGAATGTCATCATGACCGACCGCAGCGGTGCGATCTACAAGGGGCGCGAAAAGGGCATGAACCCGGTCAAGGTCCAGATGGCGGAAAAGACGAATCCCGAAATGATCAAGGGCACGCTGGCGGACGCTATCAAAGGCGCGGACGTTTTCATCGGCGTTTCCGCACCCGGTACCCTCACGAAGGACATGGTCCGCACGATGAACAAGGACGCCATCATCTTCGCCTGCGCGAACCCGACGCCGGAGATCTTCCCCGACGAGGCGAAGGAAGCCGGCGCAAAGGTCATTTCGACGGGCCGCAGCGACTACCCGAACCAGATCAACAACGTGCTGGCGTTCCCGGGCATCTTCCGCGGAACGTTCGACGTAAGAGCCTCCGAGATCAACGAGGAGATGAAGCTGGCGGCTTCCAAGGCGCTGGCAGACCTCGTCTCTCCGGAAGAGCTGTCCGCGGACTACATCATCCCGGCGGCGTTCGATAAGAGAGTCGGACCGGCCGTAGCGAAGGCTGTAGCTGACGCTGCCAGAGCGACAGGGGTCGCAAGGATCTAAGAGTTTAGCGCATAAAAAAGGCTGCCTGTCAGGCAGCCTTTTGAATTGTTTTATAATCCCGGGAAGTAGTACCGCTTTCCGGCTTTTTGTTTGGCTTTATCCCATTCAGTCAGGATGCGCACGGCTTCGGCGCCTGCCAGGCAGGCGGCTTTTTCAGCCTCGGGGTCTTCGTTCCACTCGCCGGTGCAGCGCTGCGCCACGACGACCGCGCACATGCCGAAGCGTTTGCCGTACAGCCTGCACAGCGTGGACAGCGCGGCGCCTTCCATCTCGAAGTTCAGCACACCGGCAGCTTTCAGATCCGCGAGCATCTTGTCCAGATGCGACGGATATAAGCCGTTATACGCCGGCCGGCACTGACCCGTAAAGAAGCTGCCGCAGGTGCAGCCTGTGCCCACGTGATAGCGCAGGCCAAGGTTTTCGCAGGCCTGCACGAGCGCCATCGTCACCTCATAGGAGTTCGCTGCGGGGAAGGCTTCAGGCACGTACAGGTTCGACGTGCCGTCCAGGCGGATGTGGGCGTCGTTGATGATAATGTCGCCGACTGCTACGTCTTCGCGTATCGTCCCGGTCGTACCGACACGGATAAAGGTGTCCGCGCCTTTGTCTAAAATCTCCTCAAGTACGACTTCGGCAGACGGTCCGCCGATGCCGGTCGACAAGGCGCCGATCGCGGCGCCTTTGTAGGTGCCGGCAGCGCATTTCTGCTGGCGCGCCAGCGTCCAGATTTCAGCATCAGCGTCCCATTGGGCAGCCATGGAGACGACCCTGTTGGGGTCACCGGGGAGAAGTACGTATTGCGGAGCCTTCGCGGGTCCCGCTTCGTTCACGTGGCCTTTGTCGGCCGCGGAAAGGGTTTTATTTTCAGTTATGCTCATAAGAGTTCTCCTTTTGCTTCGGAATGAGGACGAAAGAACCGTCCCCATGTCTTTATTATATCCTTGCGGGGGCCTTTTATGCTACAATATTGTATTGGAAAGGACGCCGCGCCGGTCGGTGCGGCGAAAAGATACACATGAAAGCATTAAAATTAGTAGCTCCCGGCACGATGGAAGTGCAGGAAGTCGAGATCCCCAAGTGCGAACCGGGCGACGTGCTCATCAAAGTGGCCTACGCAGGCATCTGCGGCACGGATCTGCACGCCTACAAGGGCGAGTATTCGCGCACGAAGTTCCCTGTCGTGCTCGGCCATGAGCTGTCGGGCGTCATCACCGAAGTCGGCGAAGGCGTGACCAAATTCAAGGTCGGCGACCGGGTCACCTGCGAATCCACCTACAAGCCCTGCGGCACCTGCCGGTACTGCAAGAAAAAGGAGTACAACCTCTGCGGCCACCGCATCGGCATCGGCACGAACAAGGACGGGGCGTTCGAGGAATACATGACCATGCAAGCGGACCGCGTCTGGAAGCTGCCCGATAACGTGAGCTTAAGAAGCGCCGCGATCTCCGAACCCCTGGCCTGCGCCACGCACTCCGTCATGGAGATCGGCAACGTGCAGGAAGGCGAGACCGTCGTGGTCTTCGGCGCCGGCGCCATCGGTCTGATGGTCGCGCAGGTCGCCGTCGCGGTCGGCGCAACGGTCATCCTGGCAGGCCTCACCATCGACGAGCCGCGCTTCGCGATCGCCAAGGAAATGGGCGTGCAGCGCTGCGTGGACCAGATGAAGGAAGACCTGATCGAAGTCGTCATGGGCATGACGGACGGCGGCGCGGACGTCGCAGTCGAGTGCTCTGGCGCGGTACCCGCGTTCGCGAAGGCGTTCGACGTGCTGCACAAGGGCGGCCGCATCATCCAGATGGGCCTGTTCCGCGGCGATTCCATCCCCATGCCGTGGGAGAAGGTCGTGCAGAACGAGATCTCCATCCTGGGCTCCCGCAGCCAGAAGCCGAGTTCCTGGCAGAAGGCCATGGACCTGTTCGCGTCCGGCAAGATCGTGCCCGAGAAGGCCGTCACCATGGAAGTGCCCGTCGAAGAGTGGCAGGAAGCGTTCGATACGCCGCCCTCGGGCAAGAAGTTCATCAAGTTCGACGATTTCGGTGAATAGAGCAGTTTAGGAGGCAGCAATGAAATACGATTTTGACCGCATCATCGACCGTAAAGGCACGAACTGCCTGAACGTCGAAGGCTGGAGAGGCTACATCTTCAAGTGCGGACCCGAGAGGAAGTTTGCCTACGCGGACGACGAGTTCGTGCGCATGTGGGTCGCGGACATGGAATTCGCCGTGGCTCCTGAGATCCGTCAGGCCATCAAGGACCGCGTGGACCGCGAGATCTTCGGCTACACGCTCGTCTACGATCCCGACTACGTCAAGACGTTCCAGAAATGGTGCGAAGACCGTTACGGCTGGACGTTCCCGGCCGAGCAGCTGACGTATTCCGCAGGCGTCATCCCGGCGCTGTATCAGCTGGCGGAAGACCTGGTCGCCAAGGACGAGAAGGTGATCACGTTCACCCCGTCGTACGGCTTCTTCCTGCACACCTGCGAATACAACGACATCGAACTCGTGCACAGCCCGCTGAAGTTTGCAGGCGGACACTGGGATGTCGACTGGGACGACTTCGAGAAGAAGTGCGCGGACCCGAAGATGAAGCTCGTCATCCTGTGCAATCCGCACAACCCGACGGGCCGCATCTGGACCGAAGAAGAGCTGAAGCGGATGGGCGAGATCATCGCGAAGAACGATCTGTGGGTCATCTCCGACGAGATCCACTGCGACCTGCTGCGCACCGGCTGCAAGCATATTCCGCTGGCCAAGGTGATGCCCGATTACAAAAAGCTCGTCACCTGTATGAGCGCGAGCAAGACCTTCAACATGGCCGGCCTGATGCATTCGCACATCATCATCCGCGACGATGAGGAGCGCGAGCGCTTCAAAGCCAGAGACAAGTCCGTCGGCGACCTGAATCCGCTGTCGCTGGCAGCTCACAAGGCGGCTTACGGACAGGGCGGCGAATGGCTGAAACAGCTGCGCGAGTACCTGGACGGCAACTTTAAATTGCTGAAAGACTTCATGGACGCGAATTACCCCGAATGCGAATTCGAGATCCCCGACGCGACATATCTGGCGTGGGTCAACTTCGGCAAGGCGCTGCCCGGCGAAGACGACCTGTGCAGCTTCTTCGCGAACAAAGCGGGCGTGCTGCTCGAGGGCGGCGATTCGCTGTTCGTCGGCAACGCAGAAGGCTGGATCCGCCTGAATCTGGCCATGCCCAGAAGCATCCTCGAGGACGGCTTCGCGCGCATGAAAGCCGCGATCGATGCCGCGAGATAAAACGAAGACAAACGAAAAGAGACCCGGAGATCCGGGTCTCTTTTGTTGTTCCGTAAATCCTATTCCGTGAAGTACAGATACAGGTAGGTGACGATCTGCGCTCTCTTGCACGGATCGCCCGGGCTGAACGTCGTCTTGGACGTGCCGCTCGTGATACTTTCCGCAGCCGCCCAGGCGACAGGAGTCGCGTAATAGGCACCGTCTGCAACGTCTTCGAAGGCCTGCTCCGGCAGGGGTTCGAATTCCGGTCTGCTGGCTGCGCCGTACAGGAACGTGACGGCCTGACCGCGGGTCACGGGATCGTCCGGCCCGAACTTATCGGGTGCGACGCCCGCCGTGATGCCGTTCTCCACAGCCCACAGCACGGCCTTGTAATAGTAAGCGCTCTCCGCGACGTCCTTGAACGGGTTGCCGGTCTTTTCGGGTTCGGGCTTGCCGCTGGCGACCCACAGGAACGTCATCATCTGTGCTCTCGTGCAGGTGTCGTCCGGAGCAAACGTCGTTGCGGTCTTGCCTCCGGTGATGCCTTCCTTGTAGGCCCATGCGACGGCCTTGTAGAAGTAATCGCTTTCCGCGACGTCTTCGAACGGGAAGGCCGCGGCTTCCGTGCCGATCACGACTTCCTGTGCAGGATCGTACTTGTCTGCCGGATCGAAGACGGCTTCCGCCACGATAAAGCTGGCATAGCCGGGTACCGCGAACGGGCTGAACACAGCGCCTTCAGGCGTCTGTACGGATACGTCCTTCAGGACGACCTTCACCGGTTCGTAATCCTCTTCGAACGGAACTTCTTCTTCCGTACGGTCGCCGGTATCCGCTGCGAAGGCGAGGCCGTTCGATGCCTTGGATTCGATGGCCAGGCCGGAATATCCGCCTTCGATGTCTGCGGAACCGCAGACGACGCCGTAGGTCTTTTCATCAGTCGTGGAAACGACTTCGGATCTGATCTGGGAATCCTTCATCTCCAGAACGTCGCCGATCTCGATACCGTGCGATTCACCGGCGCCGGTGACAAGCACTTCGACGCGGCTTTCGGCATCCATCAGGCACTTGCCGCCCAACACGATGCCGGCGCAGCCCTGTACGTTAGGCGCATCGACCGTGACGTGGATCGAACTGCTCTCGTCCATGACGAGGGAAGAGCTGCCTTCATTGCCGATGATGCCGTTGAAGTTCACGGCGAACGGTTCCCCGTCGCCGCCTCCGTGCAGGAAGACGTTCAGATAACTGCCTTTCAGGTTGATCGTACTGTTTCCGCCTTCCATGCCGATGCCGTTCATCATGGCAAGGTACTTGCCTTCAGGATACCGTTCGGGATCGCCGTAGCCGTCGATGCTGATGCCGGCACCATCCGCATAAAGGGACCCGTGCAGCATGACGATATTCTTGGCCGCCGGTCCGACGGAGGGCGACACGGGTTTGGACATGATGTCGAGGAATGCGTTTTCGAACAGCCGCAGGTCGCCCAGCGTTTGGACGCCGGTGCCGTTGACCGCAAGCAGGACCTGCGCGTCTGCATCGAGGATCAGCGTATTGCAGCGGATACCGTCCATGAAGATGTCTCCGTTAGGCTCACACTTCACGGTCATGCCGATCTCGACGTTGCCGTCTGTGTAGATCGCGTTGCTGCCGCCTTTGAGGGTGAGGCTGTCGTTTTCTCCGCCCGTCAGGATGAGCGTCGGGTGGTTCGGGTTGTCGCTGCTGGCGAAGAACGCGTTCACGTCGACGCCGGCGCTGTTGTATTCCGCGTCATAGAACGTGTTGTTGATCTCGCACTCGCCCTCGAAATGAAGGGTATATTCGACCGTCTGGCTGTTTCTGTGGTACAGCATAAGCCCGAGGCTCGGCGAGAGCTGCCGGTCGAACGTCATGGCTTCTGTGCTCAGTTTAAAGTTCTTGAACGTGACGTCCGTCCCGTTCGCGTCGAACGCGACCGTGCCGCTGCCCAGGGTCGTATCGGCCAGATCCAGCGTTTCGCCGGGTTCCACCGCGTAGTCGCCCACGTACAGGACGGGTTTTTCCTCATAGCAGTTCGAAATGGTGAGCACGCCGTACTCCGAGACCGCCGTGTTGCCGTCTTTGTCCGTGATCGTGCAGCGCACGCTGAGCGGATTGACGTTCTCCTCGGTCGCGGGGATGACCAGCGTATCGGTCTTCGCGGATTCACCCTGCAGGATGAATGTGCTGCCGCCGTCCGTCAGTTCCCACTGATACGAGGCGACGCTGTCCGGATCTTCGACTTCCACCTTGAAGGTGGCGCTGTCCGGGTAGGCGACGTCCACATTTTCGGGCTGCTTCGTGATGACGGGCCCGCCTTCCGCGTAAACCATCTGCGCGCTGAAGATCAGCAAAGCAGAGAGGAGCAGAAGTGTCAGAAATCGTTTCATGGTATTTCCTCCCTAAATTTCAATTTTCTCTATTATAAACCTGTACGCGCTTTTGCGGTATAGCGGTATAATAGATAATAGAGGAATATTTCCCTCAGGAAAGTGAGACTGTTTATGGATTGGACTTTGACTACAAACGCGCCGGGAAAGACCGTCTTGATGCAGGGCAACGAGGCGATCGTCCGCGGCGCCGTGGAGAGTGGCATCCACTTTGCCGCGTCTTATCCCGGGTCACCGTCGTCGCAGATCCTCGGCATGCTCGGCAAGATCGCCAAGGAGCGCAATTTCTACGCCCAGTGGGCCACGAACGAGATCTGCGCGTTCCAGGCGTGCCTGGGCACGAGCTTTGCGGGCGCGCGTTCCATCTGCATCGTCAAGCAGAACGGACTCCTGTGCATCGGTGACGCGCTGTTCTGCGCAGCGCAGCACGGGATCAAGGGAGGCGTCGTCGTGGTCACGAGCGATGACCCGAGCGCGCACTCCAGCACGAACGAATTCGATTCGCGCCACATGGCGCTGTCGGCGAGCATCCCCATGCTCGAGCCGACGGACATGCAGGAGGCCAAGGACATGGTGCCCTACGCCTTCGAGATCTCCGAACGCACGAAACAGGTCGTGATCATCCGCCTGACGACGCGCGTATGCCACGGCCGAGGCTCCGTCGCGCTGGGGCCTTTGCCCGAAGTGCAGAGAAAACTGGACGTCGTGGACGAATGGGACCGCATGGTGTGCGTGTCGTTCCGTCACCAGGTGATGCTGGACACGCTCGAGGCGGTAAGAGATCTGTTCGAAGAGAGCCCCTACAACCACTACACGGGCCCGGAGCATCCGGAGAAGCTGATCGTCGCGGGCGGCACGGGCTGCCTGTACACGAAGGAAGCGCTGCATCTGCTCGGTGACCCTGCGGATGTCGGCCTGTTGCAGCTCGGCACGATCTGGCCGCTGCCTGAGAAGATGCTTTTAGAGAAGCTGCGCACAGCGAAGAGCGTGCTTGCGGTCGAAGAGGTCGACCCGTTCCTCGAGGACGCGATTCTGAAGCTGGCCGGCCGCGAGCATCTGGATCTGCAGGTCTTCGGACGCAACGAAGGGACGATCAACCGGGTCAACGAGCTCGATCCGGATCACGTGCTGCCGGCGGTCAGCGCCTTTACCGGCCTGCCCATGCCGCCCCGCCAGAAGACGAGCGACGTGCCGCTTCTGACACGCGACCTGAATTTCTGCGCGGGCTGCCCGCACAGAGCGACGTTCTTCGTTCTGAAACAGGCGATGAGAAGAGAAAAGGTCCCCGGCGTCGTCGTGGGCGATATCGGCTGCTACTATATGGCGGGTTCCGAAGCGGGCCAGTACGGCTGGCAGGTGAACAACTGCATGGGAAGCGGCATCAACGTGGCCGAGGGCCTCGGCCAGCTGTCCGCGTACGGCATGGATCAGCCCGTCGTCACGATGTGCGGCGACTCCACGTTCTTCCATACGGTGCTGCCGGGCCTTTGCAACGCGAGCTATCACAATTCGAACATGCTGCTGATCGTGCTGGACAACTCCGCGACGGCCATGACGGGCTTCCAGCCCCACCCGGGCACAGGACTCACCGCCATGGGCGACGAGGTGAAGCCGATGTCCATCCGCGCGATCTGCGAAGCCATGAACTGCACGGTCGAGGAGGCCGACCCGTTCGAGATCGAAGAAACGACGGACCTGCTGTCCGGCCTGATGAAGCGTCCGGGCCTGAAGGTCTTGATCATGAAGCAGCCCTGCGCCACGCTGATGGCCAAGAGCCGCACCGAAAAGGTGACGGTCTGGGTCGATCAGGACAAGTGCTTAGGCGACGGCTGCGGCTGCGACCGGTTCTGCTCCAGAGTCTGGGGCTGCCCGGGCAACAGCTGGGATTTCAAGGCCGGCAAGGCCGTGATCGACCCCGTGAGCTGCGTGGGCTGCGGCGTGTGCGCCAAGCTCTGCCCGCAGGGAGCCATCCAGGTGAAGAAGGAGGCGAGAGTATGAAACAACTGATGTACGACCCGCTGAACATCGTCATCTGCGGCATCGGCGGCCAGGGCAACGTGCTGGCGGCGGAACTCGTGGCCAGCGCCATGAACGACCTCGAATACCGCGTTGCGGAAGGCGAGACCTACGGCGCTGCCCAGAGAGGCGGCTCCGTCATGAGCCACGTGCGCGTCTCGGCCGATACGGACCTCGGCGTGCTGATCCCCGCAGGGGAGGCTCACTTCATCATCGGCTTCGAACCGCTCGAGACCCTGCGCATTGCAAGGCGCTACGCGAACCCGGAGACAAAGATCATCTACGATCCGCGGCCGGTGTATCCGCAGAGCGTGCTGAGAGGCCGCACAGTCTATCCGGACCTGGACGACCTGAAGGCAGAGATCGCAAGTCTTTGCAGCAAGGCCATCGAGGTGCCCGCGGCGGATATCGCGCTGGAATGCGGCGATTCGCGGGCGGCGAACATCGCGCTGCTCGGCGCGTTCAGCTGTCTGGAAGGCGCGCCTCTGAACACGAAAGAACTCGAAGAGACGATCGCGCAGCGCTTCAAAGGCGCCGTGCTGGCCCTGAATCAGAAGGTCTTCGCGATGGGCTGCGAAGCGGCAAAGAGGTGAGCAAAATGAGCGAAAGAATCGTAAACGTTCATCTGTACGATCCCGAGACCGGTACGGACTGGACCGGCTCTTTGCCCGCATCCACGGAGATCGGAACTCTGACGGACCTGTTATATGAAAAGAATCTGAAGGCGTTCCAGCCTGTCGGCTACGGATACATCGCGGAGGGACACCTCTGCAACAACCGTTTTGTCCTGGCGGATTACATGCCCGAAGACGCGGACTCCATCGAGCTGCGCATCTTCGCGTATCCCCAGGTGCTGCAGGGTTAGGAAGGAGGAGAGACCATGCTGAGTACATTTGCATTAGACAGCCAGGTACTGAAGAAAGATCTCTGCACTTCCTGCGGCGCCTGCCAGGGGATGTGCCCGTATTGGGGCAGCTGGAACGGCCGCACGGTGTGGCTGTTCGACTGTGACCGCAAAGAAGGCCGTTGCCAGGCGTTCTGCCCGCGCATGCCCTACGACAAAGAGGCTCTGCGGAATAAATTCTTCGACGCTTCGGACGTCGACCCGGATATCGGACCCTGCAAGGGGCTGTATCTCGTGCGCTCCGCGGATCCTGCCGACAGAGACGGCGCGCAGCACGGCGGAACCGTAACGGCGCTGCTGAAGCTGGCGCTTGCCGAAGGCCTGATCGACGCCGCAGTCTTAAACCGCATGAACGGTGAAGACCCCGAAGGCTTCCTGGCGACGTCCGCAGAGGACGTGTTAGCCTGCCGCGGCAGCTCTTTCCGCATCGCGCCGACGCTCGCGAAGCTGAACGAAGCGCTGAAGGAGGACGAGCATAAGAAGATCGCCGTTGTGGGCACGGCCTGCAAGGCGCTGGCGGCTTACAAGATGCTGAACAAGCCCTATCCCGACCGCGACAACAACGCGGACAACATCGCGCTGGTCATCGGCCTGTTCTGCGGCTGGGGCCTGGACTGGGACGGTTTGAAGGATCTGGCGGCGAAATATATGCCGCTCGAGGAGATCGCCCACATGGACATCCCACCCAGCAAGTATCACAGCCTGGTGATCCGCGGCAAGGACGGCCGCGAGGTGAGCGTGGACCTGGACGAGGTCACGCCGCTCGTAAGACCTGCCTGCAAGGCCTGCGACGACATGACGGCAGAATTTGCGGACCTTTCCGTCGGATCCGGGCGCTCCGCGGACGGCTGGGACGTCGACAAGGGCTGGAACGAGCTCGTCGTGCGCTCCGAAAAAGGCGCAAAGCTGCTCGAACTGGCCAGGGAAAAGGGCGTCCTGGAGTTCAAGGAGCTGCCGGAAGGCGCGATGGCCAAGCTGAAGAGAGCCGCTGCCGGCAAACGCAGCAAGGCGGTCAGATAGCGAATCTGAGATATAACAAAACCGGGAAAGCACAATGCCTTCCCGGTTTTATCTTGCCATAATACTAATTTGCGTTGATGAACAGAACCTCGTCACCGGCATTCTCGATATCGTCGGTCCACTGGAGCTCGTTGGTGCTCAGCAGAACGAACTGGCCGTGTCCGCCGGCATAGACTTCTTCGACATTCGCTTCGGTGGAAACGGAATTATCCGTGGACTCGCCTGTAAAGGATACGATCGTGTGAACGCAGTCTTCATAGTACAGCACGTTATTGTCGGTCGCTGTCGCGGTCATCGTCCACTGATAGGCCTCGGCGGCGCCGTTGCCCCAGCTGATCAGGATGGCATAGCGGCCGTCTTCGTCTGCGGGAGAGATCTCGATCGTGGCGCGGCTGGCAATGCTGTCTGTCCAGACGCCGACCATGTCATCTGCTGAGAACTTTTCTTCCGCGGGTGTGGGTTCTTCCTTGGCGCTGCAGGCTGCCAGGCCCAGAACCAGCGCGAGTGCCAGCATCAGGCACAGGATAGTCTTCTTCGTGTTTTTCATGATTCTAATCCTTCTTTCTTTTAAATCTTTTGTACAACGCAGTTTAATATACTCGCCCCGCGCCCGCTTGTCCAGCCCTTTTTCTGCAGGTCATTGACAAAGAAGAAGGCCTTCTCCTAAAATAAAAGTGGCTATATATAATTGTATTATCCGAGAGCAGAGGAACCGCATCATGAGCATGAACAAACTGCGCGATCTCTACGCCGCCGGCAAGCCCGCCATCGGCACGTTTTTCAGCAGCGGCAACCCCGCGATGATGGAGTGCCTGGGCTATACGGGGCTGGATTTCGCGGTCATCGATACTGAGCACGGCCCGTTCGACACCATGGACGTGCAGGAACTGATCCGCGCGGCGGAAAGCGGCGGGCTCGTGCCCGTCGTGCGCATCGCCGACGTGACCCACAAGGAGATCCAGCGGGCGGCGGACTGCGGCGCGCAGGGCTTGATCATTCCCTGCCTGCGCAGCCTGGACGACTTCAAGAAAGCCGTCGACCTGGCCAAGTTCGCGCCGGCCGGCAACCGCGGCTTCATCAAGGGCAGAGGCGCAGGCTTCGGCTACGCGGAATGGACGAAAGGCTCGCTCGAAAACTACTTCGAAAAGAGCAACGACAAACTGATGGTGATTCCGCAGTGCGAGACGGTGGAAGCGCTGGAACAGATCGAGGAGATCGCCGCGCTGCCCGGCGTCGACGGCATCTTCATCGGGCCGTTCGACCTGTCTGTCACCATGGGCATTCCGGGTCAGTTCACGAATCCAAAGCTGCTGGCGGCAGAGGAGCGGATCAAAAAGGCCTGCGAAGCGGCCGGCAAGCCCTGCTACATCCTGTCGATGACGGAAGACGAAGCGGTGAAACTGTTGAAGCAAGGCTACGCGGGCGTCGCCCACAGCCTGGATTTCATGATGTTCACGGACGCATATACCAAGACTGTCGCGGCTATCCGCGAGGGGTTGAAGGAATAGAGAGAGAATTTAGGAGGGAATTATGAACAAAAGCAAGAAGATTATGGGGCTCGCGCTCACGGTCTGCCTGATGCTCGTCCTGCTGACGGGCTGCGTCAAGATCGAGCTCGACATCAGCATCAAGAGCGACGGCAAGGCGGACGTATCGATGATCTACGCGATGGCGGATTCCGCGCTGGACCCGGGCGATTCCGCGATGAGCCCGGATGAGCTCGCAGAATATGAACAGGACGGCTGGAGCGCGGAGGAATATTCGCAGGACGGCTACACCGGCGTGCTGCTGAAGAAGACCGACGTCGATCTTTCCGACGAGGAGATCCTGGACGGATCTACGGGAAGCATCCGCAAGGAAGGCAACCTGTACATCGTCGATCTGGACGTATACGGAAGCGACAGCGCAGAGGATTTCCTGGAGACCGCATCCTGGCTGAAGAGCTCTGGCGGTTCGTTCATCGTGCGCCTGCATCTGCCGGTCAAGCCGGAGACGCATAACGCCACGACCGTTTCCGAGGACGGCAAGACCCTGGAATGGGACATCCTCGAGATGGACGGAAAAGAACCCATCCACGTGGAATTCAAGACAGGCGGCGTCGGCGCAGCGCTCGGCAGCGTCGGCAAAGTGATCGGCATCGTCGCGGCGATCCTCGTTGTCATCGGCGTGATCCTCGTAGCAAGCAAGAGCCGCGCGAAGACCGCTCCGGATCCGTTCTATCCGGCGGATACCAGAATGGATGCGCCTGCACCGGAGGCACCCGCACCGGATATGCCGGCAGAAACACCGGTACCTGACATTCCGGCGGAAGCCGTTCCTGAGGCGCCGGCGCCTGCAGAACCGGCCGCTGCGAGCTTTATCCCGACTGAAGTGACGCACGAAGAACCCGAAGTACCAGAAGAGATCATAGAAGAGTAACGAGATGAAATTAGTCGTCGTAGGAGGCGTCGCCGGAGGCGCGTCCGCCGCTGCGCGCGTGCGCAGGCTGGACGAGTCGGCGGAGATCGTCGTGTTTGAGCGCGGTCCGGACGTCTCGTATTCCAACTGCGCGCTGCCGTATTATCTGGGCGGACTCGTCGAAGACCCCGCCCGGCTGATCCTCAGTACGCCGGAAAAGTTTAAAAATCAGCACAACATCGAGGTGCGGACGCACAGTGAAGTGACCGCGGTGAACCGCTCCCGCAAGACCGTTTCCGTGAGGAACGTCCTGACGGGCGAAACGTACGAAGAGCCTTACGACAAGCTCGTTCTGGCCCCGGGCGCTGCGCCTATCATGCCGAAAAGCATTCAGGGCATAGACCGCGGGAACGTGTTCTCCGTGCGGGACGTGCAGGACGTCGTGCGCATCGAGTCCTATCTGAAGCAGCATGACGCGAAGAACGTCGTAATCGTCGGAGGCGGTTTTATCGGCATCGAGGTCGCGGAGAACCTGAAGAACCGCGGCTATACCGTGACCGTTGTAGAAGGCCTCGGCCAGATCCTTGCGCCGTTCGACCTCGACATGGTGCAGATCCTGCAGAGGGAACTGTACGATAACGGCGTGCGGCTGGAACTGAACAGCACGCTGACCGCGATCGAAGACGGAAAAGCCGTGTGCATGAAAGACGGGTCGGAATTTGCCGTGCCCGCGGACGCTGTCGTGATGGCCATCGGCGTGGCGCCGGAGACGAAGCTGGCTGCGGAAGCCGGGCTTACGATCGGGCAGACGCGCGGCATCCTGGTGAACGAACACATGCAGACCGATGATCCGGATATCTACGCCGTGGGCGACGCGGTCGAGACGGTGAACCGTCTCACCGGCCAGCGCGGCAGGCTGGCGCTGGCCGGGCTTGCCCAGTGGCAGGCCCGCGTCGCCGCAGACCACATCTGCGGCAAGGATTCTGCGTACAAGGGCTTCATCGGGTCCTCGTGCATCCGCGTATTCGGCCTGAATGCCGCGTCCACCGGCCTGAACGAAAAGGCCGCGGAAGCGGCAGGCATCGAGGCCTCCGCCGTCACGGTCTACCCCTACGACCACGTGCGCATCCTGCCGGAGGCGCACCCCATCGCGTTCAAGCTCGTGTACAGCGTGCCGGACGGCAAGATCTTAGGCGCGCAGGCCATCGGCCGGGGCAATGTCACGAAACGCGTCGATATTATCGCTGCATTGCTCGGCATGGGCGGCACGGTAACTGACCTGATCGAGACGGAGCACTGCTACGCGCCTCTGTTCTCCACGCCCAAGGACGTCGTCCACATGGCAGCGCTCACGGCGGAGAACCTGCTGGCAGGCAGATTCAAACAGGTTCCCGTGCGCGACGTGCGGCCCCTCTCGGAAAGCGGCGCCTGCATCATCGATGTGCGCGAAGCCTGGGAATACGAGTTGTCGCATATCAAGGGCGCGAAGAACATCCCGCTGTCCGAACTCAGAGACCGCCTGGACGAGATCCCGAAAGACATCCCGGTCTACCTGCACTGCCGCAGCAGCCAGCGTTCGTACTACGCTTGCTGCTATCTGCAGGGTCACGGGTTCGACAACGTCATCAACCTGAGCGGATCCTTCCTGGGCATCTGCCTGCACGAATATTTCAACGACAAAACGACCGGACGCGAGCCCATCGTGACCGGGTACAACTTCGATTAAGCAACCTGAACAACGGAGGAGACAGCCATGCAACTGAACGACCGCCTTCTGAAGATGAGAAACAAGCTCTGGGACACCCGCCCGTGCATCACGGCCGAACGCCTCGTGCTTGCGACCGAAGCGTATCAGAAATTCGCCGGGGACAACGTTCCCGCGTTCCGCGCCAAGGTCGTCAACTACATCATGGAGCGCATGACGACGCTCATCCTGGAAGACGAGCTGATCGTCGGCACGCCCACGAACAAGTACCGCGGCGCCAACCTGCACCCGGAATTCCAGTCCAGCACGCAGTTCTATCTGCAGGAACTGGACGAGTTCCCCACGCGCACGAAGGACCCGTACGACGTATCGCCTGAGGACAGGGCGAAGATCCTCGAATACCTGCCGTACTGGGAAGGCAAGGCCATGCAGGACATCGCGCGGCCCGCTCTGCCCAAGCACACCGTCGAGTGCATGGCGGACGACATCATCACCGTCGGCCTGACGAACGGCGTATCGGGCGAGACGACCTGCGACCACGAAAAGCTGCTGACTGTCGGTCTGAAGGGCTACATGGAAGAATGCCAACGCAACATCGACGCCATGATGCCCAAATGCCAGCTCGACGAAGAAAAGATCAATTACTGGCAGGCGTGCATCATCCAGTGCCAGGGTCTCATCACCTACGCGCACCGGATGGCCGAAGAAGCGGAGCGCCAGGCTGCTGCCTGCACGGACGAAAAGCGGAAAAAGGAACTGCTGACCATCGCGGAGAACTGCCGCTGGGTACCTGAGAATCCGCCCAGGACCTTCTGGGAAGCCCTGCAGATGGTCTGGTTCGCGCACGTGTACTTCCACATTGAAGTCTGCACGACCGCGAACGGTTTCGGCCGCTTCGACCAGTACATGTGGCCGTACTACAGGAAAGACGTGATCGACGACAAGACGCTCACGGAAGAAGAGGCGTTCGAACTGCTGGCCTGCCTGTATCTCAAGGCCTGCGAAGTCTACGAGGTACGCGACCGCTGGTACGCGACCGGGTTCGCGGGTTACCCCATGTGGGAGATCCTGCTGGTCGGAGGCCAGACGCCGGACGGGAAAGACGCCACGAACGAGCTGTCCTACCTCTGCCTCGAAGTCGCCAACCGCCTGAAGACCACGCAGCCCGTCATGGCGGTGCGCGTCTGGGACGGCACGCCCGAGGCGCTCGTGCGCAAGGGCTGCGAGATGATCCAGGACGGCCAGGCCAATCCCGGTTTCTTCAACGACAACGTCGCGATGCAGATGACCCTCGGCAAGGGCTGCACGATCGAGGAAGCCCGCGACTGGACCATCGTCGGCTGCATCCAGCCGGGTCCCGGAGGCGGGTCCACGGACGGATCGCCCGATGCCGGCTACGTGAACATGGGCAAAGTCGTGAACTTCGTCCTGCACAACGGCGTCGATCCCGATACGGGCAAGCTCATGGGCCTCGAGACCGGAGATCCCCGCAATTTCAAGGACATCGAGGAGTTCAAGGACGCGTGCAAGAAACAGATCCTGTACTTCTACCGTATGATCTGTGACGGCTACAACGTGATGCAGTCCATGCACATGACCCGCTACCCGGTCATCTTCGCGAGCATGCTGACGAAGGGCTGCGTCGAGAGCGGCCGCTCCGTGCAGCACGGCGGCGCGAAGTACACGACGGCCGGCCTGTACCTGACCGGCGCTGCGAACCTGGCCGACTGCATCGCGGCCATCGACACCTGCGTCTATAAGGACAAGCTGCTGACCATGGACGAGCTCATCCAGGCCTGCGACACCAACTTCGAAGGGGTCAACGGCGAGCGCATCCGCCAGCTGCTGCTCAACCGTCCGCCCAAGTTCGGCAACGACAACGAGTACGTCGACGGCATCTATTACGAGATGATGCAGTTCATCGCGAGCAACGTCCAGACCTGGCCCGACGCCAGGGGCGGCTGGTATTCGTTCAACGTGCACTCCCAGACGGTGAACGTCGCCCACGGCCAGGTGACCGGCGCGACGCCGGATGGCCGCAAGGCGTACGAACCGTTCTGCGACAACGCCTCCCCGATGATGGGCAGAGACGTGTCCGGCCCGACGGCGACGGTCAAGTCCGTGGCTTCCATGGGTCAGCCCTCGTTCCACGACGGCGCGCTGTTCAACCTGCGCTTCGACCCCAAGGGCGTCGAAGGCGAGAAGGGCCTGCAGAGCATCGAAGCCGTTATCCGCACGTACTTCAAGCACGGCGGCGAGCATATCCAGATCAACGTCGTCGATACCGAGACCCTGAAGGACGCGCAGATCCATCCCGAGATGCACAAGGGCCTCATGGTGCGTGTGGCAGGCTACATGGCCTACTTCACCGAGCTGGACAAGAGCGCGCAGGACACGATCATCTACCGCACGGCTCACTTCGAGCACGCATAGCACATGAGCAAGGCGCTGATCGGAAACATCCAGAAATATTCGACCGAGGACGGCCCCGGCATCCGCACGACGGTGTTCCTGAAGGGCTGTCCTTTGTGCTGCCGCTGGTGCCACAACCCGGAGCTGATCGCGCCAAAGCAGCAGCTCATCCGCATGCCCAAAAGCTGCATCCGCTGCGGGTACTGTCTGACGCACTGCCCGCAGAACGCGCTGTATGTGGATGAAGAAGAAAAGGTCCAGATCGACCGCGAAAAATGCGATCTCTGTCTGCAGTGCACAGAATTTTGCTGGGCGAACGCGCTGCGTCCCGTGGCGAAGGAGATGACCCCGGAAGGAGTGCTGTACGAAGTGCTGCAGGATAAGGAGTTCTACGACCGTTCTGGCGGCGGCATGACCCTCAGCGGCGGCGAGATGCTGTCGCAGCCGCAGTTTTGCGAGGAGATCATCGGTCTGGCCGCGGAAGAGGGCATTGGGGTCTGTCTGGATACGTCGGGCTTCGGCGACGGAGATACGCTTTTCCGTCTGGCATCCAAGGAAAACGTGACGGACATCCTGTACGACATGAAGGCCATCGACGACGAAGTCCATCAGGCGTACGTCGGGCAGAGCAACGCCCTCATCCTGCAGAACCTGAAGGTCCTGGCGGCAGACCCGGCCATCCGGGACAAGATCCGCATGCGCATGCCGCTGATCCATGGGGTCAACGACGGGCAGGACATGATCGAACGAACCGCGGAACTGTATAAAGAACTCGGGCTGAAGAAGCTCACCCTGCTGCCGTACCACGACCTGGGCCTTGCGAAGATGCGCAACATCGGCGGCACGCCGGAGGTCTTCGAGGCACCTTCGGACGAGAGAGTGGAAGAGATCCGCGCGTTCTTCCGGAAAAGCGCCGGCATGGACGTCGAGATCCTGGGCAAGGTTTAAAGGAAGGAGATCCGCAAGATGTACGATTTCAAAGGAAAAGTCGCAGTCGTCACCGGCGCGGGCAGCGATATGGGCGCCGCGATCGTCAAGAAGTTTACGGACGACGGCGCGAACGCCGTGCTGATCGGCGTCCACGAGGAGACCATACGCAAGACCTATGACAGTCTGGGGCTGGACGGATCACGCGCCATCTGCATCGAGGCGGACGTCTCCGACGAAGCTGCTGTGAAAGCAGCTGTTAAGCAGGCGGTGGACAAATTCGGCCGCATCGACTATCTGGTCAACCTGGCCGGCATCGAAGGCCCGAACAACAGCCGCACGGAAGAATACGACTACGCGATGGCGAAGCGCGTGTTCGACGTGAACGTCTGGGGCACGTTCCTGATGATGCAGAACTGCCTGCCCGTGATGCAGGCACAAGGCTGCGGCGCTATCGTCAACTTCGGTTCCGTGTCCGGCATGTTCGGCTACGCGGGCGAGATCGCCTACGGCGCGTCGAAAGCCGCGGTCATCCATATGACGAAGAACGCCGCCAACGAGAACGGCGGCAACGGCGTGCGGGTCAACTGCATCTCGCCGGGATGGGTCAACACGAAGATGTTCCGCCGCATCCTGGACCAGTACCGGGAGACGTTCGACGACCCCCTCGACAACGTGACGCTCGGTCCGCTGGGCCGTCCGGCGGAACCCATGGAAATGGCCAATATCGTGGCCTTCCTGTGTTCGGACGA
>JAFYYP010000049.1 GCA_017557505.1 Bacillota bacterium | reverse complement strand
CCATGAAGCAGTACATCGCCAAGAACAACATCAAGTTCTACACCATCGACGCTACCGACCTGGGCGTCAAGATCGGTCTGGGCAACAGGATCAACATGATCATGCAGTCCGCGTTCTTCGCGCTCACGAAGGTCATCCCCGTCGAGGACGCTGAAAAGTATCTGAAGAAGTCCATCGAGAAGACCTACGGCAAGAAGGGCGAGAACGTCGTCAAGATGAACTGGGCCGCCGTGGACGCCGGTCTCACCGGATTCCATCAGGTCAAGGTGCCCGCTTCCTGGAAGACCGCTGCCGACAAGCCCGCCAAGAAGAAGGCCGTTCCCGAATTCATCGAAAAGGTCCTCGTACCGATGAACCGCCAGGAAGGCGACAAGCTGCCCGTTTCCACGTTCGCTGGAATCGAAGACGGCACGTTCCCCAGCGGCACCGCTGCTTACGAGAAGCGCGGCGTTGCGGTCAAGGTACCCATGTGGCATCCTGAAAACTGCATCCAGTGCAACCAGTGCTCCTTCGTCTGCCCGCACGCAACGATCAGACCGATCCTGCTGACCGAAGCAGAACAGAAGAAGGCTCCGGCAAGCTTCGCGACCATCCCCGCTACCGGCAAGGAAGTCGCAGGCATGACATACCGCATGCAGGTCTCCCCGCTCGACTGCTTAGGTTGCGGCAACTGCGCCGACATCTGCCCGGGCAAGAAGGGCGCGAAGGCCCTTACCATGGAAAGCTTCGCTTCTCAGGAAGCGGAAGCCTCCAACTGGGAATTCGGCATGGAGATCGGCGAAAAGCCCGTTATGGACAGAGGCTCCCTCAAGGGATCCCAGTTCGCCTTCCCGTACTTCGAATTCTCCGGCGCTTGCGCAGGCTGCGGCGAGACCCCGTACATCAAGGTCGTTACGCAGCTGTTCGGTGACCGCATGATGATCGCGAACGCGACAGGCTGCTCCTCCATCTGGGGCGCTTCCGCACCGTCCATGCCTTACACCACCGATAAGAACGGCAGAGGCCCGTCCTGGGCGAACTCCCTGTTCGAAGACAACGCTGAATACGGTCTGGGTATGGCTACCGCCGTCCGCCAGATGAGAGCGAAGGTCAAGGACATCGTCGAAGAACTCGCCGCCTCCACCAAGAGCGCAGCGATCAAGGAAGCGGCTGCTGCCTGGATCGAAGGCATGGAAGACGGCGCGACTTCCAGAGAGAAGTCCGAAGCTCTGATGGCTGCGGTAGGCAAGGCAAAGCTGACCGGCAGAGCCGCGGAACTCAAGGCAGAACTCGAGGCGAAGAAGGACTTCCTTGTCAAGAAGAGCGTCTGGTGCCTCGGCGGTGACGGTTGGTCCTACGACATCGGTTACGGCGGACTCGACCACGTCCTCGCTTCCGGCGAAGACATCAACGTCCTCGTATTCGATACCGAAGTCTACTCCAACACCGGCGGTCAGTCCTCCAAGGCGACTCCTGCTGCTGCTATCGCGAAGTTCGCGGCCAGCGGCAAGAAGACCAAGAAAAAGGATCTGGGCATGATGGCAGCCAGCTACGGCTACGTCTACGTCGCTCAGGTCGCCATGGGCTCCGACAAGAACCAGTTCCTGAAGGCGATCAAGGAAGCCGAGAGCTATCACGGCCCGTCCCTGATCATCTGCTACGCTCCGTGCATCAACCACGGTCTGAAGAGAGGCATGGGCAAGACGCAGGAGAACGAGAAACTGGCAGTCGAGTGCGGTTACTGGCAGCTGTACCGGTTCGACCCGATGAAGAGAGCGAACCCCGACAACCCGTTCACGCTCGACTCCAAGGATCCGACCGGCTCCTTCCGCGACTTCATCATGGATCAGGTCCGCTACGCGTCCCTGTCCAAGGAATTCCCGGCAACGGCAGAAGCCCTGTACGAAAAGGCAGAAGCAGACGCCAAGGAAAGACTGGAAGGCTATAAGGCAAAGGCAGGCAAGTAATTGTCTGAATACAGACTCCCGGAGGGCGACCTTCGGGAGTTTTTTCGTTCAAAATCTTGCACACACCGCAGCAAAGTGATACACTTTATGTAGCAATTGAATAGATTCTATGTTCCGCAGCAATGCGGCGAAGAGGGAAGCCGGTTCGAGTCCGGCGCGGTCCCGCCACTGTAAGCGAAGAGCGAAGGCAAAAGCCATTGGGGAAATCTGAGAAGGCGCCTGAGCGTAGACGCGCGAGCCAGGAGACCTGCATAGAAGAATCGAGCAACCGACGCGGAAATCGGAATGGCTTATCAAGCGCAGTAAAAACGGGCTGTGGAATTGTTTCCACAGCTTTTTTGTTTGCTTTCCATCCGCAGGGGTTTCGAACAGGATCCAGACACGTTCGAGACCCCTGCTCCTTCATAGATAACGAGAAAAGAGGAGACTTTTATGACGCTCGACTGGTTCAAAAATCCGGATCACGTAACGTACGTGGAAAAAGAAAAGTTTATCGATAATTTCGCCAAGGAGACCGGCATCCCCAATCTGCGCAAGGAGATCGAGGAGTTCGAAGCCCGTCCGACGCCGGAAGGCAAGACCGTCAAAGGTACGCGCCGCACGACGCTGCGCCTGCTCGTTCCGAATCTGATGTTCGGTGGGGACATGGACATGGGCGACAACGTCTGGATCTATCTGGGCGAATATTATCCGGCTTATTGCATTTATCAGGAAGAGTAACGCATCCTTATTCCGGCTTGCGGCATAAGAAAAGAGCAGAGGAGAGATTCTCTGCTCTTTGTTTTACTGATTCAGAAGGGCCAGTCCGCGGACGAGCTTGGAACGGTCTTCGGGGATGAGACCGTATTTGTCCTGCAGACGGTCGCCGAAATCGCGGATATCCTTCGGGTCACCTGCGTAAAGCTCGATCTCGAGCTCCATGATGGGCACCTCGCCCTTGTCGGTGATGATACTGCCGGTATCGATGGCAAGCTCCATGATGGAAGCGCCGTAATGCAGACGGCAGCGGCTGCGCAGATAACGCATTTCCAGCAGGTTGACCAGCGGTTCGTCGCCGATGAGATCCAGCAGGACCTTGCCGTCCTCGCTCTCCTTGAACAGCTCCTTGGGCGAACTGATGAAGTGCTCCGTCTGGGCGGGCACGTTGATCTCTTCGCGCTCATGAAAGCCGTTGGACGCGCTTCCGTTCCACTTGAGCGTGGCGAATACGGTATCCCCCTCATACCGCACGCGGACAGCCATATTGTTGGCGGACAGTTTGCCGTCTTCCGTATCGAAGTAGACCGCCTTCATTACCAGTTTTTCCATGGACGAGGGGTCTGCATAGTATTTGATCAGATCGTCTTCCCAAATTGCATCGCAGGTAGCCTTGTCAGGCACTGCATATTTCATTTCGAGTTCCATAATTCCTCCGTGCAATAATGGTACGCGCAAAATCATAGCAAAGGATGGATAAAATTGCAACAATAAAATAAGTGTTCCATTATGGAAGAAATTTTGTTATAATTCTATATTGCCTTGGTATAAGGTAATTAAGGAGGAAATTAGATGAAACCCGTATTAGTCAGCAAGGAAAACAACATAGCAAAATTCACCATGGCCTTCACGACGGAGGAATTCGACGCGGCCCTGGATAAGGCATATAAAGCCCAGAGAGGCAAGATCGAGGTGCCGGGCTTCCGCAAGGGCAAGGCGCCCCGCAGCGTGATCGAAAAGAGATACGGCGAAGGTATCTTCTTCGAGGACGCGATCGACAACTGCCTGGCGGACGGTTATCCCGCCGCGCTGGATCAGCTGGATCTCGAACCTGTCGACAGACCGGACCTCTCTTTCGGCGAAGAGAAGCTGGAGAAGGGCAAGGGTTTCGAAGTCACCGTTACCGTTACCGTCGCGCCGGAAGTGGTCGTCAAGGATTACAAGGGCGTCAAGGCGGAAGTGACCAAGAGAGAACTGAACGAAGAGGATATCGAAGGCGAACTGAAGGCGATGCAGCAGAGAAACGCCAGACTCGTCGTCGTCGACAGACCGGCGGAAAAGGACGATACGGTCGTTCTGGACTATGAAGGCTGGTGCGAAGACAAGCAGTTCGAAGGTGGCACTGCAGAGAACCAGACGCTCGTTCTGGGCAGCGGGCAGTTCATCCCCGGTTTCGAGGATCAGCTGATCGGCTGCAAGGCCGGCGACGCCAAGGACGTCGAGGTAACGTTCCCTGAAGAATATCATGCGGAAGAACTGGCCGGCAAGCCCGCTGTGTTCAAGTGCAAGATCCACGAAGTCAAGACGCAGGAACTGCCCGAGCTCGACGACGAATTCGCGAAGGACGTTTCCGAATTCGATACGCTAGAAGAGCTGAAGGCCGATACGAGAGCCAAGCTCGAAAAGACCCTGCAGGACGCCAAGGAGTATCAGGGCAAAGATAAGGTACTGCAGAAGGTCTTCGAGGCGAACCCCATCGACCTGCCGCAGGCCATGATCGACGACGAAGCAGCCAACATGCTGAACGAATTCGGCTATGAGCTGCAGTCCCAGGGCATGAACCTTGATCTGTACTGCAAGTATCTGAACAAGACGCAGCAGCAGATGATCGACGAATTCAAGCCCGACGCGGAGAAGAGAGTCAAGAGCAGACTCATCGTCCAGGCTGTCGCCAAGCAGGAAGGGCTCGAAGTGAGCGAGGAGGATATCAATAAGGAACTGGCAGCAATGGCCGCACAGTATGGCATGGCGCAGTCCCAGATCAAGTCCATCTTCGGCGAAGACCAGATGGGCTACCTGAAGAAGGATATCCTGAGCCGCAAGGCCATCGACCTGATGTACGAGGCAGCAGAGATCACCGAAGTCGAAGAGAAAAAGGAAGAAGACGAAAAACCCGCCAAAAAGGCAGCGAAAAAGAAGGCTTCCAAGAAGGACGAAGAATAAACGATGATTCAGGCGGAACCAAAAGTTCCGCCTGAATCATCCGCAAGACAGAAAGAAAGGGTGGAGCATATGAGCAACCTCATCCCCTACGTCGTGGAACAGACGTCCCGCGGCGAACGTTCCTACGATATTTATTCCCGCCTGCTGAAGGACAGGATCATCTTCCTGGACGGCGAAGTGGACGACGCGGCCGCAAGCCTCGTCGTGGCGCAGCTGCTGTTCCTGGAATCCGAAGATCCCGATAAAGACATCAATCTGTATATCAACAGCCCCGGCGGCGTCATCACAGCCGGCATGGCCATCTATGATACCATGCAGTACGTCAAGCCGGACGTGTCGACGATCTGCGTCGGCATGGCGGCGTCCATGGGCGCATTCCTGCTGGCGGCAGGCGCCAAGGGCAAGCGCTATGCGCTGCCCAACGCCGAGATCATGATCCATCAGCCCTTGGGCGGAGCGAAGGGTCAGGCCAGCGACATCAAGATCCAGGCGGACCACATCCTGCGCATTAAAGAAAAGCTGAACCGCATCCTTGCGGAGAAGACGGGTCAGTCCCTGGAGACCATTGCGGCGGATACGGACCGCGACAATTACATGACCGCTGAGGAAGCGGCAGCCTACGGCCTGATCGACCGGGTCGTGGAAAAACGGTAATACGGAGACAGTATGGCAAAATTCGATAATCAGAAAGAACTGACATGCAGCTTCTGCGGCAAACCTCAGAGCCAGGTCCGCAGACTCATCGCCGGACCCGACGTGTACATCTGCGACGAATGCGTCAAGCTCTGCGAGGATATCCTGGCAGAGGAATTCCCTGAGATCAAGGAAGAGGCTTCCCTGGCGTTCAGCGGCGACCTGCCCAAACCCAGAGAGATCGACGCGACGCTGGCGGACTACGTCATCGACCAGGACCGCGCGAAGAAGATGCTCGCAGTCGCAGTCTACAATCATTATAAAAGGATCAAGAACCTGCCGGACAAGCCGAAGAAGGGCCTGCGGGCCGCGCAGACGGACGACGGCGTAGAGATCCAGAAGAGCAACATCGTCATGATCGGGCCGACAGGTTCGGGCAAGACTTTGCTTGCGCAGACGCTCGCGAAGATCCTGGACGTTCCGTTCGCCATCGCAGACGCGACGACCCTCACGGAAGCCGGCTACGTCGGTGAGGACGTCGAGAACATCCTGCTGCGCCTGATCCAGGCGGCGGACGGCGACGTCGAAAAGGCCCAGAAGGGCATCATCTACGTGGACGAGATCGACAAGCTCGCCCGCAAGAGCGAGAATCCGTCCATCACGAGGGACGTTTCCGGCGAGGGCGTGCAGCAGGCGCTGCTGAAGATCGTGGAAGGCACGGTCTCCAACGTTCCGCCCCAGGGCGGCAGAAAGCACCCGATGCAGGAGTTCATCCAGTTCGATACGACGAACGTCCTGTTCATCTGCGGCGGCGCGTTCGACGGCCTGGACAAGATCATCCAGAGCCGCATCGGCGAAAAGGTCATCGGATTCAATTCCGACGTCGTTTCCGTCAACAAGAAGGATCCGAAGATCCTCGAGAAGGTGCAGAGCGAAGACCTGCTGCGCTACGGGCTCATCCCGGAGCTCATCGGCAGACTGCCTGTCATCGTCACGCTGAACGAGCTGTCGGTGGACGCGCTCATGCGCATCATCACCGAGCCCAAGAACTCGCTGATCCGCCAGTATAAGAAGCTGTTCGAAATGGACGGCGTGGAACTGGAAGTCGAGACCGAAGCGGTCCGCGCGATCGCGGAGAAGGCCGCGTCCAAGAAGACGGGCGCCAGAGGGCTGCGCAGCATCGTCGAGGAGATCCTGACGGACATTATGTACGAGATCCCGTCCAGAAGCGACGTGAGAAAAGTGATCATCACGAAGTCCTGCGTCGAAGGAGGCGAGCCGACGCTCGTCCTCAGCGAAAACGCGCAGGGCAAAGAGATCAGTTAGGCAAAGTAAGGAAAGACAATGGACGATACGGAAAGAAAAGAAGAACTGCAGGTCATGCCGCTCATCCCGCTGCGCGGGCTGACGGTATACCCGAATATGGTCATCAATTTCGACGTCGGCAGAGAAAAATCCATCCTCGCGCTCGAACGCGCCATGATGATGAATCAGACCGTGTTTCTGACGTCCCAAAAAGACATCGACACGGATCTTCCGACGGCGAAGGACTTCTTCCACGTCGGAACTGTGGCGAAGGTCAAGCAGATGCTCAAGCTGCCCGGAGATAACATCCGGGTGCTTGTTGACGGCCAGTACCGCGCCAGGATCGCAAAGATGATCCAGGAAGTCCCCTATTTCCTGGCCAGCGTGGAAAAGATCGAAGAACCGGCGCAGAAGGGCAAGACGCCCGAGCAGATCGCGCGCATGCGCGCGGTGCTCAACCTGTTCAACGAGTATCTCTCCAGCAACCCCAAGATGTCTGCGGACATCTTCCACGGCGTGGAGAGCATCGAGGAACCGGGCAGGCTCGCCGATATCGTGGCGTCGAACATGGAGCTGAAGCCCGAGGAGTACCAGAACGTCCTGGAGACGCTGGACGTCTCCAAGCGTCTGAACATCGTCATCGAGTACCTGACCCGTGAGAACGAGATCCTCCGCCTGGAGGACAAGATCTCCAGCAAGGTCAAGACGCAGATGAACAAATCCCAGAGGGAATACTATCTGCGCGAACAGATCCGCGCAATCCAGGAAGAACTGGGCGACGAGAACGCCGAAGACGAGGCCGCGGAATGGAAGAGAAAGCTCGAGGAGCTGCACCTGTCTCCCGTCGTCACGAAGAAAGTGACCCAGGAGATCAGCCGCTTCTCCAAGATGGCTTCCAATTCCCCGGACGCGGCGGTCATCCGCAGCTACGTGGAGTGGATCCTCGCGTTGCCATGGAATAAGCGCAGCGGTTCGGAGATCGACCTGCTGAAGGCGAAGAAGATCCTGGACGAGGATCACTACGGCTTGGATAAGGTCAAGGACCGCATCCTCGAATATCTGGCTGTACAGGTGCTGCTGTCCCGCGGCGAAACGGAAGCGGCGGACAAGGGACCCATCCTGTGCCTCGTCGGACCGCCGGGCGTCGGCAAGACGTCCATCGCGAAGTCCATCGCCCGCTCCATCGGACGTGAGTTCGTTCACATGAGCCTGGGCGGCGTACGCGACGAAGCGGAGATCCGCGGTCACAGAAGAACGTACATCGGCGCCATTCCCGGCCGCGTCATCAACGCGATCAAGGAATGCGGCAGCAGCAATCCGGTGTTCCTGTTCGACGAAGTCGATAAGATCGGTTCGGACTTCAGGGGTGACCCTGCGTCCGCGCTGCTCGAGGTGCTCGATCCCGAACAGAACAAGGAGTTTGTGGACCACTATCTCGAGGTGCCGTTCGATCTGTCCGGCGTGCTGTTCATCACGACGGCCAATACGACCGATACGATCCCCAGACCTCTGCTCGACCGCATGGAGGTCATCTCGATCTCCGGTTACACCGAAGAGGAAAAGTTCAATATCGCGAAGAAATACCTCGTGCCCAAGCAGATCAGGAATAACGGTCTGCCCGCAGGCAGCATCTCGATCAATGCCGGCGCCATCCACGCGCTCATCAATTCCTACACCAGGGAATCCGGTGTGCGCGGCCTGGAGAAGGAGATCGGCAATCTGTGCCGCAAGGTCGCAAGAAAGGTGATCGAGGAGAAGAACGCGTCGGAAGACGGCACGTCGAAGATGAAGTTCACCATCACCGCGTCCAATCTGGACGAGTATCTGGGTAAGAAGAAGTTCCATTACGATAAACTGCTCGGCAAGAGCGAAGTCGGCGTGGCGACCGGTCTTGCATGGACCATCGTCGGCGGCGATACGCTGTTCATCGAGACGGCAGTGCTGCCCGGCAGCGGCAAACTGCAGCTGACCGGACAACTCGGCGACGTGATGCAGGAGTCCGCGAAGGCGGGCATCAGCTACATCCGTTCCCGCGCGAAGCACTGGAAGATCGACGAGGATTTCTATAAGGAAAAGGATATCCACATCCACATTCCCGAAGGCGCGACGCCCAAGGACGGCCCGTCTGCGGGCGTCACGATGTGCGTTTCCGTCATCTCGGCGCTCACCGGACGGCCCGTGCGTAAAGACGTAGCCATGACCGGCGAGATCACGCTGCGCGGCCAGGTGCTTCCCGTAGGCGGTATCAAGGAAAAGATGCTGGCGGCTCACCGCATGGGCATCAAGAAGGTGCTGCTGCCCGAAGAGAACAAGCCCGATCTGGACGATCTGCCCAAGACCGTCCGCGATGAGATGGAATTCGTGCTGCTGAAGAAAGTCGACGATGCAGTGAAAGAGGCCATCGAATGATCATCAAAAGCGTCGAGTTCCTGACGTCGGCTGCGAAAAAGAGCCAGTATCCGCCGGAAGGCGTGCCCGAGATCGCCTTTGCGGGGCGGTCGAACGTGGGCAAGTCTTCCCTGATCAACCTGCTGATGAACCGCAAGAAGCTCGCGAAGGTCTCCCAGAATCCGGGCAAGACCCGCACGATCAACTTCTTTGTGGTCAACGGTTCGTTCCGCATCGTTGACCTTCCCGGCTATGGCTACGCGAAGGTCTCGAAGGCAGAGGCGGAGAAATGGGGCCCGATGATGGAGGAATATCTGTCCGGGCGGCCCGACCTGCTGAAGGTCGTGCAGCTCGTGGACGTCCGCCACGCGCCTTCCGCTCAGGATAAGCAGATGTACGAATATCTGCAGTACTACGGTCTGGACGGCCTCGTCGTCGCGACGAAGGCCGACAAGGTCGGCAGGTCCGAGCTGAACAGGAATCTTGCGGTCATCCGCCGCGAACTGAAGCTGAAAAAAGACGACCGGGTGATCCCGGTATCGGCTTTGAATAAAACCGGCACGGAAGAGGTCCTCTCCGCGATGGAGGAGATCCTTGCGGGCTATCATAACGATCCAACGGAAACCAGGGAGGGAGATGCTTAACCATGGCTGCCAAGAAAAAGTATGATTTCACAGAAGTCCTGATCTCCAGAGAACAGCTCGCCGACAAGGTGACGGAACTCGGGAAGCAGATCAGCGAGGACTACAAGGGCGAGGAACTGTTCCTGATCGGTATCCTCAAGGGATCCGTTCCCTTTATGGCAGACCTGATGCGCGCCATCAGCCTCGATGTGGAGATGGACTTCATGTCCGTTTCCTCCTACGGCAGCGGCACGAAGACCAGCGGCGTCGTCCGTATCCTGAAGGACCTCGACAGCGACATCGCGGGCAAGAACGTGCTCATCGTCGAGGATATCATAGACAGCGGGCTCACCCTGGCCTACCTGAAGGAATATCTGGCGAAGAGAGGCCCGAAGAGCATCAGGATCGTCACGATGCTGTCCAAGCCCGCCAGAAGAAAGGCGGATATCGAAGCGGATTACACCGGTTTCGTCGTAGATGACAAATTCATCGTCGGCTACGGACTGGACATCGATCAGAAGTACAGAAATCTTCCATATATATCTTGGATCAAAGAGGACTAGCGGAGGCACATCATGAAAGCACTCGAGAAATACATCGACCATACCCTGCTGAAGCCGGCTGCCGGTATCGCGGACATCGAGAAGCTCTGCAGCGAGGCAAAGGAATACGGCTTTTATTCGGTATGCGTCAACAGCCGCTTCGTTCCCGTCGCGAAGAAGGAACTCGAAGGCAGCGACGTGAAGATCGCTGCAGTCGTCGGGTTCCCCCTGGGAGCCATGTCCACCGAAGCAAAGGTCTTTGAGACCGTCTATTCCTGCGAAAACGGCGCGGAAGAGATCGATATGGTCATGGAATACGGCCTCCTGAAGGAAGGCCATAAACAGGCGGTTTTTGACGATATCAAGGCCGTGTGCGACGCTGCGGCGGAGCACGGCGCCAACGTCAAGGTCATCCTGGAGACAGGCGCGCTCACCGATGGCGAGATCGTCGACGCGTGCAAGCTCTCCGAAGAAGCCGGCGCAGCCTTCGTAAAGACGTCCACCGGATTCGGCGAAGGCGGAGCGACCGTCCATGCCGTGGAGCTCATGCGTGAATCCGTCAGCCCTGCCGTGCAGGTCAAAGCTTCTGGCGGCATCCGTGACCGCGAGACAGCCCTTGCCATGATCAAGGCCGGCGCGGACCGTATCGGCGCGTCTGCCGGCATCGAGATCTGTAAGGTGCCGGAAGGGGAGGAATCGATTCCTTTTGAACCCAAAGCGCCCAAGAGCATCCTCGTGCTGAACGGCAGCCCGAAGATGAGCGGCAATACAGCAGCCCTCACAGACGCGTTCTGCCGCGGCGCGCAGGAAGCCGGCCATACCGTGCACGTCTTTAACGTCGCGAACCTGAGCGTGCATCCCTGCACTGACTGCCGCTACTGCTTTGAGCACAGCGGCGAGTGCGCGATCCATGACGACATGCAGCAGATCATGCCGCATCTGTACACGGACGACGTGATCGTCTTCGCGACGCCTGTTTACTTCTACGGGTTCACCGCGCAGATCAAAACGGTGCTCGACCGCATGATCTGCATGCAGACTTCGAAGATGACCGTCAAGGGCAGCATCCTGCTTTCGCCCTACGGCGACACGGATAAGACAGTGCCCAAACCGATGATCGACATGTACAAAGCATTCACCGGTTACGTCGGCTGGAAGAACCTCGGGATCATCACGGCGCACGGCTGCATGGACCCCGGTGACATCGCCGGACACAAGGCTTTGGAGCAGGCGGAAGCCCTCGGAAAGAACCTGTAAAAACCGCAAGATCCGCATCTGAAAAAACTTTTCAAAAAACATAAAATTGTTGTTGACAAGTCATGAACAGGTGCGTATAATCTTAAATGTTCCGCGCCTAAGCGGACGTGAACCTTGAAAACAACATAGTGTAGAAATTGAGTCAAAAGAACCATTAAGTTGGTTCTGATGAATCGAAAAAGTACAAAGAATACAATCTGCAATCTGGT
>JAFYYP010000007.1 GCA_017557505.1 Bacillota bacterium | reverse complement strand
TGGCCGCCGGAGAGCATCACGCCGCGCTCGCCCACGTAGCTGTTGTAGCCGTCCGGCATGACGCAGATATCCGCGTGGATCTCGGCGTATTCAGCCGCCGCCATGACCTCCGCGTCCGTCGCGTCCGGACGTCCGTAACGTATATTCTCCATGACCGTATCGGCGAACAGGAACACGTCCTGCTGCACGATGCCGATCGAATCTCTCAGGGATTTCTGGGTCAGGCTGCGCACGTCCTGGCCGTCTACCGTCACGCAGCCGCCCGTGACGTCGTAAAACCGCGGGATCAGCTGGCACAGCGTCGTCTTGCCGCTGCCCGAAGCGCCGACGAACGCGACCTTCTCGCCCGGGTTGATCTCCAGATCCACGTGCTCCAGCACGAACGGCCGGTGATGAGACACGGGGACGGTTCCGCTGTCTTGCGGATTCGCATACGAAAACGATACGTCCCTGAATTCGATGTGCCCTTTCGCGTCCTGCAGTTCGACCGCGTCCGGCGCGTCCAGGATCTGCGCCTGCGTGCGCATGACCTCCAGGAAACGCGTAAAGCCTGCCGTACCGGCCATGTACTGCTCCATGAAGTTCACGAGCTTGCGGATGGGCGTCGTAAACGTCGAGACGTACAGCGTAAACGTCATCAGGCCGATGTAGTCGAGCGACCCGCGCATGATGAAGAAGCCCCCTGCCGCCACGACCGCGACGGGCAGGATGGACGTAGCCGTCTCGGAAAACGCGTGGAAGATGGCAAGTTGGCGGAACGCCTCGTCTCTGGCATGGACCAGTTCCCTGTTCGCGACGGAGAACTTATCGATCTCCGAGCTCTCGTTCGCGAACGCCTTGGCCGTGCGGATGCCCGAAAGCGAAGACTCAATGGCCGCGTTGATCTCGGCCGTCTTGGCCTTCACGGCGATGTTCGCGAGCTTCATGTGGCGGCGCCGCATCATGACGAGCACGGCCAGCGACGGCACCAGGATCAGCATGATCGCAGCCAGCCGCGGCTCGATCGTGAACATGATCGCGATGGCGCCCAGGATGGTCAGCACGGAGATCACGACGTCCTCGGGCCCGTGGTGGGCCAGTTCGGTGATCTCGTTCAGGTCCGTCGTCACGCGCGACATCAGCTGCCCTGTCCGGTTCACGTCGTAATACGAGAACGACAGGGTCTGCATGTGCGAGAACACGTCCCGCCGCATGTCCGCCGCGACGCGCACGCCGAACATGTGTCCCCACTTCGTGACGGAGTAGTAGAACACGCCCTTCAGCAGGTAAGCGACGATGCAGATAGCCATGACCGTAAAGAAGGCTTTATAGGCGTGCTCCGGGATGAGCCTCTGCATGGAAAGCCTGGAAACGAGCGGAAACGCAAGGTCGATCGCCGAGACGCAGAACGCGCTCAGGATGTCCACCAGGAACAGTTTCAGGTGCGGCCGGTAGTACGAGAAGAAGATCCTCAGGGCCGATGTTTTGTTAAAATCAAGCTGTCTTTTCATATTCTTCATTATATCAAAAAAGACACGGCAGGTCGCCATGTCTTTTTGTATCAGCTATTGTATTCAACTTATCGCTCACGCCGCGGATACATCACCTGAGAGAACAGCAGCGAACCGATCCACAAGGCCACGAACACAGGCACCGCGATCAGCGGGTGCAGGCTCAGGGCCGGCGCAGAGAACTGGTCCGAGAACCCCGTGAGCGCTGCGAAGAAGAACAGCATGCCGAACAGGATATAATACAGGATCCTGCCCTTCTCCACGCCGAACTTGAAAATGACAGGCATCAGCAGGATCGCCGGCAGCAGGCTGATGCAGAAGAACGTCGCCGCCATACCGGGCACGCCGGACAGATCGCCGCCGCGGCTTACTTTGCATCCGATCGCATAGGAGATCGTCGCCAGTACGCTCACCGCCACCGAGAAGATCAAGCCGAGCAGGTACTTCGAACGCACGATCGTATTCGTCGAAACAGGCAGCGTATCCGCGTAGTCCAGCCAGCGTTCCTTCTCGTCGTAGCTCAGCAGGCTGATCGGCAGAATGCCGCCCATCATGCACGAGTAAATGTAGTAGAACGACGCCTTTTCGTTCACCGCGCCGACGACCAGGAAGATCAGAACGATCACCCAGCTGATGCGGAAATACGTCTTCATCATGTATATGTCTTTACGGATCAAACCCTTCATTTCTACGCCTCCTTGACCATCACTACGAACAGGTCTTCCAGGCTTACCGGGCTGAGTTCCCAGCCCTCCGGCACCGCGTCTCTGCGCACCACCGCGCTCACGCCATAAATGCTGTCGGAAGAACCCACGACCGCAGCCGGATCGATCGCCTCGAAGTCCTCTCTCTTGCAGTGCAGCACGCCGTATTCTTCCATCAGCGCGTCCTTTTCCTCGCACAGCATCAGTTTGCCGTTATGCAGGAACGCGATGTAGTCGCACACCTTCTCGAGGTCGCTCACGATGTGCGAAGAGATCAGCACGGAGTGGTTCTCCTCGCGCGTAAAGTCCATCAGGATCTCCATCACCTTGTCGCGCACGACCGGGTCCAGGCCGTTCGTCGGTTCGTCCAGGATCAGCAGCTTCGCCCCGTGCGACAGCGCCACGGCGATGCCGAGCTTCATGCGGTTGCCCTGGCTCAGTTCCTTGTATTTCTTGGTCAGCGGCAGATCGAGCTCGTCCGCCAGCCTGCGGAATTCCGCATTGTCCCAGCGCGCGAAGATGCCTTCCATGATGCGGGCGACCTCTTCGCCGGTCAGGCAGCCGGACAGGCCCGGTTCGCCGAGCACGATGCCGATGTCCTCTTTGAGCGAAGCGATGTCCCCTTCGACCTTCTGCCCGAAGATCTCGGCTTCCCCGCCGTCCTTCTTGATGATGTTCAGCGCGGTCTTGATGGTCGTCGTCTTGCCGGCCCCGTTCTCGCCGATCAGGCCGAGAATGCAGCCTTCCGGCAGTTCCAGGGTCACGCTGTCGAGCGCAAACCCGTCGTACCGCTTCGTTAATCCCCTTATCGCAAATGCGTTCATTTAACTCTCCTTCGTCAGGGCGAGCATCTCCTGCAGGTCTTCCATCGTCAGGCCGCAAACGGCCGCCAGCTCGTGGATTTGCTGCATGTGCTCTTCGATCTTCTTCAGGTTCTCCTCGCGCATCAGTTCCGAGTCGCGGGGCGCCACGTAGCTGCCCTTGCCGGGCATCGTATAGATAAACCCCTCTTGTTCCAGTTCCTCGTACGCCCGTTTCGTCGTGATGACGCTGATGCGGAGGTCCTTGGCCAGGCTGCGGATGGAAGGCAGCGCCTCGTCTTCCGCCAGTGACCCGTCCAGGATCTGTCTCTTGATCTGCGCTACGATCTGATCGTAGATCGGCGCGCCGCTTTTGTTGTCGATTAGGATGTACACGTGTATATAGCTCCTTTACTGTTCATATACAGTATACACAGTATGCACGGAGTGTCAATACCCTTTTCGAAACTTTTTTTGCAAAACAAAAACCGCCCCTAGCGGAGCGGTCCGCTGCTATATAATTCACTTTTGATTCTCTACTCTATTGATAGCCGGCGTCTCGACGCGCTTCGCCAGATACAGGCAGTAGACTACCGCCAGGACGACGATTATGACGTGCAGGATCAGGTTCAGGCGCTGCGAGCCTTCGTCCGCGGCGAAGACAGAGGTCACGTCGATAATACTGTGCGCCAGGATGCAGGGCAGCAGGCTGCCGCCCTTGTAATACACCATCGTAAAGATAAAGCCGATGGCGATCGCGAAGACCATCTGGTTGAGCGTTTCGACCAGATCCTGCCCGGTAAACAGGTTCATGATGTGTCCGAGTCCGAAAGTGACGGAAGAAACGATGATGGCCGCCTTGACGTTGCCGTCCTTCAGCATCGCCTTGAACAGGAAGCCGCGGAAGAGCATCTCTTCCACAAAGCCGACCAAAGCCATGGAAACGGCTGCATAGAGCAGTCCCGGCATAGGGTAATCGGGCTTGAAGCCGCTGAAGAGATTCAGGCAGGAGATGATCCACAGCGGAAAGAACCACAGCATGGCTTTGCCGTTCTGTGCCCACCCGGACAGGCCGTATTGTTCCGTCAGGCCGTACTTTTTCACGAACAGGAACATCGCTGCGGCGATCACGATCAGACCCAGCATATGCGGCAGCGAATCGAGTCCGAAATTGTTTTGCAGGGTCCCCATGCCCACGGTGTAGATCACGATCCAAACGATCGCAAAGGTGATCTCGCTTTTATCGTAAAGCTTCTTCATTGTTTTCCTCCTGACAGGCTGCGATCAGAGCGCCGTTCCACGCATCTTCCAGATGCCGCGCGATCAGAGCCTCGTCGTATTCCAGACCGTTGTTCGCGATGATGCTCGCATACCCGTGCGCAAACAGCGCGATGATCAGGAACACTTTCTTCGTTTTCTCCATGCTCAGCCCCGTGCCTTCCTGCATGGCGGCAAGCACCGGCACCAGTTCTTCGGAATCGATCATCTCCAGCAGGCTGTTTTCCTCCGCATAGCCGGACTGGAACAGAAAGCGGAACAGCTGCGGCTCCTCCACAGCGAAGCGGATATAGTTCAAGCCGATCGCCAGGACCGGGTCCTGCTCTTCCGGAACGTTCATCATATATGCCGAATGCATCCGGTCGGTCTGCGCATAAGCTGCCCTCTTCAGGCTGTCGATGGTCGCAAAATGATACATGACAGGCTGTGTCGAGCAGTGCAGCTGCGCGGAGACCGTTCTCGCGTTGACGTTTTCGAACCCGCTTTGTCTTACGACTTCGATCGCCGCATGGACGATCATATCTTTCGTGATCTTTGATTTCGGCGGCATAGCGGTTGTCTCTCCTCGTATTATAACCATCGTTATATAACTACAATTATAATACAGCCCGGATATAGCTTTGTCAAGACAAAATCATAAAAATAGCATTCCCCGGATCTGGGTTCCTACACACAGGCAAAAGCATAAAAAGCATGACCCAAGACTGAGTTTCTACATACAAGTGGTCTTTACCCGCTGTGTAACTATAAAACGATACACCACTGCAAACACAACATTTCTTGTAGATGTTTTGGGTCAATTATATCTACACATTTAGTCTACTTACCATTTATGTAGACATTCCACTCTACACCGGCATTAAAAAAGAGGCGTGTGCAAACGTGCTTCGCCGCCACTCCTCTTGAGGCATAACGTCCTATTCGGGTTTGAATTGTATCGTTTACTTTTTTAACAGGATCAGCATCTTGTCCGTGTCGTCTTCGGGCTTTCGCTCCTCTGTCAGGTGGAATCCGTGACGCTGATAGAACGATATAGCCCGAGTATTAAGTTCCAGCGCCCATAAGTGATCCGCGCCGCACTCGTTCACGGCAAACGCCAGCAACTGTTCCCCTATCCCCTTGCTGTGCAGGATGGGTTCGACGTACAGCTTCTGGATCTCCGTTCCGATCATGTACAGGAAGCCCTTCACGACGCCGTCGTCGTAGACCCAGATGCTGTCCAGTTGTCCCTCGAACCGCTTGATCACCGCCGGCACGTTCAGCTCGCCGAAGTAATAGTCGTCGTTCAGGAAGAACGGATAGAAATACAGCCGGAAATTAGCGACCATGATCTCCGCGATGCGGTTCAGATCCTTTTCTTCTGCCTGCCGGATGTTATTCATGGGGCACCTCGATCCCGATATCCACGTTCACCAGCCTGCCGATCAGTTTCTCAGCCTGACCTTGGAAAAAGCCTGTCTTCAGATAGCCGATGGAGACGGTCAGGTCGCTCTGCACGGCCAGTTCCGCTTCGCCTGTGTCGCCGTTCATGCCGCTGTTGATGTCGGCGGAGATGACAAAGGCGCCCTTTTCTCTCGCTTCGTTTACTTTACGGATCACGGAAGCGATCGGTTCTCTGGGAACGCCGGCAAAACCGGTACCCAGCATGCAGTCTACAAGCACGTCGTAGTCCGCAAAGTCGATCTCATCAGTATTGACAGAATATATTGTTATGTCTTGCAACCAGCACCAATTATAATAATATTCCCCATCCGCCGAGAACTTCTCCGAAACCCTTAGAATTTCAACGTCGCAGTCATTCGCGGCCAGGATCTCCGCCAGCGCATAGCCGTCTCCGCCGTTGTTCCCGCTGCCGCAGATCACCAGCGTTTTACGCCCCTGCCAGCCGTCGTACGAATCGAAAATGCCCTGCGCCGCCCTTTTCATCAGCTCGATCGAAGGCGTCCCCTTTGCAATTGTGTAAGCGTCCGCCTCGCGCATCTGCGCAACGGACAGAACGATTCCATTCATCGTTGATTCCCCTCAAACCTAAGTCGTATAATGAAAGAAAGCGGAGGTTTTCTTATGACACGCATTGGCATCGATCTCGGCGGCACAGCCGTCAAAACCGGTTTATTCACAGAAGACGGCACGATCGTCGGCCGGGCGGAATTCCCCACGGTCACGTACGGCCGCGAGGCGCTCCTGGCAGACATCGCGGACCACGTCCGCGCGCTTACGGCGCTGCACGGCATTCCCCTTTCCGACTGCGCAGCCGGCATCGGCGTGCCCGGCCCCGTCGAAGAAGACGGCTACACCGAAGCCATTCCGAACCTCGGCATCCATAACTGCTATCTCGGGCGCGAACTTTCAGAGCTTCTCGGCATCCCCGTCCGCATCCTGAACGACGCGAACGCCGCGGCGCTTGGCGAATACTGGCTTGGCGCAGGACGCGGCTCCAAAAGCATGATCTGCGTCACGCTCGGCACAGGCGTCGGCTCCGGCATCGTTCTGAACGGACAGGTCCTCGGCGGCGCGCACGGCCTCGGCGGCGAGATCGGCCACATGTTCGTCAATCCCGACGAGACCCAGGCCTGCGGCTGCGGCGCCACGGGCTGCCTCGACCAGGTCGCTTCCGCAAACGGCGTCGTCCGCTATGCCAGAACGCGCTATCATCTTCCCTACGTAACCGCAAAAGAAGTCTGCGACGCCGCCAAATCAGGCGATCCGCAGGCAGAAGCTGCGCTGCGCTACTGCATGTCCTTCCTCGGCAAGGCGCTCTGCGCGGTCGGCTACACCGTCGACCCGGAACTCGTCGTCATCGGCGGCGGTCTGTCCAAGGCCGGCCCCTATCTGCTCGACATCATATATTACGCCTACAAAGACCTGCCGAAGCTCACCGCCAAGCGCATGGAATTCCGCCTCGCTCAGCTCGGCAACGAAGCCGGCATGACCGGCGCGGCCCGCTTCGCTCTCTAAACCCGTTCTCTACGCTTATTCGTAACACTCCGGCGCGTGCCGGTATTTCGGAAAATTCTCCGGGTCATGCCCGAAGAATACTTTTGCGTTGTACTTTTTCTGCAGAGCGCGCACCTTTTCGATCGAAGCCAGGCACGCCACGCTGTCCTCGAATCCGCCCGGCAGCCTGGCCGGCGGACCGTAAGACTCCTCGCAGAACACCGCGTCCTGCGGGAAGATCAGCACCCCGTCCTTCTCCGTATGGATCACCAGGCCGAGCAGGCCGTTCGTGTGACCCGGCAGGTCCACGACCCCGATCCCGGGCAGCAGCTCGAAATCGCTGTCGATCAGATGCACTTCGCGGTACGGCGCGGTCACTTCCGCTTTCACGTACCCCGTATCCGGATTCGTATGCACGCTCCACATCGCGTCGAGATACTCCTTCTTCGGCGCATATACCGCTGCGTGCGCGAACAGTCGCGCGTTGCCTGTATGATCTTCGTGCAGATGCGACAGCACCACGGTATCGATGTCTTCCGGCTTTACGCCGCACAACGCCAGCTGCGCTTCCAACTCCTGTTCCGGCTCATGATAATACCGCTCCATCTTCCACACTCTGTCCGGCCAATAGCCCTTCTGTCCGGCGTCCGGATGACAGCCCAGGTCGAACAGGATGTTGCCCTTTTCGTGGCGGATCAGCACCATCATAATTGGGCAGTGGATCAGCTCGCACTTCTTGTCCGGCTCGTCCGCGCTGGCCAGCACCGCGTCCTTCAGCAGGATGTTCTTGTCCATCAGCAGGTATCCGTTGTCTAAGATGTAAACCTTCATTCCTGCGCGCCCTTTACCCTCTCCTGAATGAATTGCAGTACAAAGTCGAAATCCGCGTCCTCGGCGTAGATCTGATTGTGATCCAGCAGCTGGTTCACGTAGATCACGTGCATCGCGCGGTTCGCCTTCACTTCCTTCACGTTAGCGAAGATCGACGTGGACGTGCTCTTCGTCGCAGCCAGCAGGCCCGAACCTGCCGTGGTCAGGCTGCCCGTTGCAAGCCCGGCCATAAACGTCAGCCAGCCTATCGCCTCGGCCTTTTCCACTTCCTTTTTCATCTGGATGTGGACCACCTTCTCGTCGTCCATCTCGAACAGCACCATGTACTTCCAGCCGAACGTCGCCGCCAAGATCAGATAAGCCACGACGCTGATCGCAATGATGATCAGACCCGTGAACAGAATCACTTTCGCGCTCCATGTCAGTCCGCCCAGGCCATCCGTAAACATCACCGGCACACCCACGAGCAGCACGCAGATCGCGCAGCTCATCAACAGCACGCGCCAGACAGTAAACAGGATCGCCGGATTCTTCAGCATCGGAAATTCATACACCCAGCGGTACACGCCGTCCGGGCAAAGGTAGACATTTTCAGTTACTTTTTCGCCATTCATACCCAATTCCACCAGATATACCGCTCCATCTCGGGGCGGCCAAAGTAATGCGTAGAGTGAACCTCGCAGGGATAGTGCGTGCCCCGCTCATGCAGCCACTCCAGCAGCCGAATACCCTTGCCGCCGTAGTGCTCGTACATACCCAGGTCGTAATCCAGGTCGATGACCTCGATCTTCTCGCCCCGCTTTTCGCAGTCCTCGATCAGACCCTTCGCGTCTTCCACGCAGTATGCTCTTGTGTAGCCCGCGGGGGTGTCGCGCAGGTCGTCCAGCCAGATCTTCATGAATTCAGGTTAGCCAGCTCCCGCTCCCCCATCCGCAGGATCTCGTCGTCCAGCACGGCAAACACGATCTGCATAGGCTGACCCGGATGCTCCTCCAGGAACGTCTTGCATGCAGACAGCGCCTCCTTCCACGCCTTATCCTTCGGATAGCCGAAGATGCCCGCCGAGATCAGCGGAAAACCGATCGACGTGCAGCCATTCTCTGCAGCCAATTCCAGCGACTTGTAGTAGGCGCCGAATAACTTCTCCGGTTCTCCCTCCATACCGCCATACCAAACCGGACCGACCGCATGGATGATATATTTTGCCTTCAGGTCAAACCCGGGCGTGATCACCGCCGACCCTGTATCACAGTGCCCGATCTTATCGCACGCCTCCTGCAGCTGCCGGTGACCGGCCGCCCGGAAGATCGCGCCGCACACTCCGCTGCCGGCCCACAGGCCTTCGTTCGCGGCGTTCACGATCGCGTCCGTGTCGAGGTCCGTGATGCCGATTTTCCGAATCTCTATCGCACCCATTTCCTATTCCATCCTGTTATATACGATCACTTCTTCCGCGCTCTTCTTCGGCGCCGGGCTGCCTTCCTTCGCGGCATAGCCGAACGGCGCCACAGCCACGACCATATAGTCGTCCGGGATGTTCAGCAGCGACCTTACCTTCTCCGGTTCGAACCATCCGAGCCACACGAACTGCAGGCCCAGAGAGACCGCCTCCAGGGTCATGTACGACATGGCGATCACCCCGTCCGTCAGCCGCACGCTGTGACCGCACACCATCGTCCTGTCGTTCGCCCCAACCTCCACCAGGATCGCCGGCGCCGTATGGATCCACTCCTGATCCTTGCAGGCCGCCACCATCTGATGGATGAGCGCCTTGTCGGTGACCACGATATGCTTGTTCATCTGCTCGTTGCTGCCCGTCGGCGCCAGCCTGCCGGCCTCCATGATGAGCCGTATCTTTTCCGGCTCGACCTCCCGGTCCGCAAAGCCGCGCGAGCTGAAACGTGTTCTGATTGCTTCCATGACTTCCATAGGGGTTATCCTTTCAATTAAGAAGAAAAACTACATACTTTTTCATAAATTAGTCCTTTAAAAGGTCTAGTAATCGATCATATGGGAAATATAATGAGACTTACTGAAGAGTTTAGCGTAATCCGCGTCAAATGAAATAACAATATTAGCAAGATTGTTATAATCTATATCACCTGCCTCAACAGTATTTTGCATAACAAAAAACTTGGCAGGAAGTCCGCAATGTGGACAGCTTTCCGCTCGGTCTGATATTTGTTTTTTACACTCTGGACAGATTATTAATGCCATTCAAAAATCTTAATTATAGAAGAAGAGAATAACGATGACCGTTTACACCTGATAAGGATAAATATATTTCATAAAGTACTTCCGCAACTCGTCATCACAAACGTAAATATACGTCCCTTTTATGCCTCGTGTGAGAAGTGTTAAATAAATATTGCATAAATACTGGCACAATCCTTCAGGATCATTTGCTATGCCTGATTTGCCCTGCTGATCATAATAGTTTTCTTTTACTGCATATATTCTATTCATAACAGGATCATACTTGATATCTTCGCCGATAATAACACCGCAATAGTTCAAATCATAACCCTGAACAGTATGTATGCAGCCAATTTCGTTAACAGCATTTGGCTTGCCAATCCAGTTGTTATAAGTAGTATTCCAACGGTATGACTTCCCTTGAATAAAGATTGTATCAACGTTTGGATTTTTTCGGTCCCATGTCCATGCATAGCCGGCGACATTGCGGCAAAGTCCAAACTCAGTATTCTTTGCCTTGATATCAGCCACCATCTGCGCACAATCCGTATAGAGCCGGAGATCGTAACCCTCTATCTTTTTCGGATTCAACCTCACACAAGAGATGATGTTACGGATATAGTCGATATATTCATCGCCGCCCTCGCAACGGAACTGCGTGGACAATGCAGATTCCATATGAACATTGCCGATGATATCCCTGAATTTCTGAGCATCGATATCACAGGGGCGTACTGTCTGCAGCTCATCACGGAAAAGAACCTGATTTTTACTGCAGGTCATGATCCAATCAAGTTCCGTTCCCTTCTGTGGATCTAAGCCTAAATCATTATTGCATTTATCAAAACTACGATAATTTGCCAGATGGCCCTTATCTCTGCACTTCAATCTATGGGATTCATCCACGATCAACAGATCATAAGGCATGCCTGTGGAAATGTAATCTTTAACAACTTCAACAGGGCTAAGGACCATTTTGGGGTTTAGATTCTTAAGACCCTTAAATACATCTTTCAGAGATGTCTGCAGAGATTTCTGAGGGATGACCAATCCAATCTTTTTTATGCCTCGAATCGATTCTGCCGCAAAGATGGTATCTGGATCTTCTTCCAACAACTCTAGGTTTTCCCGATCATCCAACGGGTTTTCATGGATGATATCTGCAAACAACTTAATCAAATAAATTGCAAGTATCGTTTTTCCCGTTCCTGCACCGCCACGGACAACGACTGTGGCTCGTTGACCCTCCTTGCTGTATTCGGCAATAGCCTGAACTATGTCGCGTTCTGCATTTAACTGTTCTTCGCCCAGTGATTTATAAGGGGAATACTTGTATAATTCGGAGTTTTCGATCCAGGAGATGGAATGCTCGACAACATTCAGTTCCTTCAGTTTATTCCAAATTTTACGGAATTCGTTTTCGTAACCGCTCTTATCATAATATGCATGATCGCTCAATCCGCTATTTCCATTCTGTAGGCTGAACTTGCCATCGGAAGCCATATGCTTAATCAGGAAAGCTTCCAAGTCAAGCGTCACAGATTTGTTGAAGGTTTTGTCACTTAATATCCGGACTTCCGTTAATCTACGACGTTCTGGTCTTTGCAAGTGTTGATCAAAACGCTGTGCAGCATTGACCGTTTCTCCAACATATGCCTCTTCTGTGTTGTTGATAATGTAAACAACGGGCCAGTCCTTCCCTACATCGATATTCCAATGACGCAACTGCCGTATTTCATCTAATGATTCAGTTGTAAAGTCGTATCGGTCGATCTGAAACACGGTTATTCTCCCAGTTTGTTATATTTCGTGCTAATTCCTTTAAACTTATCCACAGGGTACTTAGCTTGTGTTTTTTGCAATTTTGCCAGACCGATTTCATCCAGATCCACACCGATTACATCTGCGAGCATAAGCAGATAGGAATACACATCCGCCATTTCTTCGCACAAATCCTCTTTCTTGAAATCATTATTCCACTGGAAACACTCCAACAGTTCTCCCGCCTCAATAGAAACTGATTTTGCAAGGTTTTCCGGAGTATGGAATTGATCCCAATCCATACGCCTATTAAACTCTCTTATTTCAGAAAGTAATTGGTCACGCCTAGTCATTTGAGCACCTGCATTTTGCTGTGAATATAACCATCCAAACTAATTATACCATCGTTTTCAATATAGTCATTTTCTATTTCAATTGCATCATTTTTGCTTCAAATGATGCAATTAAACTGTTTTATGAGGCAATTGAAAACCCGACGCGATAGCCGGGTCTTGATACTGCACAAAATGGTAATTATTGGTTGTACTTACTGATTTAACATGTTATAATCTTTGACAGACAACCGCTGGGGTGGTGATGCCTCCTGTAATCGCGCAGAGATGCGTGCAGGAAAGGAGGTAGATTCTATGGTTACATACGAAGGACTGTTTCAGTTCAGCCTCGTGCTGCTGACGGCCCTCCTTGTGGCCGGAGCGTTCCATGGACGCAAAAAATAGGATCAGCCGCCAAGTGATTGGCGACTGATTCACCCCAAACTATTTGGAGGCATTACCGCCATCACACCGGCGGTTGTCCATTGCTTAGACAAATGATTGCCTCGCCTATTATATATCACAAATTTTGGTAATTTGCAAGAGATGAGTTACGGTGAGGTCACGGTTCCTCCAGATACCGCACGCCCTTCCCTGTCTGCTGCGCGTAGGCAATCTCGGAGCGCGTGCTGTCTCCGATGTAGCCGCCGACGTTGATCACGAAGATCTCGTCGGCCATGTCGATCTTGCGCTTGTGCATGTCGTCGAGCATCTCCTTGGTGCGCGTGAGCGTGCCCTCGTCCATGTTCTCCCAGACCTCGGCGTCGCCCGCATGGCCGAACAGCCCGACGCTGATGACGATGTTGCCTTCGAGGGTCAGGCGCTTATTCTCCTCCATAAAGGCGTCCTTGAAGCGCGTGCTGCCGCACAGCGTAATGACTTTGTATTTGCCGACCATGGGTGGCCTCCTTGTGTTATTTGATTTGCTCGAAGATCCAGGTTTCCGTGTCGACGACCGGGAACGCGCACGGACCGATCGGACTGCCGTCGCGGTAGGTCGAGAACACGTCGCAGGACAGCAGATTGCCGCTGCGGTCGATCTGCTCCATCGGCGTATGGCCGGTGACCTGCAGAAAGCGTCCGGGTTTGTAGAGCGCCGCCGCACTTTCGTACTGCGGCCGGAACCAGATGGGCGAGTTGTCGTTCCACATGTCCTCGCAGTCGAGCGCATTGATGGTTGCCAGGACTTTGTCGATATCGTCGTGATCCGCAGCGTCTGTGTGATCGCGGACGAAACTGTCGGTCAAACCGCCGTGCAGGAAGAGTACGTCATCGATGCGATGGATATAGGCGATCTGCTTGGGATCGGGCAGCGCGTCCACCAGTTGGATAAGCTTCCGCGAGACCGTGCTCTGCGCGAACCAGGAATAGCCGGTCTCCCGCATGCCCCAGACGTACGACAGATCGTGATTGCCCCAGCACCACAGGGTCTCCGGGTAGTCCTTCGCGAACTGAATGGCAGCGTCGAACGTCTGCTCGTAGAGTTCCAGGTCGAACTCGTGGTTCCAGTCGTCGGGGAGGTCCATCAGGCAGACCGCTTTGTCTGCCTTGCCCTCCTGCAGTATGGCCGAAGCCCGCGCGAAGAGCTGCGGTTTCAGATGTACGTCGGGAATGATGAGAATTTGCATTATTCTGTCTTTTCCACGATCAGCTCGGCGGAGCCTTCCTCCAGCGAATTGTACTCGTCGAGGTGGAAATGGTCGCCGGCAGCCTCGTCTGCGAGCGCATTCAGGTGATCGGCCAGCGAGCGCAGGCCTTCTTCGTTGGCAGAGATCACGACGCTGCCGTCGTCCTCGACGCGGACGGAGATCTCGAAGCCGTCCTCCCAGTTGAATTGCATAAGGGTCTCCTTTCCAGCCAGATGTTTGATAGGCCTCCTTAGAAAACAGGACCCGGCGCAGCTGCCGGGCCCCGTCGTTTACAGGATCTCTTACTTTCTCTCGAAGAACTTCTTCAGGATGTCGGAATTCTCGGCGAAATCGGGCGTGCCGACGGCTTCCCAGGACTTGCGGATGACTTCCTTCACCTCGCCGAGCTTCATGTCGAGCGCGGTGCTCTTGAGCTTGGCCGGACCGATCAGACAGCCGCGGCGGAAACGCTCGGGATAGCTCTCCCAAGCCTTGCCGTTCTTGACCAGCATGGACTTGATCTCCGCGACGCTCTTGCCTTCGATCTCCTTCTGGCCGAATTCTGTGGCGCCTGCCAGCTGTACGCTGTTGGCAGCGGCTTCCTGCTGGCACCAGAGGATGTAGTTGCGGACTTCCCAGGTATCGGGCAGGCAGAACGTTCTGCTGTCGAAGGCTGCGGTCCACTGCTTCGGTCCGTAGATGCCGTCGAGCTCGACGTCGTGCAGCTTGGAGACTTCCTCGGCGTAGGCTTTGTTGAACGCCAGGGTCGCCATGCTCGCGGACAGCGCCACGATCTTGTTGACGCAGCCGTCGCACCAGCTGTCGGTCTTGTCGTCTTCGTTGACGTCGTTCAGCACCAGGCTGATCTTGTCGGACTGGGTGTAGGCGAACGCCACGCCGGGGATGGCCGCGCACAGTTCCTGGGCGGTCTTCATCATGCAGCGGCTGAACAGGTCGTCGAACGGCTGCTCGAAGCCTTTGCAGAAGCTGGCGGCGCCTTTCATGTCGACGCGGATCACCTTCGGAGTGCGCAGGGTGAGCCAGTGCTTGGTGACCGTCTCGTATTGTTTCATTCTATCGCGAAGAGTCAGTTCTTTGCTCATGGGGTTTCCTTTCGTTTGGTGATTGAGATGTGGTTAACAGATATATTTTAGCATATTTTGAGCAGGAAGTTGAATGGAAATAATTGCAAGTGGCTGGACAGGGATAAATAGCAACAGCCAGCCCAAATAAAAGCACCGGAGAAAAGGACTCTCCGGTGTTTTTGTGTGCATATGGAAATAACTCATCGCTATATGCATCTTGATTATAAATCAGTTGGTAAATTTTTGCAAGAACTATTTACTCTTCCGTAAGGACTCTCATAAACACTTTCATAGCACTCTGCAGCTCTGCTGACGTTACCTTTGCGGTGGGATTGAGCTTGCCTGCTTCGTCCGTCTCGAACACGCCGTGCATGGTGAGCCAGCACATCGGCTCGTACGCGTATTCTGCGATCTGGTCGCGGTCTTCCGCCTGCAGCAGGAACATCCACATGCCTACGAAGCCCTTGCCCTGCTTCTTCGCGTAGGCGTAGAGCATCGTCGCGAGCTGCTGCTTCGTGATGCTTGCCTTCGGGCTGAAAAGCCCCTGTCCGGTCCCTGCCGTGATCCCTTCCGCAGCAGCCCAGCGAACTGCTTCCGCGTAAACGTCTGTATCCTGATCTATGTCAGAGAACGGCATGATGAAGTTGACAATGGGCTTTCCGGCGAGTTTCCAGATCTCTGCGATGGCCTGTGCCCTCGTGACCGGCTCGTCCGCGATGGGCGGTTCGAAACCTTCCCATTCTCTGGGGTCGAGCTCGATGACCTGATCCGGTTCGACGCCGAGAACGTCTTCTTCGGCAGCCACGTCCTTCAGCAGCTGTTCAAGACCTTCGGCGGTCAGTTCCTTGTTGCTGCGCAGCGCAGCCATGTTCAGGCTCGAATAGTCGTAAACGATGCTGAGGTCGTACTTTTCGCAGAGAAATTCGACCAGATCGTGCTTGCTTTCGGCAGTCGGTTCGATGGAAACAATGATGGTCTGCATAACTTGATCTCCGTTCGCGGCAAAGGCTGCCAGCGGGAACAGCAGGCAAAGCGCCAATGCAAGCGCGATCGTGCGTGTAAGTGTTTTGTTCATAGGTTTGCCTTTCTTTATCTCTATTCTAATCGTTTTTCACTCATAAAGACAGGAAAAAAGAGAGATTGGTTGCGAAAACATAAATGGTAAATATTTACATGTCGAAGCATAAATAGAAGCACCGGAGAAAGGACCTCCGGTGCTTCTGTTTTTTGAGAATATGCATTCTTTATAGCTAATGCATGTTTATTATATGCCAGTTGGTAAATTTTTGCAAGTACCTAAGAAAAACTTCACAATCTGCTCTTCAGATACAGCAGCGCCTGGCGGTAGCCGTCGATGCCCTGCCCGGCGATGCGCTTCTCGCAGGCCATGCCGGCGTAGGAGATCTGGCGGAAATCTTCGCGGCTGTCTACATCGGAGATATGCACTTCGACCGCCGGCAGGCTGACCGCCTTGAGCGCGTCGAGGATCGCGATGCTCGTATGCGTATAAGCGGCCGGATTGATGATGATCGCGTCGAAAATGCCGTACGCTTCCTGGATCTTATCCACGATCGCGCCTTCGTGATTGGACTGGAAGCACTCTACGTCCAGGCCGTTCTCTTCTGCAGTCTTATAGATGAGGGCCAGAAGGTCCTGATAGGTCTCTCTGCCGTAAACGTCCGGCTCTCTTATGCCGAGCATATTGATGTTCGGTCCGTTGATGACGAGTATCTTCATCGCTCTAACTCCTTGCAGATCAAGGCTGCGCAGGCTTGCGGCGTACTGTCGTTGACCACGGAGAAGTCTGCAAATGCTTCGTAGAGAGGCTTGCGGTCTACGTAAATCTGATTTATGTCCATAGCCATCGAAATAGGCCTTTCGTCCTTTTCCAGCAGCGAAATGTCCCTTTCGATCCACACGATGTGGCTGTTCTGATGCAGCAGCGCGTAGTTTTCCGGACGGGTCACACACCCGCCTCCCGTCGAAAGAATGCAGCCGGACAATTTGCCCAGATCGGCCAGCACTTCGGTCTCCAGCGCGCGGAAAGCGTCCTCTCCGTCTTCCGCAAAGATATCCGGAATGCTCTTCCCTGCCCGCCTGACGATCTCTTCGTCCGCGTCGTACACGTCCCTGCCCGTCTCTGCTGCCAGAGCCTTCGCCACAGCCGTCTTGCCGCAGCCGGGCATGCCGATCAGCGCGATATTCTGCTGCGTCCTGTCCAGGAATTCGTAGATCGTCTGGATCTTCGCGGCGGACTGCAGCAGGTCGAACGGCGCGTTCAGCGGGGCTGCCGCCGTAAAGACGCGGCTGGCTGCTTCCGCCTGCGCGACGAGCATGTAAAGGCCTCCGAACGCAGGAATACCAATGTTTTCCGCCTGCAGTACCAAAGCCGTTCTCGCCGGATTGTAGATCAGGTCGTACACGGCTTTCAAGTGCGCGAACCCTTGCAGATCCAGCGGTGCCTGCCCGTTGTCCGGGTACATGCCGACCGGCGTCGTATTCACGAGGATGTCCGCGTCTGCATGGCGTTCCAGGTTTTCGTAGTTATCCGCGCCGCTGCGCGAGATCACGACGACCTCGCCTGCGCCCAGGTCCTTCAGGACTACCTGCGCGGTCACAGAGGCCCCGCCGCTGCCTAAGACCAGGCATTTGGCGCCTTCGATGCGGATGCGGCTCCTGCGCACGAGCGCGAGAAAACCGGCGTAGTCCGTGTTATCGCCGTACAGGACACGCTTGCCGTCCTCCGTGCGCACTGCTATGGTGTTGACGCTGCCGAGTTTGCGCGCGACAGGACTCAGCTGCGTGCACAGCGCCGCGGCCGTCTTCTTATACGGGGTCGTAACGTTCAGCCCGTCGAACTCGCCGTGGCGAAGAAAGACTTCAGCCTCGCCCAGCGTCTTTTCGTACAGTTCGTATTCGTAATCGCCCAGCAGGGCGTGGATCTCGGGCGAGTAGCTGTGACCCAGCTTTTCGCCCAGCAGCCCGCATTTCAGCATGTTTCGTCCTCTTCTGTCTTGCTGCGCTGATAGTCTTTTGAGACGCCCATCAGCGTCCGGAACAGTTCTTTTCCGTAATCCTGCAGATCGTCCGGCAGCCCTGCGCACACCTTGTCCAGGATCTCCTGCTCGCGCGCAGCATCGAACACCGGAAGGTCTTGCTCTTTCTTGATTTCCGCGATCTGCGCCGACAGATCCATGCGCTCCTGAAACAGGCGCACGATCTCCGCGTTGACCAAGTCCATCTGCTCGCGGCATCCCTGCAAAGTTTTGCCATCGGACGGGTCCAGCATCGCGTCGAGAATGGCCAGCGCCGCAGCTGCTTCCACGACCGGGACCGCCCTAAAGACGATGCACGGATCATGTCTGCCCGGGACGGAAATCGTTGTATTTTCAAGTGTTTTCAGGTTTACGGTCTGTTGTTCTTTCGCGATGGACGGCGTCGGTTTGAACGCCGCGCGGAATACGATGGGCATACCGGTCGAGATGCCGCCGAGGATGCCGCCGCAGTTGTTGGTCTTCGTTACAATGCGGCCGTCCTGCACTTCGAACGGGTCGTTGCACTCGCTGCCTGTCATATAGGCGGCCGAGAAGCCCGCGCCGAAATCGACGCCCTTGACTGCCGGAATGCCGTAAACAGCGTCCGCGATGCGGCTCTCGAGACCTTCGAAGAAAGGTCCGCCGAGTCCTGCCGGCACGCCTTCCGCCATGCATTCCACGATGCCGCCTACGGAGTCGCCTTCGTCCCTGGCAGCTGCGATGGCTGCGCGCATCACGGCTTCGTTGCCGGACACGCCGCCCGCGGAGATGACCTGTGCATGGATCGTAATGCCCTTCCGCGCCAGGATCTGCAGCGCGATGCCGCCTGCGACACAAAGCGGCGCGGTCATGCGGCCGGAGAACGGCCCGCCGCCCGCCATGTCGAAGCCTTCGCCGTACTTTACCCGCGCGGTATAGTCCGCGTGACCCGGCCGGGGCGTATCTTTGATCGATTCGTAGTCACCGGAACGCGCGTCCGTGTTGCGGATGACCGCTTTCAGGGGCTTGCCGTCGGTCCTGCTGTCGGTTAAACCGGAGAGAAACTCGGGTACGTCCGGTTCTCTGCGCGCCGTGGAAAGCTCGTCCCTGCCCGGGGCTCTGCGCTCTAAAAACGCCTGCAGTTCCTGCAGATCGACGGTTTCGCCGGCGGGAAGTCCCTCGACGGTGACGCCGATTGCAGGCGCGTGGCTGGCGCCGAAGAGCGATACTTTGATGTTTTTTCCGTAAGTGGTGTTCATAACTGTTCTAAATCATCCCAGAAGCGCGGGTAGGATTTGGCTACGCAGCGCGGCGTCAAGACCTGCACAGGTCTCTTGCAGCCGCACGCCGCAACGGCTGCGGCCATCGCGATGCGGTGGTCGCCGGACGGATCTGCGGTGCCTCCATCGAGAAATGGACGACCCTGAATGAGCAGGCCGTCTGCCGTCTCTGTCACGATGCCGCTGAGAGACCGCAGCAGATGCACCGTGCTCTTGATGCGGTCAGATTCCTTCAGCCGCAGCCTTTCCGCATGATAGATGCGCGACGTGCCTTCGCATAAAGACAGCAGCGCCGCCAGCGCCGGCACGACGTCCGGATTCTGCGAAGCGTCGAACTCGATTGCCTGCAGTTTGCCTTTTCGTACGAAGACGCCCTGCTCTCTCCATTCGACGGTCGCGCCGATGCGATGCAGAACTTCTAATATGGCTTTATCGGGCTGCACGGAGTCAGGATTCAGTCCTTGCACCAGCACGCCTTCTGCGCTGAGTGCTCCCATGCACAGGAAGTTCACCGCAGCGGACCAGTCCCCTTCCGCGGTCACCTGTTTCGGCAATGCGGGCGTCTGCCCGCCGTCCATGGTCCAGACGGTTTCTGTGGAGGTCACATTCTTGGAAAAAACAATGCCGGACTGCCGCAGAACGGCTTCGGTCATTTCGATATACTTCGAAGACTCGAGTCTTCCCTCCACCCGCAGTCTGCTTGGCCCTGCAAGGCCCGAAAACGCCATCAGGAGGCCCGAAACATACTGCGAGGATATATTTCCCGGCAGCGCGTATTCGCCGCTTCTGAGGGCTCCTGAGACGGTCAGGTGGCTTCCTTCGCCGTCGAGGGTCATGCCGTGGATCCGCAGCTGTTCGTCGAACGGCGCCAAAGGCCGTTCGGGCAGCCTTCCCGCTCTTATAAACAGGCACGTCGTGCCGAGCATGCCGACTACGGGCAATAAGAAGCGCAGCGTCGTTCCGCTCTCGCCGCAGTGCAGCACTGCGCCGTGGGCAGGCTTCGTACGGTCGACGGGCGTTACGAGCAGGCGGCCCCAAGAGCCATCCTCCGCCTCTTCCGTTTCGACCTTCGCGCCGAGAGCGTTCAGACAGTTCGCCGTCGCGCGAATGTCTTCGGAAAGACCCTTATAGCAGATCTCCACAGGCCTTTCGCCCAGCGTGGCGCAGATCAGCAGCCGGTGCAGCTGGGATTTGCTCGAAGGCACGCTCACCTGCCCCGCCCGGGGTCCGCCCGGCAGCGTCACATATTCAGCTTCCCGGATGACCTTGTCTCTCATTTCAGTCCTGCTTCGATCCAGTCCTGCAGTTCCGCGATGTCGATGCGAACAATGTCGCAGGCACCGATCTCGCGCGGCACGATCAGATCGATCGCCCGCTGCGACGCTTTCTTATCTGCCATAGCTGCTTTCGCCAGTTCTTCCGCGGAAAAGTCCGTTCCCGCGGGCAGTCCGAAAGCCTCCAGCTTTTCTTCGATCGCCCGCGCGTCTTCTCTGCTCAGATAACCTTTCTTCGCAGCAGCTCTCGCTATAATGGCCATACCGGCCGCGACCGCATGACCGTGCCCTTCTTTGTATCCGGACAGGTGTTCGATCGCGTGCCCCACCGTGTGGCCCAGATTCAGCTTCTTTCTCTCGCCCCGGTCGAATTCGTCCTGTTCGACGGCGTCCCGCTTCATCGTGACGCAGGTCTCGATCACGGATGCGAGATTCTTCTTCACGGCAGCCGCGTCCTTCAGTTCATCGAAGAACTCCCGGCTGTACAGCACGCCGTACTTGATCACTTCCGCGCAGCCGTCAACAAAATACCGCTCCGGCAGCGTCTTCAGCACGTCGGGGTCGCACAGCACCAGCGCGGGCTGGCAGAACGCGCCCGCCATGTTCTTGCCTGCAGGCAGATCGATGGCGGTCTTGCCGCCGACCGAAGAATCCACCATGGCCAGCAGCGTCGTCGGGATCTGGATGTACGCGAGGCCGCGCAGATACGTCGCGGCAGCAAATCCGGCCATGTCGCCGGTCACTCCGCCGCCCATCGCCACGACCACGTCGTCGCGCGTGATGCGCTGATCCGCGAGGAAGGCCAGGATCTCCGAATAAGCCGCAAGATCCTTATGCTCTTCGCCCGGTTCCAGCAGCAGCTGGACGCACGAAAAACCCGCATCGTACAGGTCGCCCTCCACGGGCTCTGCGTGCGGGAAAAAGGCGTTGCGGTCGCACAGTACCGCCGCCTTCTCAGCGTCCGGGCACACCTGCGCGGCGTATTCGCCGGTATAGGCCAGAATGCCGGGATCGATCAGGATATCGTAGCCTGCGCCCGCGTTCACGTGCACGGTGCGCAGGGTCTTCTTTTTCTTGCGGTTACTTGCCATTAGCGATCTCCCGGATCTGTCTGACCTGACCCATCAGGCCCGCGAATTCCTCCGGCCGCAGGGACTGCAGACCGTCGCTCAGCGCGCTTTCGGGGTCTGTGTGCACCTCGATCATCAGGCCGTCGCAGCCGCAGGCTGTCGCGGCCATGGCCATGGTCGGCACGAGCTTCGCGATGCCTGCCGCATGGCTCGGATCTACGATCACCGGCAGATGCGTGCGTTCGTGCAGCATGGAGATCGCAGCCAGGTCCAGCGTGTTGCGTGACCCTTCGTCGAACGCGCGGATGCCGCGCTCGCACAGGATGACCCGGCTGTTTCCTTCCGCCAGGATGTATTCGGCGCTCAGCAGGAATTCTCTTAACGTATTGGCCCTTCCGCGCTTCAGCAGCACGGGCTTATCCAGTTTGCCTACGGCTTTCAGCAGCTCGTAGTTCTGCATGTTGCGCGCTCCGATCTGGATGACGTCCACGTCTTCGAACAGGGGCAGGTCGTCTGCTCCCATGCACTCGGACACGGTAGGCAAACCGGTCTCGGCCTTGGCGATCGAAAGCAGTTTCAGCCCTTCGGCTTTCAGGCCCTGGAAGTCGTACGGAGAGGTCCTGGGCTTAAAGGCCCCGCCGCGCAGCAGTTGTGCCCCGGCAGCCTTCACGGCTTTGGCGACGGTCACGATCTGTTCTTCGCTTTCGACGGAGCAAGGCCCCGCGATGACGGTGAAATGGTCCCCGCCGATCTTAGCCTCCCCCACTTCCACAACGGTATCTTCGGGGTGGTGTTCACGGCTGTATTGCAGCGTTTCGCTCATTCCTCGTCACTCTCCTGATAGATGCTGGACGTTTCGCTCGTATCCTCGGTATAGCCGGGGTTCGGCGGCGTCTGGTTCGTGATCTCCTCGCCCTTGTGCTTCTTCCACAGCAGCGCGATGAGGGCGATCACGAGCACCGTTGCGACAACGGCGACGATCAGCAGCGCTTTCAGCACAGACTGCAGCGCGCTCTTCACTTTGCCCGTCTTGCCCCCGAGATTCGGGAGGTTGATCGGGAAATTGATCGGGTTATCCTTGTTCTTTCCGCCGTTGTCCGGATCCGCCCAATCGCGGTATTCCGTATCGTAGAAGTAGCGGACGTTGTTGACCAGCCGGATGACGTCGTTCTTCTTCGTGAAATCCATGAGGCCGCACGCTTTGACCGCTTCCATGTAGCCCGTATCGCTGGGCAGCGCGGTCACCTGCATGTAGCGGTCCACGGCGCTGCCCCAATCCTCCAGGGACTGGGTCCAGATGTCCAGCGCGGAGATGGCGGACGTCGCGTAGGACACGTAATAGCAAGGCATATCGAAGTTGTGCGACACGTCGATCCAGTCGTAGCGTTCATAGCCGCTGCCGTCCATGCCGTAGGCAAAGCACAGCTCTTCGGCCAGGTCGTCGATCTCTTCGAGGGTCATGTCCGGATTTTCGTAGACGGTCTTCTGGAACTCGTCATACATGCAGCCGGACAGCACGGAGCTGAGGATGCGGAACACGGCGTCGATCGTCATGAACGGCGCGTCTTCCCCGTACAGATCTTCCGCGTAGCGCGTGATGAGCAACTCGAGCGCCTGGGAGTGGATCTCCGCGACGTCGAGCACGGACGTCATGTAGATGGCCGGCGTCGGGTCGTGGAACGCCGCGTTATAGTGGCCGAACTCGTGCACGAGGTCGGAATAGTCCTGATAGTTGTCGTACGGCGAATTGAAGATGAACGCCGCATGGAAAGCGGGCAGATTGTCCGTGTAACCCGTGGAAGCCTTCTTCTCGGACCACTCGATATCGTACGTCTTGTTGCGGCGCAGATACTCGTAGGACTCGGAAAGTGCCGGATGGATCTCTCCGATATACGGTTCGAGGATCGCGAGGATCTCCTCTTCGTCGTAGAATTCCTCGACGCTCTCCGGATAAGGCAGATCCCACCAGGTCTCGTAGATCTCGTAGAACAGCGGGACGATCTTCTCCTTCGCGATCTTGGAGAGCGCTTCGATATCTTCCGGATCGTAATCGCGGCCGTAGCTGTCGAACGCGTATTCGTAATAGTTGTCGTAACCGTTCCAGTCCGCGATCTCGTCGCGTACCTGCAGCAGATCCAGGAAGATGGGGCCGCACAGCTCGTTGATCTTCTCGTAATAGTCACCGTCGCTGCTCGCGGTCCCGTCCGCTTCGGCGATGGCGCTGTAATACTCCTGCACCAGACGGTTCTCTTCCTTGAGCAGCGCGTCGAGTTCATCGGATTCCTCGATATACGTCTCGATCCAGTCGATCCACAGATCCTTCAGCTGACCCTCGAGCAATTTGCCCTTCGGCCCGTGCAGGATGCGCTGCATGGCGAGGAAGAAGTCGTCCTCCGCGTCGTGCAGCTTTTCGAACATCTCGTCGGAATCCTCGGCTGCCCACGTATCGTTGACGTCCGCGTAATACGCCGCATCCGCGAGCACGTACTGGTTGTACAGCTCGTCGAATTCGTACAGGATCTGCTCGTACGTGCTCTGGAACTCTATGTCGGGCGTGGAAGCGTCCATTGCTTCGAGCTGTTCGAGCAGCGCGTCGAACTTATCGTCGTCCCAGCCTTTGTATTGCAGGTCGGACGACGTCAGATCGCGGTGCGTGATCGGGTCATACCCGTCGAAGCCGGACGCGAACACAGCCACGCAAGAACCCGCGAGCAGGCAGAGCGCGAGAAGCACTGCAGTAAGTTTTTGCATGGTCTTTCTCATAACCTTTCCCCTTTTATCCCCTTATTCGTAGCGCTCGTCGATGACGCGCTTCGTCTTCTTTTCGCTTCTGGGCAGCAGGCCTATCTCGACGACCTTGACGAGCGGCGTAAAGCCGATCTTGCTCTTGACTTCGACTGCGATGCGCTTGGCCAGATCCAGGAAGTCATAGTGGCCGCTGGTCTCGACGTACAGGCGCATGGTGTCCTTGCCGTCGAGGTGCGAGATGCGGATCTGGTATTCGCTGGACACCTCCGGGAAGCTGGCCAGGATCTCCTCGATCTGGCTCGGGAACACGTTGACGCCCTTGATCTTGATCATGTCGTCGGAACGTCCCATGATGGTGTCGAGGCGCGGGAATTTGCTGCCGCACGGGCATTCGCCCGGGATGATCCGGGACAGGTCGTGCGTTCTGTAACGGATGAGCGGCGCGCCTTCCTTGACGAGCGTCGTGATGACGACTTCGCCCATCTGGCCGTCGGGCACAGGCTTGAGCGTGATGGGGTCGATGATCTCGATGTAGAGATAGTCGTCCCAGTAGTGCATGCCGGTGTCGTACTTGCAGTTGATGCCGATGCCGGGGCCGTAGATCTCGGTGAGACCGTAGATGTCGTACAGTTCGATGCCCAGGATGTCGGAGATGCGCTTTCTCATCTTCTCGCCCCAGCGCTCGGAACCGATGACGCCCTTCTTCAGGAAGATCTTGTCGCCGATGCCGCGCTTTTCGATCTCTTCGGCCAGCAGCAGCGCGTAGGACGACGTGGAGCACAGGACCGTGCTCTTCATGTCCTGCATCATCTGCAGCTGCTTTTCGGTGTTGCCCGGGCCCATGGGGATGACCATGGCGCCGAGCTTCTCCGCGCCGTACTGGAAGCCGATGCCGGCGGTCCACAGACCGTAGCCCGGCGTGATCTGGATGCGGTCCATCGGCGTGATGCCGGCGAATTCGTAGCAGCGCTTGAACATGATGCCCCAGTCGTCGACGTCCTTGGCGGTGTACGGGATGATGACGGGCAGGCCCGTCGTGCCGGAAGACGAATGGATACGGACGATCTGGTCCTCGGGGGCGGTCATGAGCCCGAGAGGATAGGCTTCGCGCAGGTCTGCCTTCTCGGAGAACGGCAGGTTTTCGAAATCTTCGGGGGTCGCGATGTGGCTGACGCCCGCTTCGGCGAGTTTCTTGCCGTAGAAGCTGCCGGCGGAGACCAGCGCGTCGATCTGTTTGTTGACTTGTTCGATCTGTGTCTGTGAGATCTGCATGGGATGTCCTTTCTATTTTGCGTATTGAAATGCTTTCAGATTGAGTTCGAGGAATTTCTGCGGCACGTTCTCGCGGATCGCCGCGAGCAGGCTGTCTTCGGAAAGACCTAAGCTGCCGGAAGCGTAACCGAGCAGGAGCAGGTTCAGCACCTTGGGAGAGCCGAGTTCTGCGAGCGCTTTTTCTGCAGGAACGAGCGTAAAGTCCGCGACGTTCTGCTGCAGATAGGCGTGCATCGCGTCCGGATCGTAACCGCCGGCGAGGCTTGCGGTGACGGGCATGACGGCTTTGTCTGCCGTGATCACCCTGCCGCCTTCTTTCAGATAAGGCAGCTGGCGTACGGTCTCACCGAGTTCGAAGCCGAGGATCAGGTCGGCCTGTCCGAGGCCGATCATAGGCGTGTGCACGTTTTCGCCTAAGCGGATGTGGCTGAACACGCTGCCGCCGCGCTGCGCCATGCCGATGGTCTCGGCGCTCTGCACCGGAATGCCTTCCTTCATGGCCGCTGCGGAGATCAGGCGGGACGCCAGGACAGTGCCCTGACCGCCGACGCCGCACAGAATGATGTTCTTATTCATCAGCGCGCCTCCTTTCCCGCGATGGCTCCGACGGGGCAAAGCTGGCTGCACAGGCCGCAGCCGGTGCACTGGCCTTCGTCGATGACCGCCCTGCCGTCCGCAAACGAAAGCGCCGGGCAGCCGATCTCGTCGATGCAGGTGCGGCAGCCGATGCAGCTGTCCGCGTCCACGGCGCATTTGCCGGCAGGCTTGGAGATCGCGATGCAAGGCGAGCGGAAGATGATGGCCTTGACGCCCTTCTCCTCCGCGACGCGTTTTACCGTTTCGACCGCCTTTTCGTGATCGAGCGGGTCGACCGTTTCGACGACGGTCAGCCCCACGCCCTTCAGCACGCTTTCGATGCTTACGGGCGGCACGTTCTCGCCCATCATGGTGCGGCCCGTGCCCGGATGAGGCTGGTGGCCGGTCATGGCCGTCGTGGAATTATCGAGCACGACCAGGGTGAAATCCGCCTGGTTGAACACGCCGTTGATGACGGACGGAACAGCCGACGCGAAGAACGTCGAATCGCCGACGAACGCGAAACAGCTCGTGTCGGGCTCGGTGTGGAACACGCCCTGGGCGATGCCCAATCCTGCGCCCATGCACAGGCAGGTATCGACCATGTCTAACGGCTGTGCATTGCCGAGCGTGTAGCAGCCGATGTCGCCGCAGTAGATCGTCTTCTTGCCGGCCATGGCTTTCTTGACCGCATAGAACGACGCCCGGTGCGGGCATCCCGCGCAAAGCACGGGCGGACGGACCGGAAGCGGCGGAAGTTCGGGCTTGGGCGGCTCCTGCAGGACCTTGCCCAGGAAAGGCGCCACGACCTTCTTGACGCTGTCGACCGTGTTCTCGCCGGCATTGGGCATGTATTCGTCCAGCTTGCCGTGGATCCACACGTTCAGCCGGTATTTGCCGCAGAGATGGATCAGTTCGCGTTCGATGACGGGATCCAGTTCTTCGATGCACAGCACTTCATCCATGCCGTCAAGGAACTCCAGCGCCAGCTCTTCCGGGAACGGGAACGGAGTGCCGACCTTCAGGAGCTTTACGCCGCCGAGTTCTTTGCGCGCTTCCATGGCGTAGGTATAGCTGATGCCGCCGGAGACGAGGCCCAGGCCGCAGCCGACCGCATTCCTGCTTTCCGGCTCGATGCGGTTGAAGGGACTCTCCGATAGTTCCGCGGTCAGTTCCGCATTGCGCTTTTCGATGCGCTGGTGGTTCAGGAACGAAGCCCGCGGGAAGATGACCCACTTCTTCGTATCCTTGATGAAGCCTTCCGGCGTGTTTACCTTATATTCTTCCAGATCTTTCACGACGATGTCCGCATAGCCGTGCGACACTCTCGTCGTCGGCCGCACGAACACGGGCGTGCCGTACTTTTCGGACAGCTCGAACGCTTCCTGCACCATATCGTAGGCCTCCTGGGCCGTAGACGGGTCAAAGCACGGGACTTTCGCAAAGCGCGCGAACGTGCGGGTATCCTGCTCCGTCTGGGAGCTGATCGGGCCCGGATCATCGGCCACGAGCACGACCATACCGCCCTTGACGCCTACGTACTCCACGCACATCAGCGGGTCAGACGCGACGTTAAGGCCCATCTGCTTCATGGTCACGAGGACGCGGGCGCCGCTGTACGCTGCGCCTGCCGCGACTTCCATGGCCGTCTTCTCGTTGATGGACCACTCGACGTAAGTACCCTCGGGCCTTCTCTTTGCAATGGTCTCCAGTACCTCCGTCGAAGGCGTGCCCGGGTAGCCGCACACCAGGTTGACCCCGGCAGCGAGCGCGCCCATGGCGATGGCTTCGTTACCCATTAAGAATTCTTTATGCAAAGTATCACCTCGTTCTTTTGGTGGTTAATAATAAGCAGGATTCTCGAGGACCTTATCCTTGACGTAGGACATCAGGGCGTTGATATCGAACGGACAGGTGTCCGCCGCGTCGCCGCTGGCGCCGATCACGAGCTTTTCACCGGACGTATACTTCACGGACAGGTAGTAACTGTGCTTGCTCACGTTGTTCGACTTGTAATAGCCGTTCAGCGCCGGGAGACCCAGTTCCTGGATGAGGTTCGCAACACCTTCCGCGTATTCGGCGTCTTCCGTGCCTTCGTATCTTGCGGCGATATAGGAGGGCCCCATAATGTCGACTTTGTTCTCGTATGTGCCGTCGTCGTTGCGGTCCATCTCCCAGGAGAAATTACCATGCGGCCAGTCTTCGTCGAGGTCATAGTAGACGCTGTCGATCTTCAGCGACAGCGAGAACTCCTGGATCTCGTTGGATTCGATGGTCTTGGGCATGTCCTTGGATTTGTCGACGATCTCCCGTTCCGAAACCAGGACGTCTTCGCGCACGAAGTGGTAGTCGTGCCCTTCCCCGTCCAGGATCTGCTCGTAGGCTCTCAGACTGCCGTCGTTGCAGATCTCCAGTTTGGACATGATGCCGAACTCGTACTTATCGTTGCTGTTGATGTAGCTGTAATAGTCGCCCTTCTCGTAATGGACGGTATAGGTCTCCGACCAGCTTCCGGACGTGACAGTCAGTTTGCTTCCGTTCAGTTCCAGGACCGTGTCTCCGTTCACGTCGAACCACTTGCCCTGGAAGTCCGCCAGATCGCCCGAACCCGTACATCCGGCGAGGCCGAACAGCATCAGTATGCTTAAAAGCAGGCAGCCTTTCTTTTTCATGGCTTGCGTCCTCCTTTGAAGTACATGTTCTTCAACAAAACAATTCTATATATTATATCACGATAGAGCCTACTTTTCAGTTGTTGAATTTTCCGCTTTACAAACCCCTGCCCGGTAGCTATAATATTATTTGCGTTTGCGCCACTAGCTCAACGGATAGAGTGCCTGACTACGAATCAGTAGGTTGTGGGTTCGAATCCCGCGTGGCGCACCAAGAAAAAGAAGCCTGAAAGTTCAGGCTTCTTTTTTATTCTTTTTGCAGTCGCGGTTTTATTCCCCGTAAGTGTCGAAGATCCACGCAGACCAGCTGTCGTAAGCGCTCTGCCAATCCGTTCCGAACGCTTCTTCGAACGTCCCGTTGCCGAAGCAGAACGCACTGACAGTGTCGAATCCGTACTGCTCGGAGAGATACGCGATGAACGAAGTCGCCATCATGACGCTCATGCCGTTGCCGGGATCGACGGATTTCTTCGGACCGCTGTAGAGGGCTGTCTCGTAAAGCGGCATGCTCTCGTACGCTGTGCTGCCCGTCCAGTTCATCCCTTTCGTCAGGCAGAGGTACGAGACCGCATCGTTCATGAGCTTATAGTTTTCCGGGGTCGGGTCTTCCGTTCCGCCGCCCCGAAGGAACGCTTCGTAATACGGTTCGTTTTCCAGGTGGCCCAGGCCGTTCACCGTGACCTCGTTGTACGGGTCGATGCAGACGCCCAGATACCAGGCGTAGCCGAGCTGTTTCCACTGGACCTCCTTTTCGCCCAGCAGAGCCAGCACGTACATTTCTTCGCGGTGCCAGTAGTAATCTCCGATATCCAGTTCGATCCTGTCCTCCACTTCCGACCAGGTGTATTCGTTATCCGGCAGAACGGACAGTTCCACCAGTTTCTCCGCGCGGTCCGCCAGATCGATGTCCGGGCAGTTCTCCTTCAGGTAGCTGCGGATGAACTTGATGCTCTGGTTCGTGCGGCCGAGATACGCGGGCAGATACGTTGCCAGGTCTTCTCCGCCGGTCCGCAGGAGCGGCAGGTTGACTCTGGCGTGGAACGTGTCGAACTGTGCGTCGAGTTCTCTGGCCAGGTTCACCGTATCCGGCAGCTTGAGGTCCGTATCGTCCTTGCCGTAGATCACCATGGTCCGCGAGGACTCGTCGTAGCGGATATCCGCCTTCGCGGCCTGGACCCTCGTATAGATGAGGGCTCCTGTGGCGATCAGCGCGACGATCACGGCCGCGCAGATCAGGAGCTTCTTCCAACTGCGCTTTACTTTTTTGAGGTAATCCACCTCCGTAGAGTCTTCTTCGATCTCCGGTTCCGGTTCCGTCATCTGTTTATATATAAGGCTGCACGCTTCGCATTCCGACAGGTGCGCTCTGACGTCCTGCTCGGTCTGGGGCGACAGCAGATCGTCCGCCAGCATCGGCAGCAGATCTCTCACCACATGGCAAGGCAGCTTATTCGTCATCTCTGTTCAACTCCTTTATCACTGATTGCTTTGCGCGGTAATAGTTGACTCTGGCCCAGGTCTCCGTACGGCCCAGGATCGCGCCGATCTGTTTAAAAGACAGACCGCCGGAAATCCGCAGCCTCATGATCTCCCCGCCGGGATCGGGCAGTTCCCGGATGGCTTCGAGGATCGCCCGGGTCTCGTCCCGGGTCACGACGACGTCTTCTGTCGAGACGACAGGCTGTTCCGGCACATCCTCGAGCGGCAGCGGATCCTTCTGCCTCGCCCGCAGATGGGCGTACAGGACGTTCTGCGCGATCCCGCAGAGCCAGGAGGTGACCCTGCTGGTCCCATCGTACCGGTCTATGCTCTTAACGGCCTGGTAGAAGGTCTCCTGCGTCAGCTCTTCCGCGAGTTCCACAGACCCGGTCTTCGACATCAGAAACCGGAACACGGCATCCGCGTGCTGTCTGTATATGCTCTCAAGGTCCGCCAACGCTCTCACCTCCTTCTGTCTGTGAATGTCAGAAACCGCCTCTTCGTTACAGAGATTTTTGACACTATTTTATCATCTTGAGAAAGGCGGCTCAAAAGGGTAAAATTAATTATTAGCCTGTTTCCGGACAGAGAGGAAAAAGTGATGAAGAAATACGAGACCTATACCCGCGAAGAACTGCAGCAGGAAAAAGAACTTCTGCTCAAGAAATACAAGGACTATCAGGATCTGCACCTGAACCTGAACATGGCCAGGGGCAAGCCCGGCGCCGACCAGCTGGCGCTGTCCATGCCCATGCTGGACGTACTGAATTCAGCCAGCGACTGCCATGACAAATACGGCACGGACGCCCGCAATTACGGCGAACTGCTGGGCCTGCGCGAAGCCCGCGAACTGTTCGCAGATCTGATGGGCATCTCATGGGAAGAGACGATCGTCGTCGGTTCCTCTTCTCTCACCTTCATGTACGACTGTGTGTCGCGTGCGATGCTCTTAGGCGTGCTCGGCAGCGAAAAGCCGTGGTGCAAATACGACAAAATCAAGTTCCTCTGCCCCGTTCCCGGCTACGACAGGCATTTTACGATCTGCGAAACGCTGGGCATCGAGATGATCCCCGTCGAGCTGAACGAATGGGGGCCGGACATGGACGCCGTCCGCGAGCTCGTAAAAGATGAAGAGGTCAAGGGCATCTGGTGCGTTCCCAAGTACACGAATCCGCTCGGCGGCTGCTATTCCGACGAAGCGGTGAAGGCGCTGGCCTCCATGGAGACCGCGGCCAAAGACTTCCGCATCTTCTGGGACAACGCCTACTGCGTCCACTACGTCTACGAAGACGTACCCGTGCTGAACATGCTGGAGGAATGCAAGAAGGCAGGCCATCCCGACCGCGCCTATCTGTTCGGATCCACGTCCAAGATCACCTTCCCGGGCGCAGGCGTCGGCTTCTTCGGCGCCTCGAAGGACAACGTAGAATTTATCAAGAAGCAGATCAGCGCCGAAGCCATCAGCTGGGACAAGATGAATATGCTGCGCCACGTGCGTTTCTTCGGTTCTGCGCAGGGCATTCTCGACCTGATGGACAAGCACGCGGAACTGCTCCGCCCGAAGTTCGACGAAGTGCTGAACGCGCTGTACACCGAGCTCGCGCCCCGAGGCTGCGGCAGCTGGGTGCGCCCGTCCGGCGGCTATTTCGTGACCTACAGAGCGCCCGAAGGCTGCGCCGCGCGCATCAATGCGCTTTGCAAAGATGCTGGGGTCACGATGACAGGCCCGGGCGCCACCCATCCCTACCATGACGACCCGCAGGACAGCACGCTGCGCATCGCGCCGTCATTCCCGCCCGCGGAAGAACTGGCCAAAGCCATGGAAGTATTCTGCGTCGCGGCAAGGCTGGCCATGGTCGAGAAACTGCTCGTCTGATCGAAAAAAAGATTTGATATTTGTTCGATAGAAGCGTAAAATAAGATATTATTTTATTTTATCGCAACAAGAAAAGGAAGGCACACCATGAGCAAAGTCATCATTCCGGAAAACTACAAAGCGGTTCTCAACCCGTATGACACGCAGAGAGCCATCATGCTGATCCACAGCATCTTCGAAAAAGAGCTGTGCAGCGAACTCGACCTAAGCAGAGTGTCCGCACCGCTGCTCGTTCCCACCGCATCCGGTCTGAACGATAATCTGAACGGCGTCGAAAGGCCCGTCGGTTTCGACATCAAGGAGACCGGTGAAAACTGCGAGATCGTGCAGTCCCTGGCCAAGTGGAAGCGCAAGGCCTTAAAGGACTACGATTTCCACGTGGGCAAGGGTCTGTACACCGATATGAACGCGATCCGCCGGGATGAAGACATGGACAACCTTCATTCCGTGTACGTCGATCAGTGGGACTGGGAGAAGGTCATCCGCGAATCCGACCGTACGATCAACTACCTGAAGAAGACCGTGCAGAAGATCGTGAACGCGATCGTCGATACCGAGGACATCATCCGCGAAGTTTACCCCGAACTGAACGTCTATACGCCGAAAAAGCGCCAGGTCTTCTATATCACCACCCAGGAACTCGAGGACAAGTATCCGGATCTGACGCCCAAGGAAAGAGAAGATAAGGTCACCGAAAAATATAAGACCGTCTGCCTGATGCAGATCGGAGGCGCGCTCAAGAGCGGCAAGCCGCACGACGGCAGAGCCCCCGACTACGACGATTGGGATCTGAACTGCGACATCCTGTTCTGGAACGAGATCCTCGGCAACACCATCGAGATCTCCAGCATGGGCATCCGCGTCTCTCCCGCCAGCCTCGACAGACAGCTGAGCATCGCCAAGTGCAACGACCGCAGAAAGCTGCCGTTCCACAAGGCCCTGCTGGCCGGCGAACTGCCCTATACCATCGGCGGCGGCATCGGTCAGAGCCGCATCTGCATGCTGATCCTGGGCAAGGCCCACATCGGCGAAGTGCAGTCCTCCGTCTGGGACGAATATACCCTGAAGACCTGTAAAGAGGCGGGTATCGTGATCCTGTAGAGCCTGCTTTACGTAAGAATGAGTTTAGTCAACGAACAGAAAAAAGGATACAACCAATTGGTTTTACGGAGCATCGCCATGATCTGCACGATCCTGGCGATTGCTTCGCATACCGTTGCTCCGAATCTGCGTTTCTTCAGCTATCTGGAATGGGTGGCGTTCCCCATCTTCGCCTATCTGCTGGCCGAAGGTCTGGACAATACGATGTCCAGAGGATTGTACGCCGCCCGTTTGCTGCTGTTCGCGGTCCTGTCCGAGGTCCCGTTCGACCTGATGATGAGCGGCAGAACGATGGACGACCGGCAGCAGAACGTCCTGTTTACACTGGCCATCGGCTACATCGTCATCATGATCGTCGACTTTATCCGCACAAAGGCGGATAACCTCGTTCTGACGATCGCCGCGGAGGTCGCCGGCCTGTTCTTCGGCCGCTATATGATCACCGGTCTGCGCTGCGCCTACCCCCGCTTCGCTATGGCGTTCATCATGCTGTTCTACGTCGCCCGCCACGTGCGTTACGAAAAGGTGATGGAACTGATCGTGACCCTCGTCATCGCCGTCTATTTCTCGAACCAGACGTTCGCGACGCCGAAGATCAACGGACTGCAATACGACCTGTCTGTGCAGTTTTTCGCGGTCATCGCCCTGCTCCTCATCTGGATGTACAACGGCGAACGCGGCAAGAACACCCTGCCCGTCCGCTACATCAGTTACGGGTTCTTCCCCGTCGCGATGCTCGTGTTCTGGTATCTGTCTTCACAGGGCGTCGTCTATTAAAAAATCTGCTTTACAAACATTGCGCCGGGTGCTATACTCTCAATGTTGACACGCGGTATTGGCGGAATTGGCAGACGCGTACGGTTGAGGGCCGTATGGGTAAAACCGTGGTGGTTCAAGTCCACTATACCGCACCAAAAAACCAGGCTTTCGAGCCTGGTTTTTCTTACTATTTCAACGGTTTTATTTAGAACGTCAGATCTCTCGCCGCCGGGATGCCGTACATGCTTTCAGCCGACGTGACCGCTCGGACGATCGCTTCGGCGACGACTCTGGCTGCCAGCGTGCCGGCTACGTCGAGGTCCGCATCGACCTGCCCCGTCGCGAGCGCATAGATGCTGTCTCCGTCCGCTGACGTATGGACCGGGCGGATGCAGCGCGCGTATCCGTCGTGCGCCATGCCCGCCATCTTGCACAGCTGCGGGTTCGAGAACTTTCCGTTCGTCAGGATCACGCTCAGCGTCGTGTTCTTTTCCGTAAAGCGGTTATCTACGACGTCGATGCGCGAGATCAGCCACTCCTCCGCGGAATCGAAGCTTTTGCCGCCCTTTTGCAGCATGCCGGCGATCTTGCGGCCCGATCTGGGGTCATAAATGTCGCCGATGGCGTTGACCGCAACGATGGCACCGAGCCGGAAGTCTCCGATCTGCACCGCATAGCTGCCGATGCCGGTTTTCATCGCGCATTCCATGCCGTTGTATTTGCCCACGCTTGCGCCTGTGCCCGCTCCGTAACAGCCGTCCTGATAGTTGCCTCCGTTTTCGGAAGCGACGCAGGCCTCGTAAGCCATGGCTGCGTCCGGACGCGTGAACGGGTCGGCGATATTCAGGTCGAACAGATCGGCCTGGCACACAAGAGGCACGTGCGTAAAGCCCACGTCGTAACCGATGCCCCGTTCTTCCAGATAGAGCATCACGCCGCCGGCCGCGTCCAGTCCGAACGCGCTGCCGCCCGCCAAAACGACGCCGTTGATGGGTTTAGGCGCTGTGAGAGGATCCACAAGCGTGCACTCCCTCGACGCAGGGCCTCCGCCCCGCACGTCCAGACCGCCCGCGGCGCCTTCCTTGCTCAGCACGACCGTGATGCCGGTGCCGCCTTCCCTGTTCTCGGCCTGGCCGATGGCGAAACCTTGGATGTCCTTGATCGATATTTCCTTCATTGCCGATGAAATTCCTTTCCTAAAATGCAATTCCATTATACCTTACCCTTGTCTTCTGTGCTAAAATAAATCATTATGGATACGAAAGAATTACAGAAACAAATCGACAGACGCCGCATCTTCGGCATCATTTCCCACCCGGACGCCGGTAAGACGACGCTGACGGAAAAGCTGCTGCTGCACGGCGGCGCCATCCGCGAGGCAGGCACCGTCAAGGCCCGCAGAAACAGCAAGTTCGCCACGTCCGACTGGATGGAGATCGAAAAGCAGAGAGGCATCTCCGTCACGAGCTCCGTCATGCAGTTCGAATATGGCGGAAAAGTCATCTCCATCATGGATACGCCGGGTCATAACGACTTCGGCGAAGACACGTACCGCATCCTCACGTCCGTCGACTCGGCCGTTATGGTCATCGATGCGGCCAAGGGCATCGAGGCGCAGACGAAGAAACTTTTCGCCGTCTGCCGCATGCGGGGCATCCCCGTGTTCACGTTCATGAACAAGCTGGACCGCGAAGCGCGCGACCCGCTCGAACTCATCGGAGAACTCGAGGATATCCTGGGCATGCCCGCGACGGCCGTTACCTGGCCCATCGGAAGCGGTCTGAACTTCCAGGGCGTCTACAACGTCCTGAACAACGAGGTCTATCTGTACAAGGAAAAGAAGACGCTCAAGCTGAACTGGGAAGGCGTGAACGATCCTCAGCTCGAGCCCCTGCTCACCCAGTACAACCTGCAGGCGCTGCGCGAAGAGATGGAACTGCTCGAAGGCGCCGGCTATCCCATGGACGAAGAAGCGGTGCTCGCAGGCGAACTGACCCCCGTATTCTTCGGATCCGCCCTGACCGATTTCGGGGTCACGGCTTTCCTGGAGCACTTCCTGGAGATGTCCCCTGCCCCCGGCCCGAGAAAACTCGCAGATGGCGGCGAAGTGCTGCCGACGGATCCGGAATTCAGCGGCTTCATCTTCAAGATCCAGGCCAACATGAACCCGGCCCACCGCGACCGCCTGGCCTTCTTCCGCATCTGCTCCGGGCAGTTCGAACGCGGCATGACCGCCACGCTTTCGCGCACCGGCAAACCCATCAAACTCGCACAGTCCACACAGCTGATGGCCAACGAGAGAGAAAACGTAGAAACAGCCCAGGCCGGCGACATCATCGGTATCTACGATACAGGCAACTTCCAGATCGGCGACACGCTTTGCACAGGCAAGGAGACGATCTTCTTCGAGCCGCTGCCGACGTTCCCGCCCGAACTGTTCGCGATGGTCGCGCCGAAAGACACGATGAAGGCGAAGCAGTTCCACAAAGGCGTGGAGCAGCTGGCCCAGGAAGGCGCCATCCAGGTCTACCACAACGAGTACAACGAGATCTACATCGGAGCCGTCGGACAGCTGCAGTTCGAGGTGTTCCAGTACCGCCTGGAGAACGAATACAACGCGCCGGTCCGCATGACCCCGCAGGAACTCACGGTCGCCCGCTGGGTGCTGGAGACCGATAAGGACAAGATCAAATCCACGCTGGATTCGCGCAGCAGACTCGTGTTCGACCGCTTCGAACGGCCGCTCATCCTGTTCGCGAACCAGTTCACGCTCTCCTACTATCAGGAAAAGCATCCGGACGTAAAGCTCACGGAAGCCATGGACCTGAAGGATCCGGAGAAATAAAGAAATCAAAAAGACCCGGAAGTCCGGGTCTTTTTCTCTGCTCTTATTCCGGCTATTTCACAAGCTCCGCCAGTGCCTTGTAACTGCTGTCTCCCAGCAATTCCGCCGCGGCATTCAGAAATGCGGCGATCTCTTTTTTCGTATCGGCGGAAGCCGGCACGGTCTTGATCTCACCCTTGTAATGCCAGTATTCCGGCAGAGCGCCTTCGCTGAGGCGCTGCCTGTAGAAGTCCGCCAGAGAACGGATCGCTTCCTCGAAACCGTCCTTGCCGAACGCTTTCGCCGCGGTCACGAGTTTCTGACCGATCTGCGCGTTCGCCTTCAGGTCCGCGTAACCGTAGCGGATGCCATAGTCGCCGTACAGCTGCGAATTTTGGATGGGCGTCTCGAAATAGCCGTTTTCGCTGACGTTCTGCGCCATTTTGTACGCGTTGAGGAACGCCAGTTCCTGCGCTGCCCTGCTGTCTTGCGCCTCCAGCAGCAGATCCAGCTGCTGCGCGTTGTCGCTGCGGTAATAGTTGTCCTCTCCGTAAGGCGTATACCCTTCCGGCACAGGTTCGTAGAAAGCGTCGGACAGCCAGCGCACGCCGTTGCCCAGACCGAGATCCTTCAGGATGAGTTCCTTCTCCGTCACGTCCATGCCGGGCAGGACTTCGCCGCTCTCCACGTCGATCAGCGGTTCGGAAGACTCGAGCGTCCAGGACTGATATTCCATGCCTTCGCGGATGCTGAACGGCTGCAGGATCTCCACACCGGACCCGCGGATGTTCGAATGGGACAGATGCGTCAGTTCGCTGTTCGCAGTATAGACGCCTTCGTCTTCTTCTTCGTACGCGTACAGCTGATCGATCAGCACGTAGTGCTCGTCGTTGAACGTCATGTACATCAGCGTGTTCTGCGGCAGAGCCGTGCCGCCGCGCAGACGTCCGATATGCTCCCACTTGTCCTTTTCCGCGTCATAATAATACGCGTCGCCCTTGTCATAACGGAAACGGGTGATCATTTTCAGCGTATCGATATCCATGATGCTGACGGTCTCGACATAGGGCAGCGTGATGTGCCGGTATGTGTCGCCGTTGTCGAACACGAACTTCTCTTGATCCAGCGTGATGTCGCTGCCGACGCGCACGTTGTGGCTGTACGTGCCGTTTTCAAGCTGTATCACGTCGGAATACTCCGCCGGATCCTCAAGATACAGGCGGTCGCGGATGAACAGGTGCTGCTGCAGGATGACGTCGCCCTTTGCGGCCTGGATCTCGTCCCAGTCGCGGAACGTGTGGATCAGGTTCGAAAAAGAGCCGCGCCCCGTATACATGGCGAACAGGATCAGCAGGGCCCAGAGGATCTTGTTGTACTTGATCATCCACTCCTGGAACTTGCCGCTTCTGCGCGGTTTGTCATTGTTGTTGTATCCGTAATCGTTGTTCATTCTTTTCCCTTTTTGATAAACGCCAGCATCCTGGTCTTATCCGCGCTGCGGCGATGCGACCAGAACATGTCCGGTTCGCAGCACGTGCAGTGCGCTGAGATCTCTATCTGAGTGACCCCTTCCAGGCGGAGAAGTTCCGCGTTGACACCTTTCAGATCCAGATGTGGCCTGGCTCCCGGGTGAGCGCTCACATATTCTTCCGCCCAGGGATATTTGTCCGTAAACGCGTCCGCCACGTCGAAACCGACTTCGAAGCAGCAGGCGCCGATGCCCGGTCCGATGACCGCCCGTATGTCTTCAGGGTCGCTGCCGTAAGCGCTGCGCATCGTCCGGATCAGGCTGCCCGCGACGCCTTTGAGCGTACCGCGCCAGCCCGCGTGAGCGAGGCCTGCGGCGCCTTTCACCGGGTCATAGGCCCAGATGGGGATGCAGTCTCCGTGCGTCGTCGTCAGATAAACGTCCGTCAGATCCGTAACGGCTCCGTCCGCGTCGTACACGTCCAGAAAGTCCTCGTCCAGATCCGCGCGGAAAGGCGCGGCGCCGGATCCGTCCAGCCCGCGGATGACGGCGATCGCATTGCCGTGCACCAGACTGAGGCGCACGACCGGAAATCTCTCGAGCAAGCCGGCTCTATAGACTTTTCCATCCAGCGGCTTGCAGGTAAAACCCGCGTCCACCGGGAGATCTTCGAATACTCTGATCATACGCAATGAGGCATTATACCACAATCAGGGGGTCATTGCAAAGATTCGGCCCCCGTGAACACGTTCATCCACTTGCCCGTGCGGTAGCGCAGATAACAGAACAGCCACTTGACGCCCTCGCCCAGATAGCACAGGAACATCGCGGCAGTCAGGTCCGCATGGAAGATCAGTACTGCGGCGAACATGGCCGGGATGACGACGCACCAGTTTACGATCAGGTCGACGATCATCGCGAACTTCGTGTCTCCGCCTGGCCGCAGGATGCCGCACATGACGATGTAGCACATCATGCGAAGCAGGATGGTCCAGGCGGTGATGTGCAGCGCGGACAGCAGCACTTCGTTCGTAGCCGCGTCGAAATGATAGAAACCCATGATGAACGGGCTGATGACGTACATGACCACAGACAGGACGAGCGAAAGCACGACGCACGTCCACTGGAACTCGACCGCGGACTTCTTCGCGCGCTTCAGATCCGCCTGTCCGAGCTGTTCGCCGATGAGAACGGCTGCCGCGCTTCCGACGCCGTAGAACACGGACTGGAAGCATTCGTTCACGATGTTGACGACCTGCGCCGCCGCGAGAGCCGCCGTGCTGATGAGACCGTATACGGACAGATACACTGTGCACGTGATGCCCCACAGACCGTCGGACAGGCCGACGGGAATGGCTGTTTTAACGACGCGGTCGCGGAATTCCTTCGTGTAGCCGGACAGTTCCGAAAAGTTCTTGAACGCGAGCGGATGGTTCTTCGAAGCGTAGGAATAGATCAGGAACGCTGTGAATTCAAGGATCCTTGACAGCACAGTCGCGAACGCCGCGCCTTTGATGCCCCATGCCGGCGCGCCGAATTTGCCCCAGATGAACATGTAGTTGAACAGCGTGTTCGACAGGATCGCGCAGATGTCGATGATGGTGCAGGCACGCAGTTTCTGCACGCAGCGCGATGAGAACATGAAGCTGTAGCTGAACATCGCGAGGATGTACGACGGCGCGATGACCCTTAGATACTGCACGCCGAGATCGATGACTTCGGGGTTGCGGTCGATGAGCCAGATGATCTTCGGCGCGAATAGTTCGCCCGCCGCCGTAAAGATCAGCGAGACGATGATGGCAGACCTGTAGATGATGCCAAGGACCTGCCGTATGGTCTTGATGTCCCTGACGCCCCAGAACTGCGATATGAACGCGCCTGCGCCGCTCAAAAAACCGTACATGAAATTGAACAGGATGATCGCGACCATCGAGGCTGCCCCGGAGGCGGCCAGAGGCGCGACGCCCATCCTGCCGACCATGGCGGTATCCACGATGCCCATGGCGCAGCCCAGAAGGTTCTGCAGCGCAATGGGCAGCGTGATCGCGAGGATCTTGCGCACGTACAGGCGGCTCTCTTCACTTTTCACGGTCTGCGGTGAATTCATAAACAGGTCTGAAAAAAGCCCTCCGGTCGGAAACGGCCGGAGGGATAAATTTGTGTTAAAACGGAAGGCTTACAGCGCGGCCTTGGCAGCATCCACCATCTTGGTGAAACCTGCGGGATCGTGGATAGCCATCTCGGACAGCATCTTTCTGTTGACTTCGATACCGGCCTTCTTCAGACCGTTCATCAGTCTGCTGTAGGAGATATCGTTCGCTCTCGCTGCCGCGTTGATGCGGGCGATCCACAGTCTTCTGTATTCTCTCTTCTTCAGCTTGCGGCCCATCTGAGCGCTGCGCAGAGATCTCATGACTGCGGGGTTCGCTGCGGAGAAGATCTTGTGCTTGGAACCGTAGAAGCCCTTCGCGAGCTTCAGGATCTTCTTATGCTTTCTCTTGGCGTTCATGCCCTTCTTAACTCTTGCCATTGTATCTTACCTCCTACTTACCTACTAAAACGCTCTTGATCCGCTTGTGGTCTGCATGACCCAGGATCGTGGACTGACGAAGACCTCTTTTTCTCTTTGCGGTCTTCTTGGTAAGAATATGGCTCTTGTAGGCCTTGTTTCTCTTGACTTTGCCGGTACCGGTAAGCTTGAATCTCTTCATTGCCCCTCTGTGGGACTTCATCTTGTTCTTTGCCATGATATTCTTTCCTTCCTGTTTTATTCTTAGCGTCTGCGCATTATTCTTCCGGAGCGGCAGGGCTCTCAGCGGCAGCCTTCTCGGCAGCCAGTCTCTTCGCCTTCGCGATCTTTTCCTTTTCGCGTTCGGACTTTGGCGCGAGGATCATGGACATGTTGCGCCCTTCGAGTTTCGGCGCCTTTTCCAGATTGCCCAGTTCCGCGAAAAGTCCTGCGAAGTTGAGCATGGTCTCTTCGCCCTTCTTGACGTAACCCATTTCACGGCCGCGGAAACGCATGCTGATCTTCACCTTGTCTCCGCCTTCCAGGAATTTCGAGACCAGTTTGGCCTTCGTTTCCAGGTCGTGTTCCTCGGTGAAGATGCCAAGGCGCATTTCCTTGACTTCCATGGTCTTCTGCTTTTTGCGGGCTTCCTTCTCCTTCTTCTGCTGCTCATAGCGGTACTTACCGTAATCCATGATGCGGCAGACGGGAGGGGCCGCGTTGGGAGAGATGTTGACCAGGTCCAGATTCGCTTCGGCAGCTTTTGCCAGCGCTTCCTGAATGGAGACGATACCCAGCTGGGTTCCTTCCTCGTCGATCAAGCGGACCTCTTTGGCACGAATTTCTTCGTTGATCAGGCTTTCTTTGCTAATTGCTCTATCCTCCGGTAAAAAAAAATGAGCGGACGCATCGTTCCGCTCCAAAAATCACCCCGAAAGGGACGATAATCGTTGTGAACCTCTTCAGTGAACTTTGAGGTGAGAAGCGGACTTCTGCTTAATACTGGATTATTATACAAGGGCGTAAAAACCCTGTCAAGCGCTAATTTGCAATAATTTTGAATGATTTTTAATGCAGGTAGCGGAACACGCCCTTCACGAGGCCGATGATCTTGCAGTCGTCGACGATGATGGGCTCCATCTCGGAATTTCTGGGCTGCAGGCGGATGTGGCCGTTCTCTTTGTAGAACGCCTTGACCGTTGCCTCGCTTTCCATGCCGTCGATCATGGCGACGACGATGTCTCCGTTGTTAGCGTTGTCCTGCTGCTGCACGAGGATGTAGTCCCCGTCGAAGATGCCGGCTTCGATCATGGACTGTCCGTGCACGGTGAGCATGAAGTTCGTGCCCTTGCCGATGAAACGGCTCGGCATGGGGAAACTGTCTTCGATATTCTGCTCGGCCAGGATGGGCGTGCCGGCTGCGATGCGGCCGACGACAGGCAGATCGACGACGTCGTCCCTTTCGTCTGCGATGTTGCGGACGTTGGATCTCTCGGGTTCATTGCCGACGATATCGAGCGCGCGGCGTTTGCCGGCCTGCTTCTTGATCGCCCCCGCTTTCTCAAGGGAGGCAATGGCTTTGTGGACAGTCGAGGTGGATTTGATCCCCAGCGCGCCTGCGATATCGCGCACGGTGGGCGGATAGCCCCATTTTGCGACGTATTCGCGCATGTATTCCAGGATCTTCTGTTCGCGGTCGGAAAGATTATTCATCTTCTGTCTCCTTCTTTTGATAAAGTGAATGGACGAATCACGAAGTCTATTCTATAATTAATATAACACAGGATATTGTGGTTGTAAACAAATGTTCGCAACTTTTTTGATAGATATTGGAGGGTCCTATTTCATGAAACGTCTGCTGTGCGCCGTGATGATCATATCGGTGCTGTTCGCTGCCTGCGGGTGCGCGGACACAGCAGTCCCCGTCACCCCTCCTGAGATCACCGACGAGGATCTTTACGCAGTCGAAGTCGAGGAAAACGACTGGCCCGTCATCGAAGGCACGTCCGTTTTTCTCCCCTACTACACGGCTGCGGCAGCCCGCATGCTTGAAATCAGTGAAGACGAAGCGTCCCGCTACGTGCTGTGCTCCGTCCCCAATCTCGCCTATTCCGATCTCATCACCGGCGCTGCCGACATCATTTTCTGCCATCTTCCGAACGAACTGCAGGCAAGGTTTGCGGACCACGAAGGGGTCACGCTGGCCTGCTATCCCGTGCTGAACGAAGCGTTCGTCTTTTTCGTGAGCCCGGACAATCCCGTGGATTCGCTGACGCTCGAGCAGCTGCGCGCCGTCTACACCGGAGCGGTCACCAACTGGAGCGAACTGGGCGGGAACGACGAGGTCATCCTTCCGTTCCGCCGCTCTGCAGGTTCATCCGATCACACAGGTCTGGTGCAGTTCGTCGCTGACGACAGCGAACTCGCCCCTGCCCCGCAGGAAGAACGCACCGGCACCATGGGCGAAACGGCTGAAGTCGCGGCCAACTACGACGGATCTGCCGGCGCCATCGGCTGCGGTTATCTGTCGAACGTGCGGCAGCAATACGGCGGCATGGCGCTCAAGATCCTGAAGATCGAAGGCTGCGAGGCGAGCAGCGCCAACATCCGCAAAGGCGTCTATCCTCTGATCTCGCAGGTGTGCGCCGTCATCCGGGGCGGCGAGGAAGAAAGCCCCGCCGGCCAGCTCGCGCAATGGTGCGCGTGGCCGCTCGGTCAGGCCCTTGCCGTCGAAAAAGGCTACGAACCGAACATGGAGACTGACGCGCAGCCCGAATCAGAAGCCGCGTTCGATACCGAAGGTACCGCGCCGGAAAGCGGCTGGGCCGAAGGTCCCGTATCGCTGAAAGGCAAAGGCCCGCAGTGGGATGCGGAGATCCTGTCCGACAGCGACAGGCTGTTTGCGGACTGCGTCACGGTCAGCGGCCTGGAAGACAAAAAGGTCGAAGAAACCGTCAACAAGCGCATCCGCAGCACTGTCGAAGCATTCTGTGACGAGGGGTGGCTGCCTGACGCACAGGGGATTCAGGCCGCGCTGGATGCCGGTCTCGACAGCGCGAACTGCCGCTATAAATACATCCAGACGCAGGTGACCGCATGCAGCGGCGATCTGCTTTCCGTCGCCGTGGTCTGCCGGGCGAACTTCGACATGCCCCGCACCGGCAATTTCTCCTCAGCCAGCGCATTCTTCACGTCCTGCGAGACGCTCAATTTCGATCTGAAGACCGGAAAAGAAGTGCCCGTCACGGCCTTTGTGCCGGAAGGCAAAGATGCCCTTTCCGTCCTTAACGGGGCGGTAAGAGAGTATCTGCGGGTCAACGCGGACGAGATTTACCGGGATGAAGACTATACCGGACATACCGAAGGCATCGCAGAGGTCGAAGTGTGCGTGACGCGCTTCCCGGGCCTCGTGAAGGATCAGAAGTATTATGTCGACGCCAGCGAACAGAAGCTCTACCTCGTACTGGACGTCGATACTCCCTGGGCGGTAACGGGATACGATTATTCCTGCCTTCCGCTCGAACTTGATATTCTCGCCAGATAACAGCGAAAAACAGAAAAATCCGCTTGCATTTCTGCGGCGCTTGCGCTAATATATTCGTGTTCACTTCAAATACGCGACATTAGCTCAGTTGGTTAGAGCGCCTGCTTGACGTGCAGGAGGTCACAGGTTCGAGTCCTGTATGGCGCACCAACGAAAACCGGACCTTTGCGGCCCGGTTTTTTCTTTGTTTCCGTACGACTGTCTTCTGTCAACCATATTGACCCCAAAATCTTGTGTTTTTCTGCGATCTTTTTCAAAAAAACATACATCATACTGTGCCGATTGGTATATAATGATATAGATTGAAATTAGAGATCTATTTGCAACAAGGAGGAAGTCACAATGCGAACTACGAGAAAGATCATCACTCTTATCGCGGCGCTGGCCCTGCTCTTCGCGTCGGTCGTTCCCGCCTTTGCGGAAGGATTCTCCGACCTGGAGGGTCACTGGTCCCAGACCTTTATGGAAAAGCTGGTCGAAAAAGGCATCATGGCCGGTTACACCGACGGCACGATCAAGCCGGACAAGACCGTATCTGCCGCCGAAGCCTTCGTCATGCTGGCGAACCTGTACGACCTGAAGGACGCTGCCAAAGAGGAGATCTATAAGGATTACGGCGACAAGGTCGCCGAACTGTCCGACGTCAGCTGGGCAAATAATCAGCTGGCGATCTGCATGGCGGCCGGCATCATCACCGAATCCGAACTGAAGAACATCACGCTCAGCGCGGAGATGCCCAAGCAGAACCTGGCTGTCTACATGATCCGCGCGATCCAGAGAACGGAAGACGCGGCCAAGCTGAATGAAGCAGAGCTGGAATACAAAGACGCGGCCGACATCACGTCCAAATGCCTGGGCAGCGTTGCCCTTCTGACAGAGATGGGCGTCGTCAGCGGTGATACCGAAGGCAACTTCACGCCGAAAGCAAGCGTTACGCGCGGCGTCTTCGCCACCATGCTCTGCAACATCCTGGATTATCTGGAGAAAGAAAACATCAAGCTGAAACTGGACGATTATCTGGGCCTGGATACCGCTGAAGGCATCCTGTCCTCCGTCGCCAACGATGCGATCATCATCCGCGGCATGGACGGCATCTACCACAACTACGCCAAGAGCGGCACGTTCAAGGCGACCGTCAACGGCACCGAAAAGACTCTCTCCTCCTCCAACGCAGGCAACCCTGTTAAGATCCAGATAGATGAAGAAGGCAAAGCGGTCACTGCAGCCGTCACCGAACAGACGAACGTCACCTACAAGCAGGGACGCCTGAACACCATTGCCACGAACACCCAGTCCATCAAACTGACCGACCTGCTCACCAAGGATTCCGCTGCCTATATCCTGACGTCGGCGAAGATCACGCAGGACGGCAAAGAGGTCAGCTTCACGGAGCTCACCAAGGGCGCATTCCTCACGCTCACCATCGAGAAAGGCACGGTCACCGAAGTCGTCTCCGACACGAAGGAATACACCATCAACGGCAAAGTCGGCCCCGTCAAATACGACACGACCGTCACGATGGCCGTCGAAGAAGATGAGACGACCGAAGCTATCATCTACATGGATCTCGCCGATATGCCCACCATCAAGAGAGGATCCCTCAACATCACCGTCGACCGTCTGAGCGAAGGCGAAGACATCAAGGTCACGGTCAAGGGCGGCGAAGTCACCCGCATCGATACGCAGGGCAAAGACGCGACCATGGAAGGCCAGCTGACCATCATCACCCGCACCATTTCGGATACCACCTGGACCATCAAGGGTGCGGACGGCGTCAGCGCCACGTATGCCATCGACAGCGCGGCAGCAGCATTCAGCGGCGAGACTTCCATTAAACTGGATACCATCAACCCGGGCGATGAGGTGTCCGTCATCGTCACGTCCGGCGTCATCACCGAGGTCACGCTGAAGAAGGCCGCGACGCCCGCGACCGACAAGCTGAGCGCTGAGATCCTGGCAGTCGACCCGACCAACCGCGTGCTTACCGTCCTGAAGGAAGGCAAACTCACCTATATCAAGTGCAAGAACGCCGCTTCCATCCTGGACAGCGAGACCGGCAAGACGCTGAGCTTCTCCGCTCTGGCCGCAGGCGACATGATCGTGGCATACGGAACCTACACCGATTCCACGAACTTCGCGGCAACGTCCATCGTCATCGAGATCAGACACTGATCTGACCACGCGCAAGAACGGCCGTCCGGTCCTGCCGGGCGGCCTTCTCATATCACAGAGAGCTATGGAAACCAACAGAACGATCCGTGCGATCGACCTGACAACTGAATTCGACGAATTCGAGGAATTGAGCGTGCTTTCTTTTGGCGAAGGAGCCAATCCGAACCTCAGCATGTACCGCTGGCTGTTCGACGAAGACCCTTACGACCCGCCTGACGGCAACATGATGTTCGTCATGCGCGACCACGACGCCGGCGGCAGGATGATCGCCTCTGACGGGCTCATCCCCTTCGATCTGCAGCTCGGCGGGAGAACGGTGAAAGCTGCTCATTCCGTCAAGTCCATGACCCACCCGGACTACAAGCGCCAGGGCATCTTCCGCACCATGACGGACAATTCGCTTGCGCAGGGAAAAGCGCACGGCGTCCAGGTCGTGCTCGGCTTCGCGAACACAAACTCCTACCCCGCCTACCAGAAGTTCGGCTGGACGACGCTGTTCGACCGCGAGGTGTACGTCTTCCCGGCGGACATCACGAACAAGGCGGCCGGCATGCTGAAGAGCCGAGCGCTCGCGAAGATGGCCAACGGCATGTTCCAGGGGATCGGAAAACTGAAGCGTCCGCATCACAGGAACGCGCTGTTTACCGTGAAGAAATACGACCGCATCCCGGCTGACGCCGGAGCGGTCTGGGAGAAGTACCGCGGACAGTATGAAAACTGCATCGTCCGCGATCTGACGTATCTGAGATGGCGCTACGACGGCCGTCCGGACGCGAAGTACGAGACGCTGATGCTGTACGACGGTTCGGAACCCGCCGGTTTTCTCGTGCTGCGCAAAAGCGTGGCGAACAAAAAGCCCATGATCTGCGTGGCAGAGAACTTCACCGATCCGCAGAACGAAGAGTATATCTCCGCCCTTGCGGAGGCCGTCATCGATTACTGTTTCGAACACAAGGCGGACTACGCCGTCGCGTGCAGCGCGCTGTACGGAAAATACGACGAAGTGTTCCGCCGCTACGGCTTCGTCCCGGGCAAAGGCCAGGGCAACGTCGTGATCGTCCGCTCGCTGGACGACTCCATCTCCGAGGCGGAACTCGCCGGCGCGCAGCACTGGCACATGAGCCAGGGGGACGGCGAGAGCGAACTGGATCTGTAGAGGTGCGCCATGAAGATCATGCTGATCTATCTCGTCATCATGGGAACAGGCATCGCGCTGGGATACAAAAGCAGGACCTTCTCTTCGAAGAGCAAAGCGCGCAGCCGGTTTCAGACCGTGTGTCTCTGGATCATCCTGTTCCTGCTCGGGCATCAGCTCGGTGCGAACGAAGAAGTCGCTGCTTCCGTCAGTTCCATGGGGCTGACGGGGCTCGTGCTCAGTCTGGCTGCCATGACCGGGTCTTTCCTTGTGGTCCTCGCCCTCAGAAAGGCCCTGGAAGGCCAAAAATCGGCCCGTAGCGGCGAGGAGGACGCGCGATGATGATCCTTATCCTTGTCGTGGTCCTCGCCGCAGGATTCGCCTGCGGCCGCCTCGGAGCGCTGTCGTTTCTGGGACCATATGAATCCGACATCATCCTGTATACGCTGTACGTGATGTGCTTCGCGATCTCGATCAGCCTCGGTGCGCAATACCGGGAAGGCGAAGGCGAAAAACTGTCCGGAAAGGCGCTGCTCTACGCGTTCGGAACGGTTGCCGGCACGCTGCTTGCCGCGGTCCCCATGTCCCTGTTCCTGCCTGTCTCTGCCAAGGACGCCATGATCGCGGCTTCCGGCATGGGCTGGTATTCCCTGTCCACCGGACTCGTTTATACTTACAGCCCTTCTCTTTCCGTTGCGACGTTCGTTTGCTGCGTATCCCGGGAGATCCTGGCGATCTTCCTGATGCCTCTCCTCATAAAAAGATTCCGCCGTCCGGAAGTCGTTTCCGTCGGCGGATCTGCTACGATCAATTCGTGTGTCGCCGCAGCCACCGTTTCCGGTGACAACAGCATCGTTCTTTACGGGATCCTTGTCGGGACTGTCATCTCGCTGATGGTCCCCTTTCTCATCGGTTTCCTGACCGGTCTTTAGATCTCCTGCACGAACATCCCCAGTCTGTCCAGGATCGTATCCACAGCCTCCCTGCTCGAATCGCACATCAGGCAGTCCAGGCCGCTTTCGAGCGCGCAGGCGCCAAGCGTACCGGACCCCGCGAAGAAATCCGCGCACAGGCCTCCCGGCGGACACAGGCTGTCCAGCAGGATCTGCAGCAGCGCCTGCGGTTTCTGCGTCGCGTAATCCGTGCGTTCCGAAGACGTCCTTCCGACCATGTCGACGTTTAAGACGTCTTTTTTATTGACCATGGTATACCACTTGCCTTCTTCGTCGCGGAATTCTTCCACACCCTTGAAGTGGTACGGCCGCCCTTCCCTGTTGTAAGAGCGCTCTTTCTGCGTGAGGAAGTAGTAATCCTTCGTCTTCGCATATACAAGAATCGTATCGTGCTTGCGTGCGAAGTGTCTGCCTGTGGCGCCTCCGGACTTGTAGGCCCAGATCAGTTCGTTCACGAAGTTGCCCGCGCCGAAGATGCCGTCCGCCATCACCTTGACGTAATGCACCGCGTGCCAGTCGAGATGGATCGCGATGGTGCCTGTGTCCTTCAGCAGGCGCTTCATCTCTTCGAGCCTCGGTTTCAGCATGGCGAGATACTCGTCCATGCCGCCCTTCCAGCGGTCACCGTAGGCGTTCCGTCCCTTGCGCGTATAGTAATCCGCCGCAGAGAAAAACGGTGGGTCGACGTAGATGAAATCGACCGACCCGTCCGCGAGGGTCTTCATGTATTCCAGGTTGTCTCCGTAACGGACTTTACAGGATGACGCCATACAGCAGGATGCCCAGCGCGCCGCAGGAAAGCAGCGCGATGATGGGGCTTTTCTTCAGCTTAAAGATGATAAATGCAGCCAGCGCGAAGAACAGGATAGACCAGTAATCGTGGAAGCCGCTCTTCGCCAGGGAGATGCCCGCCGCAGCGATGATGCCGATGGCGCCTGGCCGGATGCCCTTCACCGCGACCTGCACCTTCGGGTTGTTCTTTACCTTTTCGAAGAAGAACGCCGTCAGGAGAGCCAGGCAGCTCGGGATGAGGATAACGGACAGCGTGCACAGGATACCCGCGACCGGTCCCGCCATCAGGTAGCCGGCGAACGTCGACGTGTTGACCGCGATGGGTCCGGGGGTCATCTCCGCGATGGCAATGATGTTGATGTACTGCTCCGAGGTCAGCCAGCCCATAGTGCGGACGATCTCGTTTTCAATCAGTCCGACCGCCGCGTACCCTCCGCCGAAGCAGAACGCGCCGATCTTGATGAAGGCCAGGCACATCCTAAGAATGAGATCCATTGTCCGAACCTCCCTTCTCAGCTGTGCGCGTCTTCCTGACGCTGTCCGCGACAAGCGCGATGATGGCTGCTGCGATCACGACAAGGATGGGCGTGACCCCCAGAAAACCGATCACGGCGAATGACGCAATGGCTACGATCAGCATCAGTTTATCTTCCAGGATCTTCGCGGATTTCGCCAGCTTGTACACCGCATTGACGATGAGCGCGAACACCGCGGGGCCGACGCCCCGGAAGAACGCCTGCACGTACTCGTTTTCCATGGCGTGATTGAAGATCATGGCGATGAGCAGGATGATGATGATCGACGGAGTGATCGTGCCGAGGATGGCCGCGATAGAACCGGGCACCTTCTTCAGCCGGTAGCCGATGAAGGTCGCGCAGTTCGTGGCCAGAGGCCCGGGCAGCGAATTCGTCAGCGAGATGGAATCGAGGAATTCCTCGTCCGTCAGCCAGCCCTTCTCGTGGCAGACGGCCTCCTGGATGATGGGCAGCATGGCATAGCCGCCGCCGATCGTGAACAGGCCCACCTTAAAGAATGAGAAAAAGATCTGTAAAAGCAAATTGCCTCTTTTCTGAGTTTTTGTCCGATCCCGGATACCGCAATGAGCACAAAGGGGCGGCCGTAACAGCCGCCCCCGGGGAATACAGGTTTACCGCATCCCCTTGTCGTAGGGAATGCCTTCCGCCTTCGGTGCTCTGGACTTCTTGGACGTGAAGGCCAGTACGATGAGGCAGATGATGTAAGGCAGCATGTTGTAGATGCCGCTGGGGATATTCAGCTTCGCAAGGAAGTCGAATCCCATGTAGACGTTGGACAGCGCGCGGAACAGGCCGAACAGCAGCGCGGAGACCGCGATCCTGTGGGGCTTCCACTGGCCGAAGATCATAACGGCCAGCGCGAGGAAGCCGAAGCCTGCGACGCCGTTCTCGAACTTCCACTCGGATACGCCGGACGTGATGTATACGATGCCGCCGAGCCCGCCGAGGAAACCGGAGATGATGACGCCGATGTAGCGCATCTTATACACCGAGATACCGACGGAAGCCGCCGCCTGCGGATGTTCGCCGCAGGCCTGCAGGCGCAGGCCGAGCCTCGTCTTGTACAGCAGCACGTACGAGCAGACGAGCAGGATGACGGTCACGAGCATGAACCAGTTGAACTCGAATCCGCCCAGGTTCACCAGGAACGCCTTCTTTTGATTGATGTACTGTATCGTGGAGGATACGTTGTCCGGGTTGATGCGGGTGTTCATGGCCTTGACGATAACGGTCGCAGCCGCGGTGCCCAGCATGTTCATGGCGATACCGATGATGGTCTGGTCCGCCTTGAAGTTGATGCACGCGACAGCCAGAAGCAAGGAGTAGACCATGCCCAGACCGACAGCCGCCAGGATCGTGAGCAGGATGAGCGTAAACGCGTTCCCGCTCTCGGGATAATTCGAAAAGCGCATGACCAGCGCGCCGCCGAGGGCGCCCATGACCATGATGCCTTCCAGACCGATGTTGATGACGCCGGAGTGCTCCGAGAAGCATCCGCCGATGGCTACCAGCGTAAGTACGGCAGCGAAGATGATGGTATATTGCAGAAGCAGTATCATTACTTTGCGCCTCCTTCCTTCTTGTCGGCAGCTTTCTTAAGCACCAGTTTGATGAAGCCGACGAAGCCGCACAGGTAGATGATGACCGAGGAGATCAGGTCGGAGATCTGAGCGCTGTACATCGTTTTATCTACATAAGCGCCGCCCGCGGTGATGTGCTGGATGAAGAAAGAACTGAAGATGGAGCCGATCGGCGAAAGCCCTCCCAGGAAGGCTGCCGAAATGCCGTTGAAGCCCATGGCCGCGACCGAGGACTGCGTGCACTGATACTGTTCGAAGCCGGTCAGATACAGGAACGCCCCGCCCAGACCCGCGAGACCGCCTGCGATCATCATGGTAACGATGATGTTGCGCTTCTCGTTCATGCCGGCATACTTGGCCGCGTTCTTGTTGTTGCCGGTGGCTCTCAGTTCGTAACCGAACGTCGTCTTCTCGAGCAGCACCCAGATGCCGATGGCGATCAGGATGGCCAGAGGTACGGCGATGGTGATGTAAGCATTATTGGAGAACAGCTTGCCCAGGCCGAGTCCGGGGATGATGGCTCCGGTATTCGTGCTGTTCAGCGTATACGTGTAGGGCGACGTGGATTCCTTCACTTTCGTGAGGATCATGTTCGCCGAATACAGCATGATCCAGTTGAGCATGATGCCTGAAATGACTTCGTTCACGTTCGCGTAGCTCTTCAGGATGCCGGAAATGGCTGCCAGCAGAGCGCCGCAGATCATGGCAGCGATCGTGCAGGCCCACCAGGGGAGCCCCATGCCGAGCGCAAGGTAAAGTGCCGCGCAGGTACCCGCCGTATACTGGCCGGAGCAGCCGATGTTGAACAGGCCGACCTTATACGCGAACAGGATGGACAGCGAGCACATCAGCAGCGGTGCCGTCTTGACGAGCGTGTTCCCGAAATACTTCATGCGGGCAATGCTGCTCGGGTAATACAGGAAGTTCTTGATGATGACGCCGATGGCCGTCGCAGCTCCCTTCGGGGCGATGAACAGCAGCACGACGTAACCGATCAGAAGTCCCAGGATGATGCAGAGGATGGAGGCGATAAAGGACTGACCGCCTTCGCTCTTTATAAACTTTTTCATGGCGACCTCCTTTACTGTCTCTTCGCGCCGGACATGTACAGGCCCAGTTCTTCCACGGTGATCTCTTTCGGATCGAGTTCGCCGACGATCTCGCCTTCGTACATGACGAGGATGCGGTCGGGTACGCTCATGACCTCTTCCAGTTCCAGGGAGACCAGCAGCACCGCTTTGTCGGCGTCACGCTGGGCCACCAGCTGCCTGTGAACGGATTCGATGGCGCCGACGTCCAGGCCTCTCGTGGGCTGGACCGCGACCAGCAGTTCAGGGCCTCTGTCGATCTCTCTGGCGATGATGGCCTTCTGCTGGTTGCCGCCGGACATGCTGCGGGCCTTTGTGATCGGGCCCTGTCCGGAGCGGACGTCGTATTCGTCGATCAGCTTCTCGCAGTACTGGCGGATGGCCGGTTTATCCAGGAAACCGTTATGCGTGAAGCGCGGCTCGAAGTAAGTCTGGAGCACTTCGTTGTATTCCAGCGAGTAATCCAGCACCAGGCCGTGCTTGTGGCGGTCTTCGGGAATGTGGCTCATGCCGTCCACGCTGCGCTGGCGGATCGGCGCGTGGGTGATGTCTTTTCCCAGCATCGTGATCTTGCCGGATACCGGTTTTTCCAGACCGGTAAGCGCGTACACGAGCTCTGTCTGCCCGTTGCCGTCGATACCCGCGATGCACACGATCTCGCCGCGGCGGACGTCGAAGCTGACGTTCTTGACCGCGTTGTTGCTGTGCACTTTCGAAGCGACCGTCAGATTCTCGACTTTCAGGATCTCTTCGCCGGGCGTTCTGGGCTCTTTCTTCACCTGGAACTCGACGTCTCTGCCGACCATCATGCGCGACAGTTCTTCCTTCGTCGTGTTTTTCGTTTCCACGGTGCCGATGTACTTGCCCTTGCGCAGAACGGTGACCCGGTCAGCCACTTCCATGATCTCGTTCAGCTTGTGGGAGATGAACAGGATGCTCTTTCCTTCCGCCGCAAGATTTTTCATGATGTGCATGAGCTCTTCGATCTCCTGCGGGGTCAGAACCGCCGTCGGTTCGTCGAAGATGAGGATCTCGTTGTCGCGGTACAGCATCTTGAGGATCTCCGTCCTCTGCTGCATGCCGACCGTGATGTCCTCGATGAAGGCGTCCGGATCGACTGCCAGACCGTACTTTTCCGAAAGATCCATGACCTTCTTGCGGGCTTCAGCCTTCTGCAGAAGACCGTTCTTCGTGGTCTCTACGCCAAGGATGATGTTATCCAGTACCGTAAAGCACTCGACCAGCTTGAAGTGCTGGTGGACCATGCCGATGCCCAGATCGTTGGCATCGTTGGGGTCTTTGATCTCGACGACCTTGCCGTCCTTTTTGATCTGCCCTTCTTCCGCCTGGTACAGACCGAAGAGCACGCTCATCAACGTGGACTTGCCGGCGCCGTTTTCGCCAAGCAAGGCGTGTATCTCGCCTTTCTTGAGCTGAAGTGTGATGTTGTCGTTAGCAATGATGCCCGGAAACCGCTTGGTTATGTTGAGCATCTCTATTGCATAAGGTGCATCCATGGCTTCAACCTCCTGTATTCCATAGTTAATAAAATCATAACATAAAAACGGACGGCCTAAAAGGTCGTCCGTTTATTTTTGATGCGATTTTATCAGGTGGATTACTTGATGTTGTCGTATCTATTCAGGGTGATGGTGCTGGGAACGAATTCGTCCTGAGAACCGTCGATGCTGATCTCGCCGGAGAAGATTCTGCCAACGAGTGCAACATAGTCATCCTGAGTGAAGCTGTCAGCCCACTGGGTGGTGTCATACGGGATCTGGGTGTAGTTCGCTTCGACGTCGGTGCCGGAAACGAGACCCAGGGTCATGATCTGACCGCCGTATGCGGACCAGTTGTCGTTCAGTACGAGCTCGGTGAGCAGCGTGTTGACAGTAGCCTTCAGGCCCTTCATGGCGGAGGTGACCGTCATGCCGGCGCCGTAAGCGTCGATGGTCTTGGACTGGTCAACGTCAACGCCGATGACCTTGCCGCCGACCTTGGCTGCAGCCTCAGCCGCAGAGGTCCAGATGCCGCCGCCGCAAGCGAAGACGACTTCTACGCCGTTGGTTTGATACCAGGTATCCATGTAGGAAGTGATATCAGCGTCGCCGAAGAACTGGTTGCCGTAAACGTACTCGAGCGTAACGCCGTCGATGCCCAGTTCCTTTGCTGCGAGGTCAGCGCCCTGGATGTAGCCGTTGCCGAAGCGAACGACGGAGGGAACTGCCATGCCGCCCAGGTAGCCCAGGTGCTTGTAGCCCAGAGCAACAGCAGCGTAACCGGCCATGAAGCCGCACTGCTCTTCCTGGTAAACAGCGGAGAACAGGTTGTCGGGAATGGTGGACAGACCGGCCAGATCGCCTGCGGAAACGTCCAGAGCGATGAACTTGACGTCCGGATAGGTCACAGAGCATTCCGTGAGAGCTTCGCCGAACGCATAGCCCGGGCAAACGACTACGTTGAAGCCGTCAGCGATGGCTGCTTCGATCATGGCGACTCTTTCAGCGGTGCTGTCGCCGGCGGGCTTGTAGTAGTTGAACTTCAGGCCGTTGGCATCGGAGAAAGCCTTGCAGGCTTCATAGGTGGCCTGGTTGAAGCTTTCGTCGGTGATGTCACCATAGTCGGTGATCATAGCGACAGAGTAAGCTGCTGCTTCGCCTTCGCCGCCATCGTCGGGGGTGGGTTCTGCAGCGGGTTCGTTGCTGCTGGTGCAGGCTGCCATGGAGAATACCATAGCCAGCGCGAGGAGCAGCGCGAGTAACTTCTTCATTTGATTTTCCTCCTTATTCTGACCGCGGCACACTCCAGTCGGCCGCGTCATTATCAGCAGAAAAATTATACAATACACCCTTGCGTTACGCAAGGAATTTTAGCAGTGCGTAGACGATGCGCGCGGTCATGCCCCACAGGCAGTGACCCTCGTAATTCCAGACCGGAATGTGCCATTTTCCGGTCCGCCAGTTGTATTTATCGGGCGATTCGATGATGTCGTACGGAAAATCGTCGCGGATCTCGGGCAGCACGCGGTACTCGTAAACGATGGGTTCGTGCTCCGCCAGCCAGTCCACCGGGATCGTGAACCACTCCGCGACTTCGTCCTTCGCAGGACGGATATTCTCAAGCGCCGAAGGGTCCAGTTTCGCTACGACCGTATGGATGGCCATGTTCGCATAGTGAATGAGCGTATCGTATCCGTGCGTATACAGAATATGCTCCGGACCGATGCCCAGTTCCTCGCCGATCTCGCGCACCGCGGTCTGCAGCGGGGTCTCCCCTTCTTCCATGCGGCCGCCGGGGAAGCATACTTCGCCGGGCTGCGAGATGCCGGCGCTGCGCAGCTCAAAAAGAAGGCACAGCCTGCCTTCCCGTTCCACAAACGGAATCAGGACGCAGCTGTGCTTTCTGATCTCAATGAGACCGCTTTCACGGCCTTCCAGTTTCTCTATGACGTGTTCGAAATCCATTATTGCGCGGGGTTGAGGATCTCGTACTTGTTGACGTAGGGACCCATCTCGTCGACGTTGGCGGAAATGCTGACAACGAAATCGGGGCCGTAGATCTCGGAGATGGCAGCCAGTCTGCCCAGGAACTCCTCCAGATCTTCCAGTTTAACGTCCGCATGCTTCAGGATGCTGTCGATAAAGATAAGTTCGATATCGTGATCCTGGGAGATGATGCCATATATGAAGCCGATGTACTCGTCGATGTTCGTGATGTGCTCGAAATCCTCCATGCACACGACGCGGATCCGGTATTTCAGATCGTACATCAGTCTGTGGTTCTTGTTGATGAAAACGATGCTTCCGTTTACGCTGTCCAGGCTGGCATTAGCCATGTCGACCATCGCCTTGGTCTTGCCGCTGCCTTTGTGCCCTACCAGTAACTTTACCATTGGAATCGCCCCACTTTCTTTTCAAGGATTGTCTGTGTTTTCATTATACCTTGACTGCGGGCTTCGGGCAACCCGCCAGAGGAAAACTTTTAAGTGTATTTTTTGCGAAGTTGTCCGCACGCGGCGTCGATATCGGCTCCGAGCTGTCTGCGTACCGTTGCCGGAATTCCTTGCAATTCCAGGCGTTCCCGGAATTTCGCCGCGGCCTTTCTGTCCGTGCCTTGAAGGCCTGTTTCCGTCACCGGATTCAGCGGGATGAGGTTGACGTGGCACAGCATGCCGCGCAGCAGATCCGCCAGTTCCTTCGCGGTCTGCGGCGTGTCGTTGCGGCCGGCGATCAGGGCGAATTCGAACGTCACGCGGCGCCCCGTTTTCTCCGCATGCTGCCGGCAGGCGGGGATGAGTTCTTCGAGCGGATAGGCTTTCGCGACCGGCATGAGCTTTTCGCGGTCCGCCTGGTTCGAAGCGTGCAGAGAGATGGCCAGGTTCACCTGGGGAAATTCTTCCCCGAAGCGCCGGATGCCCGGCACAAGGCCGCAGGTCGACAGCGTGATGTTGCGGTAGCTGAGGCCTATGCCCTGCGGATCGTGGATGAGGCGCAGGAAAGCCGCGACTTCTTCGTAGTTGTCGAACGGTTCGCCCATGCCCATGAGGACGATGTGATTGATGGGCTCACCCGTCTCGCGGACGGCCAGAACGTATTCTTCGAGCATCTCCCACGCGGCGAGGTCTCTGACTTTGCCGCCGATCGTGGACGCGCAGAAAACGCAGCCCATATTGCAGCCGACCTGCGTGGAGAGGCACAGCGAATTGCCGTATTCGTAGGCCATGAACACGGCTTCCACCCTTTCGCCGTCCGGCAGACGGATCAGAAATTTGCGCGTGCCGTCGGAAGATGTCTGCACGAGCTCTGCTTCGGCATTCTCCCAGGAAAAACGCTCCGCGAGTTTTGCGCGCAGATCCTTGGACAGATCCGTGCATTCGTCCCAGCCTTTCGCTCCGCGGCAGATCCACGCGAAGATCTGCTTCTCGCGGAATGCCGGCAGGCCGAGTTCTTTCAGGACCACTGCTCTTTCTTCTCTTGTGAATGCCTTAATATTTTCCAAGCTTTTCATCGACAGCTTTCTGCTGCCGCTCCGTTTCTTCCGCTTCCAGTTTTACGCCCGTCGGCGTTCCGTTGGCGCCCATGGAATTGAGCCTGATGCTTCTGGAAGCGCGTCCGACCTTCATCATGGCGGTCACCATCTCGTCGAGCGGAATGAGCGCGTCCAGCCCCGCCATGGCCGCGTTCGCGCAGGCCAGTGCCGTCGCGCAGCCCGTCATGTTGCGGATATAGCACGGCACCTGCGATTCGCCGCACACGGAATCGCACACGAGGCCGATCAGGCTCTGGATGCCCATGCTGGCTGCGTCGAGGCATTGCGCGGCAGAGCCGCCCATCATGCAGACGAGCCCGGCGGCTGCCATGCCTACCCCGCAGCCGATCTCCGCCTGACAGCCCCAGCCGCCGAAATAGTCGGTCTCGGCCATGAATACGCCGGCCAGACCCGCCGCAAGCAGGCCTTTTACGGCTTCTTCCCTGCCCCAGCCCCTGTCTTTGCAAAGGCCCATGATGACCCCGGGAACGATGCCGGAAGCGCCGCCCGTCGGGATGCAGACGATGGTGCCCGAACCGCCGGCCCATTCCATGATGGATAAAGAGGCAGGCGCCGCTTTGTCAAGGATGCCGCCGGCGATCTTCTGCGGACTGTTTTCGTAAAAATCCTTCACCTGCGGCGCTTTCGGTCCCAGCAGCTGATGCAGGTCGTTGCCCTCTTCGTAGCCCCTCTTTTCGGATTCGAGGATGACGTCCCAGAGCTTTCCAGCCTGCGCCATCACCTGTTCCTGAGTCCAGCCCGAGAGAGAAGCTTCATAATCGCAGGCTGCTTCCCAGAACGACCGGCCGTTTTCATTACAGTACGCCAGCAATTCCTCAGGCGTCTCGAACACCGGCGGACGGTTTTCAGACGGCACGACGGTATGCGCAGGCTTCGCGTAGCCGAAATGCAGTAGTCCTTCGATGTTCTTGAACGCGTCCAGCTGTTTTTCCGTCGGCGCATCCGCCAGCTTTACGTCGTACAGCAGCTTGTCCGGGCCTTCGCAGACCTTGATCTCTTCGGGATCGCCGGAGATGGCGAGGATGGCCTTGACCATATCGTGGCGCCTTACTTCGCCCGCAGGCGCCGTGAACAGCAGGATCTCGTGATGATAGCCGCCCGTGTGGAAGCTGCAGCCGTCCGCGGATTCCAGATAAAACCCTCCCCCGCCCACAGAGGCGCCGCAGAAGGTCATTTTCCGGCCCGTAGCGGCATTTTCCAGTATGAGGCGGACATATTCCCCCGGTTCTGCCGGAAGGTCCTCGTAAAAGCCGTAATCGATCGTTACGCCCTTTTCCTTCGCCTCTTCGTACGCACCGAAGAAACCGGGATCGGACGGACTGTGACCCAGCAGGCCGAACACGAACGCGAGATCGGAACGCATGCCGAAATACGTGAACGTGAACGAGCCGTACTTGCTCATTTCGATGGACGCCTTCGTGATGGGCAGCCCGAAGAACTGACGGCAGACGGACGCGATGCGCATGGGCCCTGCCGTATTGGAGCTGGACGGACCCGGCGTGACCGGCGCCAGCGCTTCGTTAAAGATGCTGGGGATCCTCTTCATTTGTTTTGTCCTTTCTCTTAAAGTCTACGTTCATGAGGATGACGGCCGCGATCATGAGCACAGCCCCGAAATATTCCCTGCCCGAGACGATCTCGTGGATGACGATGATGGCAGCCAGCGTCGAGAACACCGGTTCCAGCGTAAAGATGACACCGACGTGGTTCGACGTCGTATACTGCTGCGCGATGGGCTGGACGATGAAAGCGAGCGCCGTGGAGCCGACAGCCAGGGTCAGCAGACCCGCGACGATCGCAGGGCTCCAGACAAGGGTATGGCCCCTGTCCAGAAACAGCGAGATCAGCGACATGAACACCGCGCCGAAACCGATCTGCAGCATGCCGAACTGCCGCGGGTCCACGTCGTCCCTTGCGACCATGACGTCCGTGAAGCAGATGTCGATCGAATAGCAGGTCGCGGACAGCAGCGCCAATACCTCGCCCTTGCCCATATGGAAATCGCCGCCCTTCATGGTCATCAGATACAGGCCTGCCATGGACAGCGCCAGGCTGATCAGGAACTTCTTTTCCGGCACGATGCGGCGGAAGATCAGGTTGATGATGGGGTTGATGATGACCGGCATGGCGATGACGAAGCTGAACGTAGTGATGCTCGAAGAGTTCTTCAGGCCGTACATCGCGAACAGGTAGATGACCGACAGCAGAAAACCGACGAGCACGCTTGCCAGCAGCGTCGCGCGGCTGATGCTCTTCATATGTCTGCGCAGCACCGCATACGAAACGATGAACGCCACGATGAAACGGATGGCGTTCAGCTGCATGGGAGCCCAGAACCCCATCATATAGTCGGAGATGAGGTTTGCGATGCCCCAGAAAAATGTGATGACGACCAACGCGAGGTCGGCCTTCTTCTGTTTGTCCATGATCTATAATCCGGCGATGAACATCTCGAGCGCAAGGTACGCGTCGATCTGCCCGCTTTTATAATTCTTTTCGATCTCGTAAGCTGCGGCGAGAGAATCCTTCAGCTCGGTATAGTTTTTGTTATAGCTCGCCTGCATGGCCTTTTTGATCCGGTAGGGATTGGCACCCATGGCCGCAGCGACAGCGTAAGGATCTCCGTCACGGTTGCCCCGCTCGCGCGCCTCCACCATGATCTCCAGCTGCGAGCACAGAAGGCCTAAAAAGCGCAGCACGACGCCGTCCTGCTTGCTGGGCTGTTCGGCGCTGATACTGTTATGCAGGATCGTGAGCGCTTTGCCCTTCTGCCCGGAAAACGCAGCGTCGAGGACCGCGAAAGCGTCCGTCTCTTCCTCGCCCTGCATGCAGACTTCGAAATCCCTCGCGGTGACGGTCTGGCTGTCCGCAAAGGCGGCTGCTTTCGCGATATCGTTTTTCACGTTGTACAGCGTGTAACCGGACTCTTTTTCCAGATAGCCGCAGCGGTCCGCGTAAGCGAGGATATCGTCCCTGGACGCGTTCTTGCCCAGGCCCTGCAGCTGCTTGGCGATCCAACCGGCGAGCGTTCCGCGGTCCAGCGGACAGAAATCGTAGACGACGCCTGCCTTGACCGCGTTCTTGTACAGCGCCTTGGTCTTGTTCACTTTGTCCGCGGTGAACAGCAGCAGCGTCGTTTCGGGCACGCCGGAGAGATAATCCGCCAGCACCTGAACGCCTTCGGCCTTCATGTCCTTCGGCTGCTGGGTAAAGATGTCGGTGCCGCGGACGACGACCAGCTTGCGCTTCGACAGGACCGGCAGCGTCTCGCAGGCTGCAATGATGCTGTAGGGGTCGAGATCTTCGGAGAACACGCTGCAGTCCAATACTTCCGCAGCGGGTTCGATCAGCTTGCCCTTTACGTACTTTTCAGCCCAGTTCACGAGGAATTCCTCGTGTCCATGGCATACCAAAACTGTGGGCAGCATGTCGCTGTCCAGCAATTTGACGATCGTGCGGAACGGATGTTCGGTATTCGGTTTCGGTTTCGAAGCGTAGGCCATAGATATTAAAAGTATACCATAAAACTGCCGTCCGCGTTTACTATCTTGCGCTTTCCATCTTTCTGCAGCGTGACCCCGATGGCCCCCATGCGGTCCGTACGGCAGATGAGCACACCCATCCCTTCCAGCATGGCCGTGACCCGCTCCCCGGGATGTCCGTAGCTGTTGTTCCTGCCGCAGGAGATGAGGGCAACGGCAGGAGAAACAGCTGAAACAAAGTCCTCCCGGCTGGAATACGGGCTGCCGTGATGCGCGACTTTCAGGAGATCCGCGTCCAGCGCATCCGCGCCGTCCGCCAACAGCCACTGTTCCGTCTGATCCGTCATGTCGGCCGCCAGGAAGACCTTCAAACCCTGATATTCCAGCATCCCGGCGATACAGGTATCGTTCCTGTCCTCCGTTCTCGCTGTGACCCGTCCATCCTTGTAAGGCGTCATCACGCGGAAAACTGCGTCTCCCAGGCGGATCTCGTCGCCTCTGCCCGCGAAGATGATACGGTTTGCCCGGTACCCTTCTGTGACGGAAGGTTCGTTACGGTAAACCCATGGAAAAACGATGGCATCGATCGGCATCACCTGCGACAGTTCCTGTATGCCCTTCGCGTGATCCTGGTCCGGATGGGTCACTAAGGCGAGTTCCAGGCCTGAAATACCGTTTTTCAGAAGATACGGCCGCAGCGTCTCCTCGCCCACGTTCTTTACGGAGCTGCCGCCGCCGTCGATCAGCGCGTTGAAACCGCCGCAGGAGACGTGGATGCAGTCGCCCTGCCCCATGTCGGCGAACACCAGGTCTCTTTGCGGTCTTTGCCAGGGCAGAATGCCTCCGATGCCGAACAGCGCAGGGACTGCAGAACTGCCGAAAAGCATGCAGACGCACAGCACCGCTGCCGTTTTCTGCTTTCCCTTGCGCAGCAGCACAGCCCGCCCTTCCGAAAACACGTAGAAAAACAGCGCGTAATACAGGCACAGCATGCCGATGGGCGGCGCCGGCATGGAATAGGAGCCCCCGAGCGTCCTGCCGGCCCGGTCGAGCGCGAGCAGCAGTTTGGCGAACCGGTCCGCAGGCCCCGCTGCGGCAGCGCTCAGCAGAGGGATATCCAGACCCTGTACGAAAAACAATGCCAGCCCAGCCGGCAGCAGCAGGCCGGCCAACGCGACGGCGAAAGGATTCAAGAGCAGGCTGACCGGCGAAAAAAGCAGAAAGTGGAACAGCGTGAGCGGGGTCATGCCCAGCTGCACCGCAACGCACGGCAGCAGCACCTTGCCCGCATCGTCGACCCACCCCTTTTTATACCGGTCCGCCAGTTCCAGCGCCTTCAGCTGCATGCGCGGCAGCGCCACGCCGAGGCTGTAGGCAGCCATATACGACAGCTGAAAGCCCGAATCGAACAGCTGGAACGGATTGACCGAAAGAAATACCAATACCGCCAGGGATGCCGCGCTCACGAGGTCGTAGCGCCTGCGCAGGTGGAACGAGGCCAGATGCAGAACGATCATAAACGCCGCGCGCAGAACGGAGATCGAAAAGTTCGACAGGCAGACGTAACACAGCAGAGCCGCCAGCGTGATCAGGCTCGTCTTCCCATTCTTCCGGCCTGAAAGCAGTTTCTGCACCAGGGCATATACGAGTCCGACGTGAAGCCCCGAAACGGCCAGCACGTGCGCGATTCCGTTGCGTTGGAACGACGTATACACCTCTTCGTCCAGATAACCCTTCTCACCGAACATCAGTCCCGCCAGCAGGGAAAAACTCTCCCGGTCCATGAACGGGGCGATCCCGTCGAGAAAGCGACCCTTGCACACCGTCAGAACATGCAGAAAAAGCGAGCGCACTTCTCCCGGTTCCGCCCGGTAGCGCGACACTTCGCACAGACAGCGGATATTCCGGCCCTTCAGATACAGCGAGTAATCGAAACAGCCGAAGTTGCGCCTGCCGTCCGGTGCGCGTACGGAGCCCGTGAACCGGCAGACCCGCCCTGCCAGATCGCAGACCGCCGCCCTGTCCTCCTCGCCTGCGTCCAGCCGGACGAGGAGCCTCTCGTTGTCCGTGTCGACCGTCAGATCCCAGCGGTTTCCGCGGAACGACACGGTCCGCACCTGGCCTTCGAACGAAACGACCTCCAGACCGGACGCTGCGCTTTCTTTCAAAACCGCGCTTTCTTTTGCTGAACACTGTACCATCCGCAGACCGCCGAGCAAAAAGGCGAACAGACAGAAAAGCGCAAGGCTGCAGGCTTTGCGGCCGTCTTCGCTTCGCAGCACCCGCAGTTTCCTCTGCACAAACGCAAAAACAAAACAAGCACCCATGCAAAGCAAGCACAGGTGCATTGTTCGAATGTTCAGATAATATGCCGCAACGATGCCGGCTGCCTGGGAAAACGCCAGGGCCGTCAGAGGTCTGCGCATGGGCGTCCCGCGCCCGCAGCCGCAGGCATTATAGCATCGATTGGCAATATTTGTCAATCAGTAGACTATTCGCCTCCGCTCTCCGGCGTTTCCGTGCCGGAGTCCTCGCCTCCTGCGGAAGGTTCGCCTCCGGTCTCTCCGCCGCTCTCGCCTCCGGCTTCACCGCCGGTTTCGCCTCCTTCGGAGGGCTGCTGCGGTTCGGTCGGTTCAGGTTCCGCAGGTTCAGGCTCTGTCGGCGTCGTCTCAGGCGGTTTGTACTGCGACGGATCCGTGATGCCCGGGATGTAATCCGGGTTGTTCGGATCGTACTGCGTCACGTCGGGGCCTTCGGGTTCGTCCGTACCCTCCGGATTCTCCGGATCTTCAGGTTCGTCCGGCTCATCCGGCTCCACGGATTCGTACGGGCTTTCGCCGTTGTACAGCGGAGAGACCGGGTAAGCCGCGGGGTTCGGATTGTGCACCGGGCAGTAGTAGTCCGGCGCATCCAGTTTCGCGTCAGGTTCGGCGTTCACGCTCAGCGAGCGCAGACCGGACTCGACGATGACCTTCTCCCAGGAGTTTCCGCCCGGACGGACGATGCCGACCTTCGTGGCGGTGTGCGGGCAGTCCGGCGTGGCCAGATAACCCGTTTCCGCACAGATGATGCATTCGCGATGGAATTCTTCCGCGCCGCCCTGAACGGTTCCTTTGACGAAGTATTCAGACACGGTTTCTCCGCCGGAGAAGCCGGTCTTGCCGGAATACTTGTCGACAGTCGCGCGCACGATGTCGCCGCGCATCTCGAACTCGCCGCGTTCATACATCGCGCCGACGTCCTTCATGACCTTGGCCCACATCTTGGCGGCAATGCCGGAATACTCCCTCATGGAGATGTTCACGTCGTTGCCCATCCAGACTGTGCCGGTCAGCTGCGGGGTAAGCCCGCAGAACCACAGGTCGAAGTTGTCCGAAGTCGTACCGGTCTTGCCCGCGGAGGGCTGGCAGGCGATCTTCGCGTTGCTGGACAGGCCGTTCGTTACGGTCGTGCGCAGCATGTCGAGCATGATGGAAGCGACTTCCTCGCTCATGACCCGTCTGGTGATTGGCTCCTTATTGAGCACAATGTCGCCCTTCTTCGTGGTCACGGTCGTATAGAAGCACGGCTCGGTGTAAACGCCGTAGTTGCCGAACGTCGCGTAAGCACCGCACATCTCCAGGGGCGAGATGCCCTTGGTCATGCCACCGAGCGCCAGCGCGGAAGCGTTCATGTCGTTCACGGCGCCGTTTTCGACGATGCTCGTGATGCCCATGGCCTGCAGCTGGTCCACGCACCACTGCGGATCCATCTGCAGATAACACTGGACCGCGGTCGTGTTGATGGACTGCTCGATGCAGTAGCGCATGTTCTTGATGCCCCAGTAGCCGGTATACCAGTTCTTCGGCCAGGCCTTGCCGCCCAGCACGACGGGTCTGTCGTCCAGAGGCATGGCGGCCGTGAAGTCGCCCTTGCCGTCGGCGCCCGCCTGCAGCGCGGTGCTGTAGATGGAGATCGGCTTGATGGAGGATCCCGGCTGACGCGGCGCGGTCGCTCTGTTGTACAGCAGCTTGCCTTCCACGTTTCTGCCGCCGATCATGCCGAGCACGTAGCCCGTTCTGTGGTCCATGATGACCATCGCGGACTGCGGCTGTATCGTCGGTTTTCTGAGCGAGAAGTAATCGGACGTGATGTACAGACGGCCGTCCTCGAGCTTGTGGATCACGTCGGGGTGATCCGTAAAGAACTGCTTGCTGATGATCATGTCGCCGTTGTCGTCTCTGGTTTTATATTCGGACGCAATGGCCCAGCTGCCGCCCTCGATGCTGTACAGCAAGCCTTCGGACTTCTCGTACATGCTCTTGAACTCGATGGAGTAATCGGTGCCTTTGCTGCCGGTCGTCTTGAAGAAGTTCAGACGTTTATCGGCAAGCAGTTTCAGGTCGCCGTTGCCCTGCCACTCGAATTCGTCAGTCTCGAGCACGAAATCACCGTCGTCGTCGAACATGACGCTCTTGCTGTAAAGCATCAGCTTGCCGTTGTCTCCGATGATGTTGCCGGACTTGTCCGTGCGGTAGCCGCTGATAGTAGGCCAGCCGGAATTGTCGGCCCAGACCGCTTCCATGATCTCCTGGATCTCGCGGTTCATGGTCGTGTTGATGCACAGACCGCCGTTATAAAGCATGCGGTCGGCTTCGTCTTCGGACAGGCTGAGTTCGCGCATCAGGTCTTCACGGACCTGCTGCACGGCGCAGTCGGTGAAGTACGACGTGACTCCGGCATCCGCCATGGCGTTGCTGCCCGGGTTGATATGCTCGCGCAGCGACGCGGGATCGATCGTTTCGTACTGCAGATCGTTGATATAGCCCTGTTCGTGCATGGCGCGCAGGACGAGCTTCATACGGTCGACGCAGGCGTCGTTGTAATACGTGATGTATTCGTCGCTGCGTTCGATGATATCCAGCGCGTCCGGATCGTCCACGTCCGCCGTCGCGATGCGCTTGATCGGCGCATAGGCGCTCGGCAGCTGCGGCAGCGTTGCAAGGCAGGCGCATTCGATCAGGTCGAGATCCTGGGCATCCTTGGAGAAGTATGCCTGCGCGGCCGCCTGAACGCCGCTGGAATTGAAGCCCAGATTGATCGTGTTCATATAGGCTTCGATGATCTGCTCTTTCGTCAGGTTCTTCTCGATGATCATCGTATAGTACGCCTCGATGATCTTACGGTTCATCGAACGCACGCTCTTGACGTCCGGCAGATACAGGTTTCTGGCCAGCTGCTGCGTGATCGTGGACGTACCGGAGATCTTCGTATCGTACTTCAGGGCGTCGCGGATGGCGCCGATGATACGTACGACATTGAATCCGTGGTGGTCCCAGAACGTCTTGTCCTCGATGGACACGAACGCGTTGATCAGATCCTTCGGAATGTCGCTGTACTCCAGATTGGACCGCAGCGAATCGCCTGAATACAGGTTGTCCAGGATGTTGCCGTCCGCATCGTACACGACTGAGTTCTCCGAAAGGAGGTCGTACAGGTTATCCGGGTTGATCTCGGGCGCTTCTTTGATGATGCCCATGACGTAATACCCTGCGACGCCTGCGGCTACGACTCCCGCGAACAGCAGGAACAGCAGGATGCCGAGGATGACCTTTCCGGCTCCGCCCTTCTTCTTTTTCTTCTTTTTCGGTTTCTTTTCAGCAGGCTTGCGCGTCTCCGGTTTCGTTTCCTTCTGCGGTTTCGCGGTCTTCTTGCTGCGCGTGCCCGCGTTTCTCGCGGACCGCCCCACAAGAGGCTGCTCGGCCGCATAGGAAGCCGCAGCCACACCGGCGGAGCCGTCGATCTCTGTCAACGGACTTTCCCCTTCCGCTTCTTCGGTGATGGCACGGAACTCTCCGGCGACTCTGTCGAAGGCCTGCAGCACTTCGTCTTCGTGCTGTCTGCCTAAATAATCGTCCATACCTTTGTTACCCCTCGAAAATGCTTTCTGCAAACTGCCGCGGGTCGAACGGCTCCAGGTCGTCCATCCCCTCGCCCAGTCCTATATACTTCACGGGCAAGTCGAACTCGTCCGCGATCGTAACGACGATACCGCCCTTTGCTGTGCCGTCCAGCTTCGTGAGGATGATGCCGGTCAGCTCGGCGACTTCGTTGAATTCCTTTGCCTGCGAGACTGCGTTCTTGCCCGTCGTCGCGTCGACGACCAGCAGCGTCTCTCTGGCAGCCCCTTCGAACTCGCGGTCGATGACCTTGTTCATCTTCGCGAGCTCCGCCATCAGGTTCTTCTTGTTCTGCAGACGCCCTGCCGTATCGCAGATGACGACGTCGATGCCTCTGGCTTTCGCCGCGTTGCAGCCGTCGTAGATGACGGCCGACGGATCGGCGCCTTCCCTGTGCTTGATGATGGGCACGTCCACCCGTTCGGCCCAGATGCTCAGCTGTTCTGCCGCCGCCGCACGGAACGTATCCGCAGCAACGAGCAGCACGGACTTGCCTTCGTTCTTCAGCATATGCGCGAGCTTCGCGATGGACGTGGTCTTGCCCACGCCGTTCACCCCGATCATCATGATGAACAGAGGCGTCTCTCCGCTCAGCTGCAGGCGGTCTCCCTTGTCGAGCATTTCGCCAACGATCTCCTTGATCTGCGCGCGCACGTCGTCCGCATTATACAGCCTGTTGTGACGGATAGCGTCGCGCAGGGATTCGATGATGCGCATCGTCGTGTCCATGCCGATGTCGGAGGAGATCAGGACGTCTTCCAGCTCTTCCAGCATCTCTTCGTCGGGCTCGGGACGCATCAGGAGCACGTCCTCGAGCTTCTCGGTCATGCGGCCGAAAAATGATTTTTTCTTACTAGTCGATATCAAATTGGTCTCCTAACTTCAGGGAAAGCACCTTGGTGATACCCTGTTCAGGCATCGTGACGCCGTACAGCACGTCGGCGTATTCCATGGTCGCCTTCTGATGGGTGATCAGAGCAAACTGCGTGTCTGCAAATTTCTTCAGATAACGCGAGAACGCGTCGATATTCGCTTCGTCCAGCGCGGCCTCGACCTCATCCAGGATGCAGAACGGCGTCGGTTTCGCCTTCAGCACCGCGAACATGAGCGCGATGGCCGTCATGGTCTTCTCACCGCCGGACAGCAGGTTCATGTTCTGCAGTTTCTTTCCGGGCGGCTGTGCCTCGATCTCGATGGCGGATTCCAGCGGGTTGGACGGGTCTTCGAGCGTCAGTCTTGCGTGACCGCCCTTGAACAGCTCCGTGAACGTGGTCTCGAAATTCGCCACGACCGCGTCGAAGCTTTCCTTGAACCGCGCGCGGATGGTGCGGTCGATGTCGTTGATGACGGACGTCAGTTCTTCAATAGCCTGGTTCAAGTCGTCGCGCTGTGCCGTCAGGAACTCGTAGCGTTCGCTGACCGCCTTGTATTCTTCGATGGCGCCGACGTTGACGTCGCCCAGCTCGCGCAGCCTCTCCTTGTACTCGCGGGATTCTCTCATGCCGCGGGACATCACGAAGTCCGGATCTGCCAGGTCCTGCGCCTGCGCAAACGACATCTCGAACTCTTCCCAGAGTTTTTCCTTCAGGGATTCGGTCTGCGCGTCGAAGCGTGCCAGACGCACTTCCGCGTCGTGTTTGCTTACCTGGTGTTCATATAAAACGCTGTCCTGGCGGATGCGTTCTTCTTCGAGTTCGCCGGCCTGTTCCTGGTCCTTTCTGCGGCTTTCCGCAAGGACTCTCTCCTCTTCTTCGAGCGCAGCTTTCGCTTCCTGTTTTTCCTTCAGGCTGGCTGCCGCTTCGCCGGCAAACCCTTCGATCTCCGCCTTCTGGGCGGCGATGTTCTCCAGGGAAGCATCCTTTGCGGCCAGATCGGCGCGGATCTCGTCCAGCGCGGCCTTGACCCGTTCTTCGAGTTCTCTCGCGCCGCGCAGTCTGATTGCGGCGCTGTTTTCCTCCATGCGGGCAGCCGTGCAGGCAGCCTGCGCTTCGTCGTATCTCGCGCGCACTTCTTCAGCTTCCGCCGCCAGCTTTTCCGCCAGCGCTTCGGTCTGTTCTTTTTCCTCGCTCTTTCCGGCAGCGGATGCGCGGATGGCGGCGACGTTCTTATCGGCTTCCGCGATCTCCTTTTCGAGATCCGTCTGTTCGGCCAGCCTTCTGCTGTCGGCGTCGCGGGCTTCTTTGCCCGAAGCCTTCAGCTGCTGCGCTTCCTTTTCCAGAACGGCGATCTGCGTGTCCGCAGCGCCGGTCTTCGCCTGCAGGTCCTGCAGGGATGCCAGGCAGTCATCCAGCGCCTTGCGGCGCGCGTCGCGCTCTTCCTGCGCCTTCTTCAATTCCTTTTCCGCCTTGGCGATCTGCTTTTCGAGTTCTTCTCTCTCCGCCTTGCGGGAGATGATGTTCGCCGTGTTGTTCTTGAACGAACCGCCCGTGATCGCGCCGGCAGGGTTGATATGTTCTCCTTCGAGGGTCACGAAGCGCAGAGACCTGCTCTCTTTGGACATTTTCAAAGCGCTGTCCAGGTCGCGGCACACGACGCACTTGCCGAGCAGATACTCGACGATGTTGCCGTAACCGCCTTTGCACGTGACCCGTTCGCTCGCGACGCCCAGGAAGCCGTCCATGCCCTGGATCGCGGACGTATCTGCGGCCGGGCCCGGTTCGATGCTGTCTGCCGGCAGGAACGTCAGGCGGCCTGCCTTCTGTGACTTCAGCAGCGCGATGGCCTTCTTGGCGGACGCGTCGTTATCGCAGACGATGTTCTGCACGTTGCCGCCGAGGGCGGTCTCGATCGCGAGCTCCCAGCCCTTGGGCACGTTCAGCAGTTCGCCGGCTGTGCCGATGATGCCGGGCATCTTCTGCTGCATCATGAAGCGCACCGCACCGTTGTATCCTTCGTAGGAACGTTCGAGTTCCTCTAAAAGCTTGTGGCGCGCTGCCAGTTTTCCTGCGTCGACTCTTTTTTCTTCTATGACGGATAAAGCGGCGGAAAGTTCCTTTTCCAGGGCTGTCCGCTGTTCTTCTGCTTCTTTCAGACCTGTCTGGATCTGCGCTCTGGACTCCTTTGCGTCAGCCAGTTCCGCCTCGGCGTCCTTCAGCCTTGCGGACAGGCTCTCTGCTTCGGACAGGCCTTCGTCTTCCTTTAAGCGGTCCAGGCGTCTCGCCAGCGTCTGCTTCAGATTTTCGAGGCTCGCGCTTTCCGCTGCGGACGAACTGAGCGCGGCAGACAGTTCCAGGATCTGTGCTCTGGCAGATTCCAGCGCCTTGTCCTTTTCGTTCAGTTCCTGCTGCACGGCTTCCGCAGCCGCTTCCTTCTCTTCCGCGGACTTGCGCGCGGCAGCTTCTCCTTCCGCGACAGCTTCGGCGGACTTGCGCATCTCGTCCAGGTTGGACTGTTCGCGCTGCAGCTTTTCTTCCGCAAGCGCCTTCTCGCCTTCGATGCGGACGCGGTCGCGCTCCAGCGCGGCAGAACGTTCGTTGTTCAGGTCTTCACGGCTTTCAATGAAATGGATCTCTTCGGCCATGCGGGTCAGCTTTGCCCGCAGGTCATCCAGAGCCGCTTCAGACTGCGTATTCTTTTCTCTTAAAGCGCGCAGCTGTGCTTCCAGCTCTTCGCGTCTGCTGCGGTCCGCGTCGAGGACGCTGCCCAGCTCTTCCATCTCGCTGCGCACGGCAGCGGTCTTGCTGTCGGCGGACTCGATGTTCTTCAGGATGATGTTGATCTCGACGTCCCGGTAACGGTCGCGGATCGACAGGTATTCCTGCGCCTTTTCGGACTCCTTCTGCAGGCCTCCGATGCGGCCTTCGATCTCAGACGCGATGTCGTTGACCCGCGCCAGGTTCTGGGACGCGCTGTCGAGCCTGCGTTCCGTCTCCGCCTTCTTCGTGCGGTATTTGACGATGCCTGCCGCCTCTTCGAAGATCTCGCGGCGGCTGTCCATCTTGTTGCTGATGATATCCGCGATCTTGCCCTGGCCGATGATGGAATAGCCTTCGACGCCGATGCCCGTATCCATGATGAGTTCGCGGATATCGCGCAGCCGGCAGGGCGTGCGGTTGATCATGTATTCGCTCTCGCCGGAGCGGTACATGCGGCGGGTGATGCCCACTTCGGAATAGTCGATGGGAAGCGTGTGGTCGGAGTTGTCGATCACGAGCGTGACCTCAGCCAGTCCCTTGGGCTTGCGGCTCTGGGTGCCGGCAAAGATGACCTCTTCCATCTTTCCGCCGCGGAGCATCTTCGGGCTCTGCTCGCCCAGCACCCAGCGGATCGCGTCGGAAATGTTGGATTTTCCGGATCCGTTCGGGCCGACGATGCAGGTCATCCCCTCCGTGAATTCTATTGTGACCGGATCTGCAAAGGATTTGAATCCGTTGAGTTCCATGCGTTTAAAGAACATAGTTACCTCTTGGTCTGAAAGCTTGCCAGCGCAGCTGCCGCTGCCTGCTGTTCCGCTTCTTTTTTGCTTTTTCCGCTGCCTTCGCCAGCGATCTTCCCGTAAGCGTACACCGCCGAAGTGAAGACTTTCGCGTGGTCCGGGCCGCTCTGCGAGAGGATCTCGTAGTGGATGGCCGGATCGCCGTCTTCGGAAGCTCTGTGGCTCAGCAGCTCCTGCAGCGTCGTCTTGGCGTCTTTCGGCAGTTTGCCGCGCTCGCACAGGTCCGCCGTTTCGCTCAGGCAGTTGCGCACGACCGTGTTGGCTGCGTCGAAACCGCCGTCCAGGTAGGCCGCGCCGATGATCGCCTCCATGCAGTCGGCGATGATGGAGATGCGCTCCCTGCCGCCCCCGCTCTCTTCGCCTTTGCTCAAGAGCAGGAACTCGTTGATGCCCAGCTTCTTGCCGGCTGTACCGAGCGACCGTTCGCATACGATGGAAGCGCGCATCTTCGTCAGATAGCCCTCTTCCTTGTCTTTGTAGCGGTTGTACAGCTGCAGGCCCACGCAGGTGCCCAGCACCGCGTCGCCCAGGAATTCCAGGCGTTCGTTGCCCTCGCCGGGGCTGCCGAGCTTTTCGTTGGCATACGAGCTGTGCGTGACGGCCCGCTGCAGCAGCTGCTTGTCCCGGAACGTATAGCCGATGATCTGTTCCAGCTTACTCAGCTCCATCGTTCTCCGCTCCGTCGTTTCTGAACTTTTCCATGCTGCTCTCGATCTCGCCGATCACGTCGCGCTCGTAGACGGCTGCGGCCTTGACGACCGCGTTCTGCACCGCGACGGCGGAAGAACTGCCGTGCATCTTGAATACCATGCCTTTGACGCCCAGGATGGGTGCGCCGCCGTAGGACGAGTAGTCGAACTCTTCCTTCAAACTGTAAAGCTTTTTCTTCAGAATGAGCGCGCCGAGCTTGGCTGTCAGGTCTTCGGTGATCTTTTCCTTGATCATCTTGAACACGTTCCAGGCCACGCCCTCAGTCAGTTTGAGCACGATGTTGCCCGTAAAACCGTCGCAGACGAGAACGTCCGCGTCGGTGCGGGGGATCTCCCTGCCCTCGACGTTGCCGATGAAATTCAGGTCGGATGTTTTCAGCAGCTGGTGGGCTTCCTTCAGCATGGCCGTGCCCTTCGTCTCTTCGGAACCGATGTTCACGAGGCCGATGGCCGGGTTCTCGGTGCCGAACGCGTGGTGGCGGTAGATGCTGCCCATGTAGGCGAAGCTCAGCAGATTATGCGCCGTACATTCCGCGTTGGCGCCGGTATCGGCAAGCAGCACGAATTCGCCCCGCTTCCCCAGTTTCGGGAAAGCCGAGACGATTGCCGGGCGCTCGATGCCCTTGATCCTGCCAAGGCGCAGCAGCGCGGCAGCCATCAGCGCGCCGGTGTTTCCGGCGGACATCATGGCGCTCGCCTTGCCTTCCTTGACCATGTCGACAGCCATGACGAGCGAGGAGTGTCTCTTCGTACGGACAGCCTTGACCGGGCTGTCCTCGTTCTCGATCACCTCGTCCGCGTGGACGATCTCGATGCGGTCCTCTTCGTACATGCCTGCATATTTTGCCAGTTCTTCGCGGATCACGTCTTCTTTTCCGACCAGAACGATATCGGCGCTCATGTCGCCCAGCGCGGCAATGCAGCCTTCGATGACTGCCTGCGGCGCGTTGTCGCCGCCCATGGCGTCTACTGCGATCTTCATCCTGAAATCCTCCGTGCAAGTGTGCATAGATAATTAATATATTATATCACAGTATGATTACTTCTTCAGTTTCTTCTCTACAACAGGAATGCGCGCGAGGGTCTTCTCGAGCATGTCCTGATACCCCGCGAGCTTATCGCGCTCTGCCTGGATGACGTGCGCGGGCGCTCTGGAGACGAACTTCTCGTTGGCCAACTGGTTTGTGACCCTTGCGACTTCCTTCGTCAGGCGCTCCTGCTCCTTCGTGAGTCTCGCGTATTCCGCTTCGTAGTCCATCAGGTCGTCGAGCGGCACGTAGACTTCGAGGCCGGGCAGCGCCGCGGACATGGTCTCCTCGGGCAGCTCGTCCTTGGATGCCACGAAGTGCAGCTCTTCCAGGTTGCCGAGCGTCTTGATGTAGCGTTCACCTGCTTTGGCCAGCGCTTCCTGGTCCTTTTCAGCCAGGATGACCGCGTGCAGCTTTCTGGACGGCAGAGCCTCCGCTTCGTGGCGGATGCCGCGGATCGCGCGGATCACGTCCATGGACAGGTTCAGCACCTGCTTGTCTTCCTCAAAGTTCATGGACGGGTCGTACGCGGGCCAGGATTCGAGCATCAGGAACTGCTTCGCGCCTTCTTCTCTGGGCAGGAAGCCCCAGATCTCCTCTGTGATGAACGGCATGAACGGGTGCAGCAGCTTGAGCATGCTCTTGAGGCACTTGACGAGGCAATAACGCGCGCTCGCCTTGTCCGCTTCATCCGCGCCGTACAGTCTGGGCTTGATCAGCTCGATGTACCAGTCGCAGAATTCGCCCCAGATCAGTTCGTAGATCTTCTGGGCGGCCAGCGCGAACTCGAAGCGCTCCATGTTCATGTTGATCTCGGGGAGCGCGTCGTTGACCGTCTGCAGGATCCAGCGATCCTCAGCCTGCAGCTTCGCGGTCGCTTCGTCTGCCATGGGCAGGAAGTTTCCTTCCTCGTCCTTGATGTTCATGATGGCAAAGCGGGACGCGTTCCACAGTTTGTTCGCGAAGTTTCTCGCGCCTTCGACCTTCTCCACCTGGTAGCGGATGTCGGAACCCGGGGAGATGCCGGACAACAGCATGAAGCGCAGCGCATCGGCGCCGTACGTGTCGATGACCTCGAGCGGGTCGATACCGTTGCCTAAAGACTTGGACATCTTGCGGCCCTGCGCGTCTCTCACGAGACCGTGGATGAGCACGTATTCATAGGGCGTCTTGCCCATGACTTCGATGCCGGAGAAGATCATTCTCGCGACCCAGAAGAAGATGATGTCGTAACCCGTAACGAGGGTATTCGTCGGGTAGAATTTCTTCAGGTCGTCGGTATTATCGGGCCAGCCCATGGTCGAGAACGGCCACAGTGCAGAGCTGAACCAGGTGTCGAGCACGTCTTCATCCTGATGGAAATGTGTGCAGCCGCACTTCGGGCAGACGGACGGCTCTTCCTTGGCCACGATCATCTCGCCGCACTCTTCGCAGTAGTATGCCGGGATGCGGTGACCCCACCAGAGCTGTCTGGAGATGCACCAGTCCTTGATGTCCTCCATCCAATGGAAATACGTCTTGTCGAAACGCTCGGGCACGAACTTCGTCTCACCTTTGCGGACGGCTTCAATCGCGGGCTCTGCGAGCGGCTTCATCTTCACGAACCACTGCTCAGAGATGCGCGGTTCCACGACGGTGTGGCAGCGGTAGCATTCGCCTGCCGGGATCACCATCTTTTCGACCTTCACGAGATAGCCGGCGGCTTCCAGATCTGCGACCCAGGCCTTGCGGCACTCGTAGCGGTCCATTCCCTCGTACTTGCCCGCGGCAGCGGTCATCTTCGCCTTTTCGTCGATGCATTCGATCGTTTCGAGACCGTGACGCTGGCCCACTTCGAAATCGTTGGGGTCTGCGGACGGCGTGATCTTCACGGCGCCGGTGCCCTTTTCGGGATCGGGATATTCGTCCGCGATGACGGGGATCTCCCTGCCCACGAGCGGCAGGATGACCTTCTTGCCGACCATATCCTTGTAGCGCTCGTCGCTCGGATGAACGGCCACAGCCGTATCGGCGAACATGGTCTCAGGTCTGGACGTCGCGACAACGATGCCTTCGCTGCCGTCTGCGCCGGGATAGCGGAAATACCAGTAGTTTCCGTTGTGGTCCACGTGTTCGACTTCGATGTCGGACAGGGCGGATCCGCAGACCGGGCACCAGTTGATCAGGCGCGCGCCTTTATAGATCAGGCCCTTGTTGTACAGGTTGATGAAGTGTTCCTTGACCGCTCTGTTGCAGCCCTCGTCCATGGTGAAGCGCTCTCTGCTCCAGTCGCAGGAAGAACCGAGGCGGCGGATCTGCTCGTTGATGCGTCCCCCGTACTGTCTCTTCCACTCCCAGGCGCGCTCCAGGAAGGCTTCACGGCCGATGTCCTCCTTGGACAGGCCCTCCTCTTCCCTCAGCTTATCGACGACCTTGACTTCCGTGGCGATGGACGCGTGGTCCGTGCCCGGCAGCCACAGCGTCTCGTGGCCCTGCATCCTCTTGTAGCGGATGAGCACGTCCTGCAGGGACTGGTCCAGCGCATGCCCCATGTGCAGCTGCCCGGTAATGTTAGGCGGCGGCATCACGACGGTATAGGGGTCCTTGGGGGCGTTCGCATCGGGCGCGAAGGCGCCGCTTTCTTCCCACATCGCGTAGATGCGGTCTTCGAATTCTTTCGGTCTGTAATTCTTTGCGAGATTGTTTTCCATAACGATCCTCTCTATTTAAAAACTTTATTGTTTTCTCACTTTGATCAGGTTCGCGATCTCCATCGCGAAGAAGGCCAGGCTGATATAGCCTACGATGGGGACGATGTTTGCCACGAAATTGTAGTAGCCGTACAGGGAGCAAACGTAGCCCGCCAGGCCGACCGCCCAGGCGATCGCTTTGCTGTGTTTGCGGTCTCCGAGCTTCGTCGTGAAGCCGTAGAAGACCGTTGTCTGGGTCATGAAGATGGCCAGCAGCAGGATGACGGCGTAGATCTTGCCCAGCACAGGAAACACGCGTTCGCACAGCGCCATCATCGGGAATGTGCTCGCGCCGCTCAGCGCCGGATCCGTCGACGTGGACAAGAACAGGATGAGGTTGCAGAATCCGAGGATGAGGCCTCCGAGGGCTGCCCCTTTCAGGCTTTTCTCCTTCGAATCCGAGTGCATGGCGCACTGTCCGAGCACCGGCACAGCAGCGGTCCCGTTGTAGCCGACGTAGGCGATCGCGGCGGTCAGCCAGTGGCCGGCGACCTTGCTCGCCTGATGCGGCTGCAGGTTCGCGACCTGATCCGTATTCGTAACGATCAGGTAAGCACCAAGCACGAGCGTTCCGCCCACGAGTATAGGCGAGATCATGCCCGCTTTCTGCGAGATGCTGGCAAATCCGCCGAGCGCAGAGATGATGCACAGCAGGCAGATGACCAGACTTCCGACGGCGTGGCTAAGGCCCGTCTTGCTTTCCAGCAGTGCTCCTCCCGCCGCCGTAAGAGCTACGTAAGCCACGAGCAGAAAGAAGCACATCATAACGCCGACGAACGTGTTCAGCGGCTTGTTGTCCAGAGGGTTGATCAGAGCGGAGACGTCCCCGGTGTTCCTGCGGTGCGCGATCGTGACCGTCATCAAGCCGACCCCGATGTACAGCAGCGTCGCGACGACCGCGCCGGCGTAGCCGTTTTTGCCGAATACGCCGAAGAACTGCCAGGCCTCCCGCCCGGATGCGAACCCTGCGCCTACGAGACAGCCCGTGTAGATAAGGCCGATCCGCAGGACGCTTATGGGTTTGGTTTCAGTGTTCAAGTTTCTCTATCCTTTCGATGCAATCCGTCATGTCGGAAGGCATCGCAGTATTCAGTAAGATGGGTTCGCCCGTCATGGGCTGCGCCAGCCGCAGGCTGTAGGCGTGCAGGGCCTGGCGGTTCAAAATGTCCGTTCCGGCTTCGTAACCGTACAGCTGTCCGTACAGTTCGTCGCCGCAGATCGGGTGACCCAGATGGGTCATGTGCACGCGGATCTGGTGCGTGCGGCCGGTCAGCAGAGTCAGTTCGACAAGACTGTAGCCGTCGATGCGCTTTGTGTCCTGCCAGGGGGTAAAGTCCGGTCCTAGGTCGGGCACGTCCCAGCTTTTCAGTACTTTATACAGCGTCGTGCTGGGATAGCCGTCCTCCCTCACCATGCGCCGTGCCTTGTGGTCCGGGTCTTTGTCGATGGGAAGGTCTACGGTCCCTTCCGGCTCTTTGAACAGGCCGTGCACGAGAGCCAGATACTTCTTGACCGTCGTCCCCTGCTCCATCTGGCTGCTGACGGCGTCCTGCGCGTGGCCGTTCTTGGCGACGAGCACGAGCCCGGACGTGTCGCGGTCCAGACGGTTGATGAAGCGGATCTTCCACTTCTCGCCTTTCTCCTGCAGGCGGTAAGCCAGTGCGTTCGCCAGCGTGCCGCTCTGATAGTTCTTCGTCGGATGGATGACGAGGAAAGGCTGCTTGTTCACGACGAGCAGGTCGCTGTCCTCGTAGACGACGTCGAGCGGGATGTTCTCGGGGTCAAAATAGCTGCTTTCGTCCGGGAATGCCACAGTCAGGACCTGACCGGCCCTGCCCTTGTCCCGCAGCCTCGCCGTTTTCCCGTCCAGGGCGATCTGCCCCGACACCTTGATCTTGCGCATCAGGCGGGACGACATGGAAAAGCGCCTCTGCAGCACTTCCTTGACGTAAAGCCCTTCGTCTTCTGCTGTCCACTCGTAGGTGATTGCAGGTTCCATAGGCTTTACAGGAACTTCGACATGACCTTCGACCAGAAGTCGTAGTCTGCCAGCCGTACGAGCTGGATCTCGTCCGTCGCCAGATCCACGGAAACGTCTTCCACGTGTTCGAAGAAGTACTCTTCCCCGTCGACGATCAGATAACCGCTGTCCTTGAAATTGCGGTCCGGGAAGATGTGTACGTCCAGACCGGGCGGTACGAGGATGCTCGACGTGAAGCTGCGGAACACGGTCGTGTTCATCGGCGCCATCGGCGTGATCTGCAGCAGCGCGACCCGCGGATCGACGATGCTGCCGCCCAGCGAATAGTTGTAGGCCGTGCTGCCCGCAGACGAGGAGATCAGGATGCCGTCGCCGGAGAACTTCTCGATGAAGTTGTCGCCGATCGAGAGGTTCAGGTGGGTCACTTTCGAGATGCTGCCGCGGAAGATGACGTCCGTCAGCCCGCGGAAATAATGCTCATGCCCGTCGTCCGTGCGGACCGTCGCCTTCAGCAGGCGGTGGCGCTGTACGCGGAACTCTTCCGTGCGGATAAGGTCGACCAGCTTGTCGAGGTCTTCGGGCTGGAACTCCTGGAAGAAGCCAAGATGCCCCGTGTTGACCCCCACGAACGGAATGTCGGGAAAGCCGCACTCGCGCAGCCCGTGCATGAACGTGCCGTCGCCGCCGACCACGCAGACAAATTCGACTTCAGGGCCGAATTCCTCCGGGACGGTAAAGCCGGCAGCTTTCAGTTTTTCCTTCAGTTCGTCCGCAACGGCAGCCGTATCGGCGCCGGGATTGCGGTAGACGTAAATATTTTTCATGTTAACCAATCAGTCTTTCCAGTTCGTCCAGAAGCTCTTCAAACGTTGCCATTGCAGCCTCGATGGGCTCTGTGGTGCTCATGTCCACGCCGGCGAGTTTCAGCAGTTCGATCGGGTAGTCGCAGCCGCCGGACTTCAGAAACTTGATATAGTTGTCCGCTGCCGGCTGCCCCTCTTCGAGGATCTTCTTGGAGATCGCCGTCGCGGCGGAGTAGCCGGTCGCGTATTTGTACACGTAGAAAGCGTTATAGAAGTGCGGGATGCGCGCCCATTCGATGGCGATGTGATCGTCGTAATTGACGTCCGGCCCGTAGTACTTCGCGTTCAGCTGCCCGTACAGCTCGCACAGGGAATCGCACGTGGGCATATCGCCCGCCTCCATCGCCGCGTGCACGTCGCGTTCGAATTCCGCGAACTGCGTCTGACGGAAGATCGTGCCCTTGAAGCCGTCCAGGTACTGGTTGATGAGGTAGGCCTTCTGCAGGTCGTCCTTCGCGTTGGCGATCAGGTGGCGGTACAGCAGCGATTCGTTCACCGTGCTCGCGACTTCCGCCGTGAAGATCGGGTACTCTGCATTAACAGGCTCCTGATTGTGGTTGGAATACCAGGTCTGCATGGAGTGGCCCATCTCGTGGATGACGGTAAACACGTCGTCCAGCTTGTTATTGTAATTGAGCAGGATGTACGGGATACTGTCGTAGCAGCCCGCGGAGAACGCCCCGCTCGTCTTTCCTTCGTTTTCGTAGACGTCCGCCCAGCGGCTCGCGAACGCGTCGCGGACGATCTGTCTGTATTCGGCGCCCAGAGGCGTCAGCGCCTCGTCGATGATAGCCTGTGCCGTCTCGTACGGGATGTCCTCTTCAGGCGTATCCATCACGGGCACGTAGATGTCGTACATGGCGAGGTCTTCGAGACCCAGCAGCTTCTTGCGCAGCGCCACGTAGCGGTGCATGGCCGGCAGATGGGCGTTGACCACGTCGATCAGGTTGTTGTACACGTCGGTCGAAACGTTGTCGTCGAACACGGCGCCTTCGAGCGAGGATCCGAACTTGCGGATGCGCGCCATAGCTACGTCCTGTTTGACGCTGTAGGAGTACAGCGAAGCCACGGTGTTGCGGTAGGCCTCGTACTGCGCGTACATGTGCTCGTACGCCTCTCTACGCACCCTTCTGTCCTTGCTGTTCAGCAGACCGATGTAGCTTCCGTGGGTCACTTCGACCTCTTCACCCTTGTCGTCAAGGATGGTGCCGAACTTGAAGTCCGCGTCGGACAGCATGGTGTAGGTATCGTCCATGACCTGGGAAACTTCCGTCAGCTGCGCCAGCAGCTTTTCCTCTTCGTTCGAGAGGATGTGCGCGCGCTTGCGCACGATCTCGTCCAGGAAGTGCGCATAGACGGCAAGACCGGGTTCGGCTTCGATCCAACCGCGCAGTTTATCCTCAGGAATGCCCGCCAGCTCCGGTTCGAAGAAGCTCGTCGCTTCCAGCACGCGGCCGACGGTCATCATCGCCCTGTCCGAAAGAGCCTGGAATTCCGCGACGCGGTTGTCTTCGCACTTTCTCAGGAACGCGTAATTCGCAGCCTTGCTGAGCTTGCGTTCGATCGTATCCCTGTCGCGCAGCGCAGCCAGCAGCGTCTTGGGACCGTTGTCCAGGCTGCCCTGATACTCCTTGTACTTTTCCGCGAGCTCCAGGCAGGCCTGCAGGTCTTTCTCGCATCCGGAAGCCATCTCATACATCGCTTCGATGTTCCAGGTGTATTCTATGGGTGTGTCTTTTCTGTCCTTTGCCATGTGGGTACCTCCAAGGTCAAAATTAACCAAAATATTATACCACAGATTCTTTGCAAATGGTATAATTATAAGGAATTCAAGCGTTTTTGGGAGAAGAAAAATGACTGAAAAAGAATTATACGAACTTCTGGAGATCGACCGTCCGGAAGACGTGGAATATTTCGAACAACTGGCGGACCTGATGGAGGCTGACGAAGAGATCTCCGAGGACCTGTTCCGCCATGCGCTTTCTGCCATCCGCGCGGAAAACGCGGGAGAATTTGCGGAGAATTATCTGGCGGAGCTAATGAATGCCATCCCTGAAGAGCTTTCCGCCGAAGATCTGACGGAAGCCCTCGACGCCATGGAACAGCGACTGCTCCTGCTGGCTGAGGACTTGGATGAAGCGCAGAACCGCGAAGACTTCATCGCAGAGCTGTACAAACTGAGGAATTGGCTGCACGAGGAGGCCGGCGCGTCCCTCGACGGCGACCCCTGCACCCTGCTGGAAGCCTTTACCGAGATGCGGGCCGAAAAGCTCGGCGCCGTCTCGCACGAGTACGGTCTGGATAGTTTCCCGGAGCTGATGCCCGAAGAGATCTCCTACAACCTGGGCCGCTTCGAGAAGATCGAACTGTAAGAAAGAAAAAAAACACAGGTCCGCCGCAGCAGACCTGTGTTTTATATTGCCTGAAAACTATTGTTTCGGGATGACCGCGAAATAAATGACTTCTTTCTCGCTGTTGTTCCGCATGGAATGCCAATGTCCTTTCGGGCAATACTGGCACTCGCCGGCGCGTACGATCTCCGTTCCGTCATCGTACAGAAAGTCCGCTTCCCCTTCCAGAACGTAGATCATCTCGCAGCTGTCCTCATGCTGATGGAAGCCGATGCTGCAGCCGGGCGCCATCCGCCCGACCATGACCTTGACCATATCGTCCGCAAAAAGCTTCGAGAAGATATCTCCCTTGCCGCCCCTGGCCTCATGCTGGATGGTGTCATCCATCTCCTTGAATTTCAGTACCATAGATGCCTCCTATTCTTCCGGGATGATCGCCACGGCTTCGCCTGTCGCGACCAGCCGGCCGGATCTTAAGGCTTCGCGCACCCAGGCACGCTTGCCGTCCCGGTCTGCGCCGGCATAGCCTGGTTCATCCTCAAGCTGGTTCCATTCGTCCAGCAGATCCACCAGTTCCCCCGTACCGATGGCGTCCGAATTCACCCAGAAGAACTCTTTGTCGTCGCACAGGATGTTACACTTGAAATGGAAGCCCAGGCCGCTGCCCTGCCGGAGCATGCTTTCCGCCGCGCCGCAGGCGTCTTCGAACGTCCCGTAGCGGCCGACCATGCGGCTTTCGCCATTCCTGCTCGCGATCACGCTGAATCTGCTCATCTCTGCCTCCTATTCTGCCAGAAAACGTTCCGCCATCGCGGAATCCGACTCGATGGGCACGTAATCGTTGCCCCGGTGCATATATTCTTCGCGGCCTTTGCCTGTCATGACGATGACCGTCTTGGGCTTGGCCTCCGTGATGGCTCTGCGCACAGCCTCTTCCCTGTCTTCCACAATTTCGCACGGGCAGCCGTGTTTCGCGAGGTTTTCCTGCAGCGTGCGGCAGATCGCGGAGACGTCGTCCAGACCGGGATCCTCTTCCGTGACCCATACAAAGTCCGCGTACTTCGCCACCGCCTCCGGCAGCTCTGTCCGGCGGGACAGACCCTTGCCGCCCGGGCAGCCGAACAGGCCTTCGACGCGCCAGCCGGGATAGTCTTCGCGGACCGCCTCATACAGCTTTTCGAAGCTCAAGATGTTATGGGCGTAGTCGGAGATGACGACCACTTCCCTTTCCTTATTTTCGAACACTTCCATGCGGCCTTTGGCGCGCGCGTCCTTCAGCCCGTCCGCGATCACGCCGGCGGGCACGCCGAGCCAGCGGCACAGAAGGATGGCCGCCATCGCGTTCTCCACGTTGAACGAACCCGGGATGCTGATCGAGAACGTCATGACGGGTTCGTTTTCACGGTTTTTCAGCGTGAAAACCGTGCAGCCGTTCTCTTTATGCACGTCTTCCGCGCGGAAATCCGCTTCCGGGTTGCCCAGCGCCGAATACGTGATGATATGGCAGCCCGCGTCCTTCGCGGCGTCCATGATGCGTTCCAGCCGGGCCGTATCGAGGTTCAGGAAGACGTTTTTGCACTGGCTGAAGAACTTCAGCTTCGAGGAGATGTAGTCCTCCTCGTCCGTGTGTTCGCCTTTCCCCACATGGTCCAGTCCGTAGTTCAGGAACGCACCGGCGTCGAATTCCACGCCGTACGTTCTGTCATATTTCAGCCCCTGTGACGACACCTCCATGACAAAAGCCGGCAGTCCGGCCGTTTCCGCATGATGGAAGTGTTCGTGCAGGGTCAGTGCCTCGGGCGTCGTGAGATGAGATTCGAACTCCTCTACGCCGTCGTACGAATCGATCGTCGACAGGAAGCCGATGCGCTTGCCGTCTTTGGCGTACCAGGCGTCCAGCACGCTCTTGATGAAATAAAGCGTCGTGGATTTGCCCTTCGTGCCGGTCAGTCCGATCAGTTTGAACGACCGCTCCTCTGTGCCGTAGAACAGCTCCGCCATCAGCGCCATGGCCCGGCGGATGTCCGAGACGACGATCGCAGGCTTTCCGCCAGCGTAGCGCACTTCCGAAACGTAGCAGAACGCGCCGGCTTCGAACGCCTTATCGAGGTATTCGGGTTTGAATCCCTCCCCTTTGCATACGAACAGCGTCCCGGGGACGCAGGTCCTCGAGTCGAACGTCAGATGCTGCACGGACGTAAAGCCGAGCTCCCGCGAAGGTTCCGCGTCCAGAATATCCTCCGCGCGCAGCAGCTCCACGTATTCATAGAGAAAGGTCTCCCGCTTCATCTCTTACTCTCCGTAGATGTTGTCGTTGTATTTGTCTTCTGCCGCCTTCAGCTCGGGATCGTCGAACGTCTCAGGCAGGTCTTCGTGCACGACTTCCGTCGGCACATCTGTGAACTTCACGTCTTCGCCGGTAAACGGATCTTCCACTCTGCCGTTCGCAGCCGCGTAGTCATAGTTGCCGATGGACAGGTTGCCGTTGGCCAGGTCGTAGAAGCAGACGTACGCCGTGTTCTGATAGGCCTGCACGATGTAGGTCGGGATCGACGCCAGCAGTACGAGCGGGCTGGAAGCGACTCTCAGCGCCGTGTTGAAGTACTCCTGCAGATCCATGGCCGAACTCATGCTGACGTTCGTCATGTCGGGCATGAGCGCGGTCCGCACGGAGCCTTCCGGAATGCTTGCTAGGATGAACCAGCCGATGAAGCTCAGTCCCAGCAGGAAGTACTTCCACTTGTTGCCGCGCATGAGCTCGCAGCTTTCCGCGATGCACTGGGCCGGGTTCTTATTCGGGTCATCGGCCAGGATGTAGAACGCCATGCTGTAGCGGATGGCCGCGATGATGCCGGGCACGATGAGCAGCAGGCACCACAGGAAGATCTTGACGATCATGATAATGTAGAGCACGATCGCCTTCTGTGCATAGGCAAAGCCGTACTTCAGGTCGTCCAGGCCGCCCGCCCTCTGGCGGAACAGCTTCAGGAAATACCAGGCCGAGCCCAGCGCGAGCGGTCCTGCGATCAGCATCGAATAGACGCTGGCGATGAAGCCCAGGAGCTGCGAACCGGTGCGGTTGAGGATCATGGGCGGGACCGAGGTGATCGCCGCGATCACGATCAGGAAGATGAAGCTCTCGAGCCATCTGCCCTTCAACGCCTGGCGGGCCAGCGCACGCATGGTGCGGCAGGGCTCCGTTACAATGTTGTACTGTCTGTAATCCATGATGTTAGTACCCCCTTTTGATTATTGAATGTATTCGTTCAGCAGGAGCAGCGTGTTGCATACGCCGTCCTTGTGGCTTCTCTCATAACCGTGCGACGCGTAGACGCCCGGGCCGATGACCCCGTGGCGGACGTCGAAGCCCGCGCACACCGCGACGGACGCATCCGAACTGTAGCTCGGATAGATGTCCACGGCGTAATCCGCCTTCGCGCGGATCGCGGCCTCTTCCAGACCCTTGACGACCGCGTAGTTGTACGGGCCGGAGCTGTCTTTCGCGCAGATGGATACCATGTGCTCAGTGCAGGTCAGGCCTTCGCCGACGCAGCCCATGTCGACGGACAGCATCTCGGTGACCCCCTTCGGGCAGTAGCTCGCCGCGCCGTGGCCGACTTCCTCGAAGCAGGTGAACTGCATGTATAAATGTCTTTCCGGCACTTTACCGCTGTCCTTCAAGTACTTCGCGAACGCGAGGAAAATGCCGCAGCACAGCTTGTCGTCGAGGAAACGGCTCTTGATGTAGCCGCTCTTCGTCACCTTCGTGCGCGGGTCGAAGAATACGAAGTCGCCGGCCTGGATACCCAGCGCCTGCACGTCTTCGACGCAGTCGACGTCCTCGTCGATCACGACTTCCATGGTCTTGAAATCCCTCTTGGCTGCCGCCAGATCGTCGTTGACGTGGGCGGAAGCGTTCTCGACCTGATAGGTTCCCTCGTACTCGCCGGAGAACTTCGTCTTGATGATGCAGCACTCGGTCTCGGCCGTTTCGCAGTGGAAGCTGCCCAGCGCCGTGAGCTTCAGCCGTCCGTTTTCCTTGATGGTGCGCACCATGCCGCCCAGCGTATCGAAGTGCGCCATGATCAGCAGGCCGTCCTTGTCGTTCTTGCCGCCGAGGTCAACAGTGACGCCGCCCTTGACGGTCTTCTTCGCCTTGTAGCCCAGTTCCTTGAACTGCGCGATGATCCAGTCGGCCGCCTCATCGGTGTAGCCGCTCGGGCTGTTGATCGCCAGGAGCTCGCAGGCCTTCTCGACCGCGTAATCGGTATAATCCTTTACAGTTTTGGTCTTCATAAAACAGATCTCCTAAAAAATATGAAATATGGTATCAGTAATGGAACTGACGATGGCATACAGCGGACGGGTCAGCAGCATGTGCGGCACGTCCAGGATGATGAGCGCAAGCAGGATGACCATGCTGTTGCGGTACACGAAGTGATGGAACTTCGTGTTTTCGAGATGGAAGATCTCCGTGATGACGTTGAAGCCGTCCAGCGGCGGTACCGGCAGCAGATTGAACAGCATCAGCGAAACGTTGATGATGATCACGTAATAGAACACCATGAAGATCGTATGGCCGAAGCTGGTCGTCAGAATGGCGGGCGCGACGGTCACCAGGATCTTCAGGATGAGCCCGAACACGAGCGCGACGATGAAATTCATCGTGACCCCTGCGATGCCGACGAGGATACTGTCTCTTCTTCTGTTCCTGAAATTTCGCGGATTCACGACGACGGGCTTGCCCCAGCCGAAGCCGATGAACAGCAGTGACAGGATGCCCATCAGGTCGACGTGCGCCTGCGGTTCCACCGTGCAGCGGCCCATGATCTTCGGGGTCACGTCGCCGCACTTGTACGCGACCATCGCGTGGGCGTATTCGTGGAACGACAGTCCGACGATAATGCCCGGGATCGTGATGAGCGTACTGACGATCCAGTCGGTCAGGCCGGACAGTCCGTTGTTCATGATCGCCTGGACAGGTCCCAGGAAAATGAGGATCAGAATGAGCAGCAGCGCCCTTCTGTCGAAAAATCTCTGCATAGCAAACTCCTTAACGATTTATGATACCATCTTTTCGCCCGGTGCGCTACCCTTGCAAGGGCTTTCGATGCGTGTTATGATGAATCGCTATAATATGTTGCAAACGTGACAGGAGGTGAAACCGATGAGCGATATCATTTATCTGACTGAAGAAACTTACGGGCCCATCACGACGGGATCTTCCGCCGCCGTCGTGGACTTCTATGCCGACTGGTGCGGTCCCTGCCGGAGCATGATCCCCGTTTTCGAAGCCTGCGCCATGGAGTATGACGGCATCCGCTTCTGCAAGGTCAACGTCGACGAACACAAGAAGCTGGCCATCCAGAACAGAGTCCTCGGCATCCCCTGCTTTATGTTCTTCAAGAACGGCAAGATGCTGAAGCGCATCGACGGCGCCGTGGACGAACTGACGTTCAAGGAGGCGCTTAACGCGCTGCTGTAAGATATTCTTCCCAACGATCGAATGCTCACTGCCTTATACAGACTGATCCAAATCTATGAGAATTCCCCCTCCGCGATCGTCCTGACGATCTTCGTCATCGACCTCGTGCTGAGTTTTGCGGTCATTTTTCTCGAAAGAAAGAGTCCCTCGGCCACGCTGGCCTGGCTCATGGTCATCAATCTGCTGCCTGGCGTGGGCATTTTTCTTTACTTCTTCCTCTCGCAGAACATCACGCGGCAGAAGCTGTTCAAACAGACGCGGTTCGAGATGCAGAAAGCCGGCGAAGAGCTCAGCATCCAGATGGACGACATGGCCTACGGCCGGTACAAACACCTGAATCCGGAAGGCGAAAAGTGGAAGGATCTCATCTACCTCAACCAGGTGCATGCCATGTCGTTCTATTCCCAGAACAACGGCGTGCGCGTCTTTACGGAGGGCAAAGAGAAGTTCGACCAGCTCGTACGCGACCTCGAAGCGGCCGAGAAGTTCATCAACATGGAGTACTTCATCATGAAGCCCGACGACGTGGGCCTGCGCATCCTGCGCGCGCTGCGCAAAAAGGCGGAAGAAGGCGTGGAAGTGCGCCTGCTGCTGGACGCCATGGGGAGCATGCAGATCCGCGAAAAGCACCTGAAGGGGCTGAAGGCCGCCGGCGGCAAAGTCGCGTTCTTCTTCCCCGCCAATATTTTTAAGATCCAGTTGCGTCCGAACTACCGCAACCACCGCAAACTCGTCGTCATCGACGAGAAAGTCGCCTACGTGGGCGGGCTGAACGTCGCGTCCGAATACGAAGGAAGATCCAAGAAATTCAGCGGCTGGCGCGACACGCACCTGCGTCTGGTCGGCGGCTGCGTCGAAGACGTGGATGCCCGTTTCCTCATGGACTGGAAGTACGCGAGCGGCGAGGATTTCAAAGGCGACGAGATGGACTACAAGGTGCTGATCCCCGCAGGCCGCAGCGGCGTGCAGATCGTTTCGTGCGGACCGGACAGCCCGGAGGAAGAGATCAAGCGGGTCTACCTGAAGATGATCACGACAGCAAAAAAGAACGTGTACGTCCAGACCCCCTATTTCATCCCGGACCAGAGCATCTTCGAAGCGCTCAAGACCGCCGCGCTGTCGGGCATCGACGTGCGTCTGATGATCCCGAACAAACCCGACCATCCGTTCGTGTACTGGGTCACGTACAACAACGCCGCTTCCCTGATGGAATGCGGCGTAAAGGTCTATATCTACAACAAAGGTTTTCTGCACAGCAAGTGCATCACCGTGGACGACGAAGTGTGCTCTGTCGGCTCCGCGAATTTCGATATCCGCAGCTTTAAGCTGAACTTCGAGTGCAACGCGGTCGTCTATGACAGGGATATCGCGACCCAGCTGCGCAGCGCGTTCGTCCGCGACATGGAACAGTCTACGCACTTAACGCCTGTACTCTACGCCCAACGCCCCACGTCTGTGAGGGTCAAGGAGAGCATCGGCCGCCTGATCTCGGATATTCTGTAGAGGTGTTTATTTTGAAGGAACCCGTATTGAAAACGGAAGACCTGATCCTCCGCCCTTCTGTTTTCGAAGATCTGAATACGTTTTACGAATGGGAGCTGCAGCCTGCCGTGACGGAGTTCTTCAGCATCCGGGACGGGCAGACGCTCGAAGAGGTCTCGGAGAAGTTTCGAAAAGACTGCGATGACCCGGCCAGCATGCAGTTGACCATCTGCTTCAAAGACGGCACGCCGATCGGGCGCGTCGTATTGTGCGACATCATCGAAGGATGGAAAGCGGAACTGTGGCGCATCTACATCGCCGATCCGGCCCTGCGCGGCAAAGGCTACGGCAAACAGGCCATGCTGGCGATCATGAAGTGCGCCTTCGAAGACCTGAAACTGGAACGTTTCTATCTGGACCACTATACAGGAAACCCAGCAGCAGGGCTGTACCTGTCGCTGGGCTTTCAATACGAAGGTGTGCTGCGCCGCAACTGCCGCAAGAACGGCAAACTGTACGACGTGCACCTGATGTCGATGCTGAAGGATGAGTACGAAGCGTTGAGTTAGTCTATTCCGCGACTTCCCCGTAGCAGGAGAAAGTCTGCGCCTTCGTGATCCGCACGGGTACGATCTGTCCGATCAGCTCCGGACCGCCCGGCAGATCCACGGTCTTGCCGCTTTCCGTGCGGCCTGTCAGCATATTCTTATCTGTTTTCGAATACCCCTCGATCAGCACCGGCAGGATCTTGTCCTGATCCTCCGCTGCCTTTTCTTCTTGGATCTCGTGCACCAGTTCGATCAGGCGGTTGAACCGCTCATGCTTGACGTCTTCGGGCACCTGATCTTCCATCGCCGCGGCCGGCGTGCCTCTGCGCACCGAATACAGGAACGTGAAGGCCGAATCGTAGCGGACTCTGCGCACCAGGTCCATGGTTTGCAGAAAATCTTCTTCTGTTTCCCCCGGGAATCCGACGATGATATCGGTCGATAAAGCGATGTTCGGACAGGCTTCCCTCAGTTTTTCCACCCTTTCGAAATACTTTTCGCGGTCGTAGTGCCGGTTCATCTTCTTCAGGATGGCGTCGCTGCCGCTCTGCACGGGCAGATGGAACGCATGGCACAGATGTTTGCAGTCGCGGAACGCTTCAATGAGATCGTCCGACAGATCCTTGGGGTGGCTCGTCATGAAGCGGATGCGTTCGATGCCGCTCACTTCATCCACCATGCGCAGCAGCTTCGCGAAATCGACGCCCTGCCCCTCCGGTTCTTCCAGATAGCAGTAGCTGCCTTCTCCGTGCTTCACCTTGCCGTAGGAGTTCACGTTCTGGCCCAGCAGCGTGATCTCCTTGCAGCCGTGCGCCGCCAGGTCTCTCACTTCAGCCAGGATATCCTCCGGTCTTCTGCTTCTTTCGCGCCCTCTCGTATACGGCACGATGCAGTACGTGCAGAAATTGTTGCATCCGTACATGATGTTCACGAACGCCTTGAACGGATATTCTCTTGCGGCCGGCAGGCCTTCCGCGATGGCACGGCCGTCCTCCCAGACCTCGACGACTTTGGAATTCGTCTCGCGCACGCCCCGCAGCAGTTTCGGGAATTCGGACACGTTGTGTGTACCGAACACGAGGTCCACCCACGGATACTTCTGCTTCAGCGTATCGATGACGTGCTGCTGCTGCATCATGCAGCCGCAGACGCAGACCGTCTTAGTCGGGTCGTCTTCTTTGGGATGCTTCAGCTGACCGAGTACGCCGAAGAACTTCTTGTCCGCGTTCTCACGCACGCTGCAGGTGTTCAGAATGACGACGTCTGCCGCGTTTTTATCTTCTGTTTTGACAAATCCATCCGCCTCGAGCATGCCGGCAAGTGTTTCGGAGTCGCGCTCGTTCATCTGGCAGCCGAACGTGATGATGTGATAGGTTTTCGGCATTACAGCAGGTCCTTTACCAAAGTTTCGTTCTCGCCTTTTCTGGCGCGGGTCATCAGGGCGTGCACCGCGTCTGCCGCAGAAACCTCGCCCTGTACGACTTTATAGATCGCTTCCGTGATGGGCATCTCGACGCCCAGTTTCTTCGCCAGCCGGTACGCAGCGTCGGCCGTGTACATACCTTCGACGACCATGCCGACTTCCTTCACGGCTTCCTTGGGCTCCATGCCCTGGCCGATCAGGATGCCGCAGCGGCGGTTGCGCGAATGCATGGAACAGCACGTGACGATCAGGTCGCCCACACCGGACAGGCCGGAGAAGGTCTCGGGTTTCGCCCCGAGCTTGACCCCCAGACGGGTCATCTCGACGATGCCGCGGGTCATCATGGCGGCTTTGGCGTTGTCGCCGTAGCCCAGACCGTCAGCGATGCCTGCGCCAAGCGCGATGATGTTCTTCAGGGAACCGCCCAGTTCCAGACCTGCCACGTCGCTGTTCGTGTAGATGCGGAAGAAATCGTTCATGAAGATATCCTGCACCTCGCGGGCCAGATCCATGTCCTTCGAAGCGACCGCAACGGTCGTCGGCATCTCGCGGCCGACTTCCTCGGCATGCGAAGGGCCGGACAGCACGACATACTTCACGGATGGCTTGACGGAATACGCGATCTCAGACATGCGCTGCAGCGACGCCTGTTCGATGCCCTTGGCCACGTTCACGACCAGGGCGTCTTCGGGCATCAGCGCCAGCGCGATCTGGAACGCGACGCGGAAATGCTGGGCAGGCACGCCGAACAGCACGAGGTCCGCATCCTTCAGGCATTCGCGCTCTTCCATGCAGATCTCTACGGAATCGGGCAGTTTGACCCCGGGCAGATATCTTACGTTCTCGCGGTTCGCCTGCATCTCTTCGAGGTGCTTGGTATCGAGGTCCCACATGCGGACGGAATGGCCGTTGAGGGCCAGCGTCTTCGCCAGGGCGGTGCCCCAGCTGCCTGCGCCTATAACAGCGATTTGTTTGCTCATTCTTATTCCTCCGTATCGTCTTCGGACCGGACAAACCCGCTCGGCTCGCTCTGTCGCTGCGCTCCGGCGCTTGCAGACGACCTCACTTGGTTTGCCCGGCTCCTCAGCCGATGCTTTATTTCTTAAAACTGATCTTGCTCTCTTCGTGGTTGATCAGCTTTTTAATATTACTCCTATGCTTGTATATTACGATGATTCCAAGAATCAATGCGTACCAGAAGAATCCCGGCGCGAAGAAATGGGCCAGGATGGGCAGCGCGGCTGCGGCAGCCAGCGATCCGGGCGAGACCATCTTCGTGGCGACGAAAAAGATCACCGCTACAGCCAGTTCCAGCAGGCCGTAGACCGGCGAGATGGCCAGCAGAATGCCTAACCCTGTGGCGATGCCCTTGCCGCCTTTGAATCCCCAGCACACCGGATACATATGACCGAGCTCCACGAGGAAACCGCACAGATACGCCAGAGGTTCGCCGCCTAAAGCGCGGCCGATCAGCACGGCAGCGACGCCTTTCAGCACGTCGATCAGCAGCGTCACCGCGGCGGCTTTTTTGCCGTAGACGCGCAGCATGTTCGTCGTGCCCGGGTTGCCGGACCCCTGCTTGCGGATATCGCCCTCCTTGCCGCCGATCGCGCGGCTGACGAGGATGGCCGGGGAGACGTTGCCCAGAAAATACGCTGCGATGCAGGCCAGGATGGCCCAGACATTAAACATCGTCCTTTTCCCCTTTCTCGCGGAACACGAACTTGATGGACGTGCCGGCAAAGCTGTACGCATCGCGGATCTTGTTCTCCAGATATCTCGAATACGAGAAATGCATCAGTTCGCGGTTATTCACCTGGAAGCTGAACAGGGGCGGCTTGACGCCCACCTGGGTCACGTAGTAGATCTTCAGCCGGCGGCCTTTGTCGCTCGGCGGATTGTTCATCATCATGGCGTCCTGGATCAGGTTGTTCAGCTGACCCGTGGAAACCCGCATGGCGCGTATTTCGGCAACGTTTCTCGCGGTCTCGATCACCTGAGGCAGCCTCTGCCCTTTCAGCGCGGACGTGAACAGAACAGGCGCATAGCTCATGAACACGAGTTCGCCCTTCACCTTGCGTTCATAGTCGCGCATGGTGTTGGTCTCCTTCGTCACGAGGTCCCACTTGTTCACGACGACGACGATGCCCTTGCCGGCTTCGTGCGCGATGCCGGCGATCTTCTTGTCCTGCTCGGTGACGCCTTCTGTCGCGTCGATGACGAGCAGCGCCACGTCGCAGCGTTCGATGGCCGCAACGGCACGCACGACGGAGAATTTCTCCACGTCGTCCGTCACCTTGCTTCTGCGGCGGATCCCGGCGGTGTCGATCAGCGTATATTTGACGCCGTCCTTTTCGAAAGGCGTGTCGATCGAATCCCTCGTCGTGCCGGCGATATCGCTGACGATAACGCGTTCTTCGCCCACAAAGGCGTTCACGATCGAAGACTTGCCCACGTTCGGTTTGCCGATGATCGCGATCTTGATGTCGTCTTCCTCTTCTTCCGCCATGGATTTTTCGGAGAAGCGCCCGACGATCTCGTCGAGCAGGTCGCCAAGACCCAGCTGGTTCGTGGAAGAGATCGCGAACGGTTCGCCCAGGCCGAGTTCATAGAAATCGTAATAATGATCGGGCATCTTCGGCGTATCGATCTTGTTGGCGACCAGGATAACGTCCTTGCCCTTGCGGCGCAGCATGGCCGCGACTTCTTCGTCCGCGGTCGTCAGGCCTTCCCTCCCGTCCACGAGGAACAGGATGACGTCCGCCATGTCCATGGCGAGTTCCGCCTGCATGCGCATCTGCGCGGGAATGACTTCCTTGGAATCCGGTTCGATGCCGCCGGTATCGATCAGGAAGAAATGGTGACCCGTCCATTCCGCTTCCGCGATGATCCTGTCGCGGGTCACGCCGGGCGTATCTTCCACGATGGAAATGCGCCGTCCGACGATCTTATTGAAAAACGTGGATTTGCCCACGTTGGGGCGTCCCACGATCGCTACGATGGGTTTACTCATGAGGTACCTCTTTCTTAAGTCTAACCAAATGATTATACCATAGCGTACAATCAATAAAAAGCGGACAAGGCTACTCTTTTGTGGTATACTGTTAAATAATCATTTCCCGACAGGAGGCTGTGACGAATGGCAAAACAGAAAGAATCTCTGGAGATGTATCTCACAGAGGAGCAGATCGAATATATCAAATCCCTGCCTGAAGAGGAACGCCAGGCAGAAACGGAAAAACTGCTCGGCATCAAGCGCTTCGAGAACGGTGCGGTCGACCTGACGACTATCCCCGGTAAAAGAGGCGACTTTTTCCGTAAAAAGCAACTGTTCCTGAATCCGGAAAGCGTGCGCGACGAAGAAGGACTGTTCGAGAAGCGTCTGAGCGACGACAACTATTTTTACGCGACCTGCCCGTTCTGCGGCACGACGGCCGAACACGAAGGCAAGCGCTACCGCTATTCAAAAAAGACGAAGGGCCTGCTCGCAAGAGATGCCATCCTGATGGCCCTGATCGGCGTTCTCGTCATGCTCAGAGTGCTGAACGTCATCATCGCGCTCGTCGCGATCACGCTCGTTACGATGGACCTGGCCACACATGCCCGCCGCAAGATGTATTATTCCGTCACGTGCAGAAAGTGCGGCGCGCATTTCCCGCTCGAAGAGGACGAACTCGAGAAGCTGAAGGCAGAGCTTGCAGCCAAGGCTGAGATGGAGAACGTAAAGGACCAGGCGGAAGAACTGGCGGAACATTACGAAAAGGCAAACCGTATAAACGAAGAAGAAGAATAGGATCCGGGCGGCTTGAAGCCGCCCTCAATGATTATTTGAGGCAAACATGAAAGTAGCAATCGTAGGAGCCGGAAAGCTCGGGCTCGCCATCACAGAAGCCCTGCTGGGCGGCGGAAATGAGATCACACTGATCGACAAAGACGAAGCGCTGATCCAGAAGGTCAGCGGGCGCTATGACGTCCTGACGGTCGCGGCGAACGCGAAGCAGGTCGAAGTCATGAAGGAACTGAAGATCTGGACGTACGACCTTCTGATCGCGGCGACGGACCAGGATGACCGCAACATCGTCATCTGCAGTTTCGCCAAGGAACTGGGCTGCCCGCAGACCATCGCGCGGGTGCGTTCCCCGGAACACGTGGAGCAGCTGGACTTCATCATGAAGACCCAGCGCATCGACCACATCGTCAACCCGGACCTGGCCTGCGCGCAGGAGATCTACAAGTACCTGACCGAGAAATACACGCTGAAGGACGGAAAGTTCCTGGCGGACGGGGTCACGATCCTGGAATTCAAGATCGACAAGATCCCCGGCCTCGTGGACACCCAGGTGCGCGCCCTGCCAGGCATCCTGCCCGACGTGCTGATCGCGGCCGTTTCGCGCGGCGGCAAGATCATCGTGCCCAACGGCAGCACGAGACTGCTGGCCGGCGACACGATCTACATCATCGGTCAGGAAGCGCGGATCACGGAGATCAGCCAGAAGGTCCACGAAAACGTCGTCTATACGGATCTGAAGCGCGTCATGATCGCCGGCGGCGGCAAGACAGGTTATTTCCTCGCGAAGATGCTGTCCGACTTCGGCGCAGCCGTCAAGATCATCGAGGTGGACCGTTCGCGCTGCGAATGGCTGTCCGCCAAGCTGAACGGCGTACTCGTGCTCCACGGCGACGCGACCGACACGAACCTGCTGCGCGAAGAGAACATGGACGACATGGACGCTTTCGTGGCGGCGACCGGCTTCGACGAAGAGAACCTTCTGCTGTCGCTGACCGCGAAGCAGCACAACATCGAAGAAGTCGTGGCAAAGGTCAGCCGCAAGAACTACGCGTCCCTGACCGAAACGCTCGGCGTGTCCATGATCATCAACCCCGTGGACATGTGCGCGTCCAATATCCTGCGCTTCATCCAGAAAGACGGCATCGTCATCTTCTCGCAGCTCATCCAGGGCCAGGCCGAATTCATCGAGGTCTGGGCGGAACGCCATATGCCTCTGACCGAGAAGACCCTGCTGGATCTGGATATCCCCGAGGGCGTCATCATCGCGGCGATCCACCGCGGCGACGACGTCATCATCCCGACAGGCCGCACGAAAGTGCAGGTCGGAGACAGGGTCATCATCCTGTCCCTGCTTTCGTCCGTACCGAAACTGGAAGGACTTCTGAAGCACTAAATGTTATTAAACCGGAAACTTATCGCAAAAGTACTCAGCGCCGTGGCGTCCGTCGTGGGAGCGGCTATGCTCCTGCCCGCTGCGGTGTCTGCTGTTTATAAAGAGTGGGACGTCTTCAAGATCTTCCTGCTGTGCGCGCTGCCGGTCATCCTGGCCGGCCAGATCGTGATGCGCTCGATCCCGAGTCAGCGCAGCGAAGATCTGCGCATGCGGGACGGCTTTTTCATCGTGGGCGTCAGCTGGTTGGCCATGTCGCTGATCGGCGCGATCCCCTTCGTGCTGTCCGGTGCGATCCCGAACATCGTCGACGCGTATTTCGAGACGGCTTCCGGCTTTACGACCACGGGATCCACCATCCTGACGGAGATCGAACATCTGCCGCGCGGCATCCTGTTCTGGCGTTCTTTCACCCACTGGCTGGGCGGCATGGGCGTGTTGGTGCTCACCATCGCGATCCTGCCCAAACTTGGCATCGGCGGGCAGAAGATCATGCGCGCCGAGACGACAGGCCCGACCATGGACAAGATCAGCTTTACGGTCAACGATACGGCCCGCACGCTCTACAAGATCTATCTCGTCATCACCGGGATGGAAGTCGTGCTGCTCCTGTTCGGCGGCATGGACCTGTTCGACGCGCTCGTGCATACGTTCGGCACGGTCGGCACAGGCGGTTTCTCCAGCTATAACGCGAGCGTCGGCGCGTTCAGAAGCGGCTACATCGAATGGGTCATCGGTATCGTCATGATGATGTGCGGCGTCAATTTCAGTTTGTACAGCAACATCTACCGCAAGACGCCCGGCCGCATTTTCAAGGATCCGGAATTCCGGGTCTACGTCGGCATCATCGGCGTTTCGACTGCTTTCATCACGGTCATGCTGATGATCCACCATTTCTACGACGGTTTCGCCGAAGCGCTGCGTTCGGCATTCTTCCAGGTGAGTTCCATCATGACCACGACAGGCTACGGCACCACGGACTTCGATCTGTGGCCGCTGCCCTGCAAATTCGTGCTGCTCCTGCTGATGCTCGTCGGCGGCTGCGCCGGTTCCACGGGCGGCGGCATGAAGGTCATCCGCGCCATCCTGGTCTACAAACTCGTGCGCCGCGGCGTGTTCCGCAAACTGCACCCCAGAGCGGTCTCCCCCATCAAGGTCGGAGACACGACGATCTCCGCGGAGACCATGTCCGGCGTGGCAGGTTTCGTCATCCTGTTCCTGTTCACGACCGTCATCTCCACGGCGCTCATCTCCCTGGAAGGCGTCAGCCTGACGACGGCCTTGTCCAGCGTCATCGCCTGCCTTTCCAACATCGGCCCGGGTTTCGAAGCCGTCGGCGCCACACAGAACTTTGCCTTTTACTCCGCTCCCGCCAAGCTGCTGCTCTCCGTGCTGATGATCGCAGGCAGACTGGAGCTGTTTACCGTGATCCTGCTGTTCACACCCGTTTACTGGAGCCGTAAGAAATGATCCTGCACAAACGAAGCATCGCAAGAATACTGGGTCATCTGATGATCGTTACAGGGCTCGCCATGACCGTGCCCCTGTTCCTTGCTGCGCTCGGCGGCAACCCGCAGATCATCATGGGCTTCCTGATCCCCGCGGCATTCACGCTGGCGATCGGCGCCACGCTGTCCACGCTGTACCGCGACGCGGACCGCAACATCACGGTAAAAGACGGCATGCTGCTGATCCTGCTGAGCTGGCTGTTCATCTCGTTCGCGGGGGCCATGCCCTATCTGCTGACCGGGGTCACGAAATCGTTCATCTCCGCGCTGTTCGAATCGATCTCCTCGTATACGACGACAGGCGCGACCATCCTGACGAACGTCAGCGGCCTGCCCCGCTCCATCCTGTTCTGGCGCTCGTTCTCGCAGTGGCTCGGCGGCATCGGTATCCTCGTTCTGATGCGTTCCATGCTGCCGTCTACGTTCGAGCGCGAAAGCTCCATCCTGTCCACGGAAACGGAAGCCATCAATACCGACAATATCTCGTTCGCCAGGCAGAGCACAGCCCGGCTGATCTATGTTTTCTATATCGCGATGACCGTCGTTCAGGTCCTTCTGCTGAAGCTGTGCGGATTGAAGTGGTTCGATTCGTTCATCCTGAGTTTCGGCACGTCCGCATCCGGCGGCATGCATAACTACAGCGACGGCCTGCTGCACATATCCACGCCTGCGGTCGAACTCATTCTGGCAGTCTTCATGCTGCTGTCCTGCATCAACTTCGCGCTGTATGTGCGGCTGCTGCGCAAGGAGACCGACCGGCTGCGCCACAATACGGAACTGAAGGCGTTCCTCGGCATCGCTGCTGGAGGCATGGTGCTCGTGACTGCGGATCTGTTCATCCATCACACGTATGCGACGCTGGGAGAATCGTTCCGTTTCGGCGGCTACCAGGCCGTTTCGTTCCTGACGACGACAGGCCTTTCCAGCGCGGATTTCAATGCCTGGCCGTCGTTCTCCAAGATGATCCTCACAGTACTGAGCTTTATCGGAAGCTGCTCGTCCTCGACCGGCGGCGCTCTGAAGGTGATCCGCGTGGTCATCCTGAGCAAGATGGTCTGGCGCAGCTTTACGACGCGCATCCATCCGAACGCGGTCGTGACCATCAAGACGAACGGCAAACCCCTGCCCACAAATATCGCGAACTCTTCCGTCGCCTACACGCTGTCGTTCTTCGCGCTGTTCCTCGCAGGCGCTTTCCTGCTGACGTTCGACCCGGTATCGGATTTCCAGACGGCTTTCACCGCTTCCGGCGCCATGCTCTGCAACATCGGGACCGGCGCAGGCGCCATGGGCATGTATGCGGAATATCACGCGTTCAGCCAGCCGGCACAGCTGCTGATGTGCTTCCTGATGCTGGCGGGCAGACTCGAGATCTACGCGGTCATGCTGCCTTTCACCAGGAGCTTCTGGAGGGAAAAGATCTGAAGACTTTTCTGTTGAAAATGACTGCAGGAATGATAGAATTAAGGGTAGAACAGAAAGGAGCATACCATGTTTGTTAGAGATAGAATGACCCGCGATCCGTACACCATCCAGGTGAGCGCATCCATCAATACCCTCATCGGCCTGATGAGAGACAAGAAGCTCAGAAAGGTGCCCGTGCTGGACGGAGAAAAGCTGGTCGGCATCGTCACCGACAGAGATATCGAAAGAGTCTCCCCGAGCAAGGCGACTTCCCTGAGCGTCTACGAGATCAACTACTTGCTCTCGAAGATCACCGTGGCCGACGCCATGGTCTCCGAGGTCGTCACCTGCAGCCCGGACGATTACATCGAAGACGCGGCGCTCGTGATGCGCGAGAACCGCATCAACTCGCTGCTCGTCATAGAGAACGGCAAACTGGTCGGCATCGTTACCGACAGCGACCTGTTCGACGCCCTGATCGACATGATGGGCGGCCGCACCAAGGGCAACAAGTTCGTGATGCGCGTTCCCAACCAGCCCGGCGTCATGACGAAGATCGGCTCCATCACCGCGTCGGAAGGCACGAATATCACGCATTTCACCATGACCCAGTCCGGCGAAGATGCCATGCTGTACGTGATCACCGACCCGAACGACGACGTCCAGAAGACCCGTGAGGCGCTGGAGGCCGAAGGCTTCGAGATCGAGAACCTGGTGATCAAAAAGTAGTTTAATGAATACAGGAAACCCCTGCACCGTTGAAGTGCAGGGGTTTTGTATTGCATCGTTCCTATTTCCCGTAGACGACCTGTCCGTTCAGGACTGTCATATCCACCTTGACGTCCTTGATTTCTTCCGGGTCGATCGCGAAGAGATCGCGGTCCAGCACGACCAGGTCGGCGTACTTGCCGTTGCGGATCGTGCCGCGCACCCTCTCGTCGTAAGAGGCATATGCGCCGCCCATGGTGTAGGCGCGCACTGCTTCTTCCACTGTCAGTTTCTGATCCGGCAGCCAGCCTTCTGCAGGGTCTCCGTTCAGGCGCTGACGGGTCACGGCGCAGTAGATGCCGTTCATTACGGAAAAATCTATGACCGGGCTGTCCGAACCGCCGGCGATATGCACGCCGGAATCCTGCAGCGTCTTCCAGTTGTACGAAGTCTGCGTCAATTCCCTGCCTACACGCGCTTCCACGATGGGGATATCGTCGTCGATGAAAGCCGGCTGGATGTGTGCGAGGACGTTGAGCTTCGCGAACTGCTCCAGCAAAGCCTTATCCGTGATTTGACAATGTACGATGGCATGCCGCAGATCGGGTTTCGGGCAAGCCAGCTGCGCCTTTTCGATCGCCTGCATGGTCATCTCCGCGGCTCCGCAGCCGATGCAGTGCACCGCGGCCATCATGCCGCCGGCCTGCGCTGTCAGGATCAGTCTGTCGAGTTGTTCCTGCGTAAAGACGGGGATGCCTTCCGTGGACGGGTCATCCGCATAAGGACGTGCCAGATAAGCCGTGCGGCCGCCGAGAGAACCGTCTGCCATCAGCTTGAGAGGACCGACGCGGAACATGGGAGACCCCTCGCCTGTATAGTGTCCTTCGGCCAGGAACTGTTCCAGCAGCGGCTGGGAAGCCAACAGGCACTGTTCGAAGATGCGCACTTTCAGCAGGCCTTCGTCTTCCAGCTGATGATAAGCATCCAGCACCTTCTGATACTGCCCTGCCGGCAGCGCCTCGAAGTCGTCCGTCTGAACCTCGGTGATGCCGGCTTTCACCAGCCCGTCCATCCCGTTCCTCAGCATGCGTTTGACGTCGTCTACCGTCAGATCCGGCAGCGTGTCGTACACGAAATCGCGGGCCGCTTCGCGGAAGATGCCGAGCGGCTCCCCGCTCTCATCCACGTCGAACTGCCCGCCGAAGGGCTGCGGCGTTTCCTTCGTGACCCCATCACCTCGAGCGCTTTGGAATTCACGACGATGATGTGGCCGCAGGCGCGGGTGAACGACATGGGGATGTCCGTCGATATTCTATCCAGATCGTAGCGGGTCGGAAAACGGTTTTCCGACCAGTATTCCTGATTCCAGCCCCTGCCCTGCAACCAGGTGAGATAAGGTCTTTGCGCGAGGAAGTCTTTTGCCAGGGTCACGAGATCGTCGATGCATCCGGCGCTGTAGAAATTCACCTTTTCCAGACTGTATCCGTAGCTCAGCAGGTGCATGTGCGAATCCGTGAACCCGGGAAGCATCGTCTTCCCCTGCAGATCGATCAACTGCGTCTGTTCGGTTTTCAGCTCCAGTATCTCTTCGTCGCTGCCGACGCGCTGGATGATGCCGTCCTGCACAGCGACGGCAGTCTGCGGACTCCAGCCCGGTTCCATCGTATAAACTTTTCCGTTGTAGAAGATCTTATCCATGGTGCCTCCTCTCATTCTGCCTCTTCCAGGATCTCCACCCTGCCGGTATCGCCGTCGACCCGGATATAGTCTCCGTCGCGGATGAGGTTGCAGGGATCGACGCCTTCGGGGAAGTCCGCCGCGCAGGGGATCTGCGTGACGAACACCGCTGTGCCGCATTTGGAGTCCATCTTCGTAAATACGAAGCCTATAGGTCCGACGCCGTTCCTTCGGCAGTCGTCGAAATAGTCCGACCAGGCGATGGACCCTCTCGAGCACGGCATCACGAGGATCTTGCCCGTGATGCGCTCGCCTTTGTGGACATGTCCTTCTTCGATGATCTCGCCCGTGCGCGCATCCAGACCGTTCCAGCCCAGGATGCTGTTGGGGCAGACCAGCGCATAGCCTTCCACAGCCGGACCCTTTGCTCCTCTGCCTTGCAAAACCAACCCCTTACGCATGGTGCTTCACCTCCCACCAGCCGCTGACCGCGGCGTCGCACACTTCTTCGTCCGTGCCGTACCAGACCGGCACTGTCTGCTCCGACTTGCTGCAGATCGTCAATTTTCCGGCGGAAAGGCCGATCCCCTTCGCGCCGCGCGCCACATTGATCGTCCGCAGGATGCATCCGCTCGTCAGGACTTTGGCTCCGGTCTTCTCCAGTTTTTCGATCGTACCGGATGCCTGCGCCATCGCGTACTGGGCGATGTTCGTGAACAGGCAGAACCGCACGCCCTCTTTTACTGTTTTGCCGTCCATGTAAAGCGCGACTTTCCGCAATTCGTCCGCTGTCATGTTCGGACAGCCGATCTGCAGGAAATCCACCGGACCGCTTTCGGGATGGCACAGCGCGTCGATCTCCCCGTTCAGATCCGCGTCCGTGATCGTTAATTCCGCTGCAGGCGCGTGACCGCCCATAGCCATTTCGTATGTCTGCGCCTCGGGAGAAACGCCGACGATCAGGCACATCTCGCAGCCGCTCGCTGTCGCCAACGCCGTAAAGAAGCTCTTGAGTTTGACCGTATCCGGTCGTTCGAAATCTCCGCAGATGACAGGGATCGCGTTCGGAGCAAGCCTCTTGCCTACAGCGAATCCCAGCACGTCCCAGCGCTGTCTGGTCGAAAGATCGCAGTCCATATGGAACACGTGCGTGCCATGCCTGTTCTCCGGCAGGTGCAGCCCCCATTTCGGCGTCCTGCCGCAGATGGCTGCGCAGAACGTCGTGATGCCGCCGCCCCCGTTGCAGCGTGCGCCGAACACGGAATTGCTGTACAGCACGTTGGAGCTCTCTGTGGTCACGACGACTTCGCCGAACACCGGAACCCAGCCCGCCAGATACGGCGCAGGTGCTGCCGACCACGACGCCGTGCTCCGCCGCGCCTTTCAGGATCTGCATGTTGTTGTCGTAGAACGCCTTCGTCTGCTGCGTCCATTCCCAGCCGAAGCTGTCCGTGCAGTGCACGTCGTCCAGCACGAACGTATCCTCGCAGAAATGATGGAACTCCTTAGGTTCAAGCCCGCTGCACTTGCGCAGCGTCTGCCAGTCGTCGTAGCCCATGGCGAGGATGTCCGGCTTATCCAGCACACCGTCCGGGAAATCCGCGGGCGAAGCGACCGAGCCGCAGCAAAGATGTGCCTTCGTGACCGGCACAAGCTCTTCTGCGCCCAGGATCTCCGCCAGTTCGATGATCTTTCCCAGCGCGACCCGCTTGGCTTCGCCCTGCTCTCCCCGGAGCATGCTTTGTTCGTATTCCGTCAACCGTACATTCATAAACGCCTCCTGAATTGTCTTTCTGCTGTAATCATATCATATCTTCCCGTGATATAATATTTGCGTTCTTAGAAGCATTAAAGGAGGCAATCATGAAAGTCTTACTGGTAAACGGGAGTCCGCACGAATACGGCACGACCCGCGTCGGGATCGATGAGATCGCGAAGACGCTGCAGGCGGAAGGTATCGAAACGGAAGTGTTCTGGATCGGCACGGATCCGGTCGGCGGCTGCATCGGCTGCGGCGGATGCGGCGTTACCGGACGCTGTGTATTCGGCGGTATCGTCAACGAATTTTTAGATAAAGCAGAAGAAGCCGACGGCTTCGTATTCGGTGCGCCTGTCCATTACGCGGGTCCCAACGGCAACATGAAATCCTTTATGGACCGCGTGTTTTACGCGGGCGGTCACGTGTTCCGGCTGAAGCCCGGCGCGTGCATCGCGGCGTGCCGCAGAGCCGGCGTGGTCACGACCATGGACGACCTGAACAAATACCTGTCCATCAGCGAAATGCCCATCGTTTCGTCCACGTACTGGAACATGATCTTCGGCAGCAACGCCGAGCAGGCAAAGCAGGACGCAGAAGGTCTGCTGACCATGCGCAATATCGGGCGCAACATGGCCTATCTGCTGAAGTGCATGGAAGCTGCGAAGGCTGCCGGCATCGGAAAACCTGCAGAGGAAGAAAGAGTCTGGACCAATTTCATCCGTTAACGCATGACCCGCATCAAATCATTCCTGAAAAAAGAACCCGTGCTGACGGTCGCGGCGCTTGCTGCGCTCGTCAGCTGCTTTTTCGTTCCGCCAGACAGTAAATATCCGGGCTATATCGATTTCCGTACCCTCGCCCTGCTCTACTGCCTCATGACAGTCGTTGCGGGCCTGCGTCAGGCCGGTCTGTTCGAACATCTGGCGCAGGAAGTCTGCGAGCGCTCCGGCAGGCTTCGCACGCTGGCCATCCTGCTCGTACTGCTTTGTTTCTTCAGCTCCATGCTCATCACGAACGACGTGGCGCTGCTGACGTTCGTGCCGTTCGCGGTCATCGTGCTGACGATGTCCGGCCTGCAGAAGCACCTGATCCGCATCGTCGTGCTGCAGACTGTCGCCGCGAATCTCGGCAGCATGCTGACCCCTGTGGGCAACCCGCAGAACCTGTACCTGTACTCGTTCTACGATCTCTCCATGGATGACTTTTTAGCCATGACTCTGCCCATCTGGATGCTGTCGCTTCTTTTGGTCTCAGCCGCATGCTTCGTGTTTCCGAAGGAACCGCTGGAGATCCGCCTGGGCAAGTACCGCGAGATCGATAAAAAGGAGCTGGCCGTGCACCTGGCGCTGTTCGGCGTCTGCCTGCTCACCGTGCTGCGCATTCTGCCCTGGCAGGGCATGCTGGCCATCCTGATTGGCGTACTGCTGTTCTTCGACCGCGGCATCCTGCTGGAAGCGGACTTCATGCTGCTTCTGACCTTCGTGGCCTTCTTCGTCTTTTCGGGCAACCTCGCGCGCATGGATTCCGTCGCTGACCTGATCGAAAAGCTGATGGAAGGACGCGAATACCTGACTGCCCTGCTGGCGAGCCAGGTGATCAGCAACGTGCCCGCCGCCCTGCTGCTGTCCTCGTTCACGGACAAAGCGAAAGAACTGCTGCTCGGTGTCGACATCGGCGGCCTGGGCACGCCCATCGCAAGCCTGGCCAGCCTGATCAGCCTAAAGCTCTATCTGCATTCTGAAAGAGCAAGCGCAGGCCGCTTTCTGCTGGAATTCACGGCGGTCAACGTCTTGCTGCTCGCGGTCCTTTCCGCAGCGCACTATTTACTGCCGTAGTATTATCGGGTATACTTTCAGTTAGATGTGCACATTGTGTGCCGCAAATAAAGAAAACCGGGAGGAAAACATGAAGAAGAATACATTGCTGATCCTGTTGCTGATCCTTGCTGTCAGCGCAGCCATGCTGCTGACCGCCTGCAGCAAGAGTTCGGACGAACCCGCACCGGAACCGGTCAAGGAAGCCGAGGAAGTCGCGGAAGAAGCGGTCGAAACTGCGGAAGAAGCCGTCGAAGAGACGCTGACGCTCGAAAAATTCATCATGAATGACGAGAAGATCAAGGCAGAGCTCGACGAGCTGATTGAAAAAACTGCCGGTCTTTCGATCGACATCAAGGATAACGACCTGATCTACTATTTTGACCTTGCTCAGATGGACTATTCGGAAGAGACAGCGAGAGGCGCTGTTTCCTTGCTGCAGGAAGGCCTGAAAAACGCAGGTTCGACGTTTGCTGGAGTCTGCCAGCAGATGGAAGACGAGACCGGTGTCGAAGACGTCCACACTTTTGTCAACTACACCTGGGGCGACGAGATCCTCGTTACCAGCGAGTTTACGACAGACGGCATTGTTGAATAACCTCGTTTGAATACCCCGCAGAAACAAACCCCTCTGAAGGCCTCAAAACGGCCCGCAGAGGGGTTTTTCTGTCGCTTGCGGACAGTTTATCCTTTCATCTTTTTCAACTCGCTGTAGGCCAAAGGAACGGCCAGGAAGAATGTCAGCACGTCGGCCCATGCCTGGGTCATCTCGACACCCGGAAGACCGAAGATGCGCGGCAGGATCAGGATGAGCGGAATGAAGAAGATGCCGTTGCGCGCGGACGACGTGATCGAAGACTTTAAGCTCTTGCCCGTCGCCTGCAGCATCATGTTCGTCAGGATGGACGTTGCCATAAGCGGCAGCGCAGCAGCCTGCCAGCGCAGTGCCGTGCTGCCGACAGCGATGACTTCCGGGTCGTCGCGGAACCAGCCCACGACGGGTTCTGCGAACAGCAGACAGCCCGCCGCGAACACGGCCAGGATGATCGTCCCGTACTTGACGCAGAAACGGTACCCTTCCTTGACCCTCGCGTACAGCCCCGCGCCGTAATTGTACGAGCAAACGGGCTGATAGCCCTGTCCGAAACCGACGAGCGCGGACATCAGCAGCATCAGGATGCGCGACACGATGGACATGCCGGCGATGGCCGCGTCCCCGCCATACGTGCGCGCCGCGTTGTTCAGAAGCAGCGTCGAGACCGCCGCCATCCCCTGCCGCATCAGCGAGGGAAAGCCGTTGGCGGAGATGGACGCGATATAGCCCGGATTCGGTTTCAGGTTCCGTATGCTTAAACGGATATTGCTGCCCATTCGGCTGCCGATGAACAGCGCGAGAAAACTGATCGCCTGACCTGAGACCGTCGCAATGGCTGCGCCGCGGATGCCCATGTGGAAGCCGAACATCAGGATCGGGTCGAGTGCGATATTGATGACCGCCCCGCACATCAGGCCGATCATGGCGTACAGCGCGCTGCCCTGGAAGCGCAGCTGGTTGTTGATGACGAACTGGCACGTCATGAGAGGCGCGCCCATCAGGATGATGCGCATGTAGGCGACCGTGTCGGCCCGCGCCGAAGACGTCGCGCCGATCCAGTCCGCGAGACGCTCCGCCTGCCAGTTGCCAACAGTCGCTACCAGCAGTCCGATGACGAGCGCCATCGCAAAGCCCATGACAGCCACCTCGCTCGCCTCCTGCCTTTTGCCTGCACCGAGCAGCCGCGCCAGATAGTTCGCGGAGCCCTGGCCGCAGAAAAAGCCGAGCGCCTGGATGATCGCCATGACGGAAAAGACCAGGCCCACCGCAGCGGTGGCCTGGGTCGAGATGCGGCCGACGAAATACGTGTCAGCCGAATTATAAATGCCGGTGACCAGCATGCTGATGATCGTCGGCACTGCGAGCGTGCAGACCAGCCTGGGCACCGGTGTTTCGGTCAGATATGCGTGTTTATCCTCATGTTTTGCCATGGCGTCAACTGTCCTGATCCCACTGGGTGGAAGGCAGGATGACCTCTTCGTTCTCTATCTCTTCCAGGAACTCCTGCACGACTTCCGGCTCCGCGGGTCCGTCCTCGAACTTTTCGTAGAACGTCACCTTCATGCTGGCGAGCTGCGCGGCCTCGAGCTTGTCCTCGCGCAGGTCGCGGCCGTCCAGGAAGAAGAATTCCGCGGCGTCCCACAGCGCCATCCAGAACAGGACGAAGATCGCTTCGGACAAGGGCTTCGGCAGCCCCGGGAACAGCGAAACGAGGTACATGATGACTGCAAAGACGACCATCAGGCCGATTAGGAACGCGATGCGTCTGTTGTTGCTCTGGATGGACATCTGCACGTCCCCCATCTTGAGCGCGTAATAGTCCAGGATGGTCGCTTCGATGCTTGCCTGCTGTTCGCGCGTAAAACGGTGGCCGCAGATTTCGAGCACGATCGGGTATTCGGGCGGAATATAGATCGCATTCTCTTCGACAAAGCGCGCGAAAGACTCATCGACCCATTCGTACCCCTTGACGGAGTATCGGTCGATGATGTCGTAATAACCGCTGACATTGCAGGAAATGTACGCGAGACCGTGCTCCACGTAGAAATCCTTGACAAATTTACCGACGTCAACGCTCTTCTTACTCAGGTTTTTCAGATTCTGTTTCTGTCTTCTGCTCCTGCGCTTCGTGAAAAACATGTTCTTCTCCAAAATACGTTCTGCCCAGTCTCGTTGCCTGCCCCTCGAACCAGATGCCGTCGTAAGGCGGCAGCGGTTTGTGCATCTTCCGTCTCAGGCGGTGCGCCCGGTAGCGGACCGAAGACGGGATCGACACGAGGAAAGGCATCAGCGGTCCGAAAAAGCAGTTCTGGATCGCGTGACCCGCCTCATGCATGCAGATGTGCCGGCTGGGTTCCTTCTGCTTGAAGAAATACGGGCCCATGCTGCAGCCGCCCCAGCGGTGGCCGACTTCGTAGTACTCGCACCAGCCGAACTTCTTGGGCTTGTGTCCGGTCGCACGCAAAGCAGCCGCCGTCAGAGCACCTGCCAGCGTCGTGGGAAGCCCCCAGGTATATGACAGCAGGTAGAATTGCTTCTTGCTGAGTTTTTTCTTCTCGGGGATCAGATCCATCGTCTATAACCGGTCCTCCAGCAGGACTCGCGCGACATGAACGCCGCTCGCGGACGCATGGGACAGCGAATGCGTGACCCCGCTGCCGTCGCCGATGACGAACAGGCCCGGCAAAGAAGTCTCGAGGTTGCTGTCCAGTTCCACTTCCATGTTGTAGAACTTGACTTCCACGCCATACAGCAGTGTGTCGTCGTTCGCCGTACCCGGCGCGATCTTGTCGAGCGCGTAGATCATCTCGACGATGTCGTCGAGGATGCGCTTGGGCATGACCAGGGACAGGTCGCCCGGCGTCGCGTCGAGCGTGGGCACGAGGAAACTGTCGCGGATGCGCTTCTCCACGGATCTGCGCCCGCGCACCAGGTCGCCGAAGCGCTGCACGATGACGCCGCCGCCCAGCATGTTCGACAGCTTGGCGATGCTCTCGCCATAACCGTTGGAATCCTTGAACGGTTCCGTGAAATGCTTGGAAACGAGCAGCGCGAAGTTCGTGTTGTTCGTCTGCAGCGCGGGATCTTCGTAGCTGTGGCCGTTCACGGTCACGATGCCGTTCGTATTCTCGTTGACGACGGCCCCCTTGGGGTTCATGCAGAACGTGCGCACGAGGTCCTGATACTGCTTCGTGCGGTATACGATCTTGCTCTCGTACAGTTCGTCCGTGATGTGCTTGAAGATGTCGGCCTGCAGTTCCACGCGCACGCCGATGTCGACGCGGTTGGACTTCGTCGCAAGACCGAGCTCCGCGCACACCTTTTCCATCCACTTGCTGCCGGAGCGGCCCGCGGATACGACGCAGTAAGGCGCTGTGAATTTCGTGCCGTCCACGTCGATAGCATAGCCGCCGTCGATCTTCTCGACCGTCGAAACGGCGCAGCGGAAGTGGAAGTCGACGCCGTCCTTCAACTGCTCATAAAGGTTCTCGAGCACGACGTAGTTGATGTCGGTGCCCAGATGGCGCACCTGCGCGTCGAGCAAATGCAGGTCGTTGCGCAGGCACAGCGTCTTGAACTCGGAGTTCGCGGTGGTGTACAGGGTCGTACCTCCTCCGCCGTTCTCGCAGTTGATCTGATCGACGTAGTGCATCAGATCGAGCGCCCGCTGCTTGCCGATGTATTCGTACAGCGTGCCGCCGAAATCGTTCGTGATGTTGTATTTGCCGTCGGAGAACGCGCCGGCGCCGCCGAAGCCGCTCATGATGGAGCAGGTCTTGCAGCGTACGCAGGACTTCACCTTTTCGCCGTCGATCGGACACTTTCTCTCGTGCAGGGGTCCGCCGAGTTCGAAAACGCCGATCTTCAGACCGCGGTCCGCTTTCAGCAGTTCGTAAGCCGTAAAGATACCGCCGGGGCCGGCTCCGATGATGATCACATCATAATCCATGTATGGTAATTCCTTTCTGAATGGTTTTAAATTACATGCCCGCAAGGTCCGCCTTCAGGCGCAGGATGCGGCGCAGGCTCTCTTCCAGGCGTTCCTGGGAGATCTCGCCGCTCTCCACGGCCGCGAGGACCGCATCGAACGCTTCTTTGTAGTCTTCGGGCATCAGCACGATGTCCGCGCCGGCCAGGAGAGCTTTGACGGCCGCTTCGCCGGAACTGAAGACACCGGAGATCGCCTTCATCTCCATGGCGTCGGTAATGATGACCCCTTCGAAACCCAGTTCTTCTCTGAGCTTTTCAGTCATCAGGATGTACGACAGGCTCGCGGGTTCGCTCGTCCCCGTCACTTCAGGAGCCGAGATGTGCGAGACCATGACCATGTCCGCGCCGGCTCCGATGCCGGAAACGAACGGCAGCACTTCGCAGGCAAGCATGTCCTCCCAGGTCTTCGCGGTGGACGAACTGCCCTTGTGCGTGTCGGTCTTCGTATCCCCGTGACCCGGCCAGTGCTTTAAGCAGCAGCCAACGCCGCCTTCATGGAAACCCTTGACCGCATCTGCGACACAGGCGGCTGCTTCTTCGGGGTCGCTGCTGTAGGCTCTGGTGCCGATGACCGGATTCTTCGGATTCGTGTTGACGTCCGCGACCGGCGCGAAGTCGAGGTCGATGCCGTATTCTTTCAGATACGATGCGATCTGCTGCGCGCTTTCCTCCGCGGTGGCTTCCGTTTTGCCCATATCGCGGTAGTGCGGCACGTCGAACTTCCAGTTCGAAGCGATGCGCGTAACGGAACCGCCCTCCTCGTCGATCGTCAGGATGGGATGGATGCGGCTGCCAAGGCTGTGCAGCTGGTCTGAGAATTCCTTCAGCTGCTCAGGGTCTGAGATGTTCTGCGCGAACAGGCAGAAGCCTCCGGCCGGATACTGTTCATACAGCGAACGGCCGCTGTCCGTCAGTTTCTTCGCCGATCCTCCCAGAGATTCTGGCCGTATGATGAAAAGCTGGCCGATTTTTTCCCTCAACGTCATGGATGACATAACTCTCGATATGTTATCTCCTTCGATCTCAACGGCAATGTGAGGCTTCACATCCGGAGAAGCGCCGCTGCCCTCGATTCCATCCTGGCTCTCTGCGTCGACCGGCTGCGCCGAGCAGGCGCAGAGCGCGAAAACGCAGGCAAAGAAAGCGATGCCGGCGATCACAAGTTTCGTTCTGATGGAGTTTTTCCACAAAAAACTATGCACGAAAGCCTCTCTTTAAACTTCCTTTTCCCAGAAACCGCCGGCGAACCAGGCCAGCACGACCCATGTAAATACGGAATAGAAGAACCCGTGCGGGTCACGGCCGCTGCGCAGGATCTCCTCCGCCTCTTCTTTCGTCGCCAGCAGGAATCCGTCGAAACTTTCCGTGCCGACAGCGCCTTCCTGGCTCAGCGTGCTCAGGTCCGGCGCGTCTACGACGGCACAGACCATGGCGTTGCATTCGTCCGTCATGCCGGGCGAACTGAACACGCAGGGATTACCGACGTAGATGCGGTCGGTCGGCTTCACTTCCAGACCCGTCTCCTCGCGGATCTCACGGATGGCCGTCAGGATGAGCGCGTCTTCCTTGTCCCTGTCCTCAGGGTCGATCAGGCCGGCAGGCGGGCTTAAAAGATAGCGCCCGCAGGGGTAGCGGTACTCATAGGAAAGCAGCAGCCTGGGCTCTTCGCCGGGCGTGCGCACGATGACGCAGCAGCTGACCGCGTCGGGCTGCATGTCGCGGAACTCCTCATCGGTCTTGAGGGCGGTCAGGCGGTCCGCGCTGCGGCGGGTCGCGTCGTAATAGTGCCTGCCCTCTTCATACTGCAGGTCGTAGACACTCAGGTACTTCGTCTCGAGCAGCGTCTTGACACAATCTCTTGTAATGACTGGTTTCTTCATTGCTTATCGAAATACTTCTTGCCGGAACCCGGGCGGAAATACGTGCGGATGTAGCCGTCTGTGGACAGCACGACGAAATCGCCGGTCTCCTCGAGGAAGAAGCAGAAGTCTCCGTCTTCCTTTTCGGTCTTCCAAAGCACGTCCGGATGATGGATGACGAGGTTGGCCGCTTCCGCATACGCTTCCGCCGATTCGAACCCCATCTCGATGCCGTGCTTGTCGTAGTGCTCGTTCAGTAGTTTGTTGTTGCGGAACGTGTAGTCGTCGGGAAAATCGTCGTAGTTCCAGGCGATCTCATCCGTTTCTCCGCCGGGTTCGACAGACGGTTCCGGCTCTGTTTCAGGCTCTGGAGCTGTTCCATTCAGGATATCCTCGAGCTTTGCTTCTCCGTTTATGACGGCAAGGGCCTGATCTTCCGTGATGCCGTAATTATCGATCAGCGTCTGCACCGGGTCCATGCCCGGGCCGTCCATGATCTGTCCTCTCTGCCAGGCTGTCACCTGGTCGTACAGAAGTTTCGCGCCGAGAAACGCGGCGATCAGCAGGATGACCAGCAGAATGGCTTTGCCTTTGTTCATCGTCCGGCCTCCTTCTCCTCCCAGGCTTTGCGTGCCTCGTTCAGGCTCAGTTTGTTCGCGCCGCCCGGCAGATCCGGGTCACGGCGCTGCACCGGGTCATCCTCCCAGCCGCAGACCGGGCAGATCTCGTATTTACCCTTTTCGTCGAAAATGTAGCGCCCGCAGCAGGGGCAGATGGTCGGGATATATAATCTTGCTGCAAATGAAACGTCCATAACCTGTTTTCCTCCTGTATGGAAAACCCCATACATAATTATTATACAGGTTATGGACGGAAAATGATAGTTTTAAGTCTGCCGGCGCTCGTCCGGATCGATCAGGGTGTCAGCGTGTCCGCATACCGAACGGTATCCATGGCATCCTTCGCGTAGCAGTCGCTGCCGATGGATTCTGCAAAGTCCTTCGTCAGCACGGCGCCGCCCGTCACGATGCGGCACCACGGAGCCTCCTTTTTCAGCAGCTCAATGGTTTCCTCCATGGCAGGCACTGTCGTGGTCATCAGGGCGGACAGGCCAGCGACAGGTGCGTTCCACCGTTTGACCGCCTCCAGGATCACCTCCGGCGGCACATCCTTGCCTAGATCCTTCACCTCAAATCCGTAGCTCTCGAGCAGCAGTTTTGCGATATTCTTGCCGATATCGTGGATGTCGCCCTTGACCGTCGCAACGACGACAGTACATTTTTTCTCCGCTGCGTTCAGCGGCCTGGAAGCCATGACCGCTTTCACCTCGTCGAACGCGGCCGTTGCGGCCTCTGCGCTGATCAGAAGCTGAGGAAGATAGATACGGCCCTTTTCAAAGCCTTCGCCCACGACGTTCAGCGCGGGGATGATCTCCGCATTGATCAGATCCACAGGCTGCAGGGTTTTCAGCTTTTCCCTTGCCAGTTCGCCTGCCTGCTGACGGAAGCCTTTGAGGATCGCGGTCTGCAGGGGACTGCACTGTTCTGTCCGATCTGCCGAAACATCCGTGCCGGCGAGAACAGTTGCCGCAGAGAAACCGGAATCTGCCGTCTTCGGATGTTCTTCACAGTAACGGATATATTCGCTGCAGCTTGCATCCAGCCCGGCCAGTGCACGGTAAGCATGATAGGCGCGCATCATGTCATCCGCATAAGGATTGATGATGGCGGCAGACAGCCCTCTGTCCAGTGCGCGCAGGAAGAAAGCGCTGTTGATATCGCCCCGGGAAGGAAGCCCGAAGGAGATGTTGGAGACGCCGAGAGAGGTGCAGCAGCCCAGTTCTTCCCGGATCATCCGCAGTGCATCCAGCGCGATGTTCGACGCATCTCCGGAAGCGCTCACCGGCATGGCCAGAGTATCGAAGATCAGATCTTCCTTCGCGATACCGTACCTTGCCGCCTCCCGGATGATCTTCGCCGCGATCTCCGCCCTCGCCTGCGCATCCATGGGGATGCCCCCGTCATCCAGGGTGAGAGCGATGCAGACGCCTCCGTATTTCTTTACTAGAGGAAAGACCGCGTCCATCGACGACTGCTTGCCGTTCACGGAATTCACAAGGGGTTTTCCGTTATAGATGCGCATGGCGGCTTCCAGTGCTGCAGGATCCGAGCTGTCCAGCTGCAGCGGCAGGTTCGTGACTGCCTGGATCTCCTGCACCGCCGCTTTCAGCACAGCAGCTTCATCGATACCGGGCACGCCCACGTTCACGTCGATGGCATGGACGCCCTTTTCTTCCTGTCCGGCAGCTTCGGAAAGCACATAGGACAGATCGCCGTACAGGATCGCCTGTTTCAGGCGTTTCTTTCCGGTGGGGTTGATCCGTTCCCCGATCAGTACCGGATCCCTTCCGAACGCCAGCGCCTGGCTGTAAGAGGCGATCACGGTGCGCTTTTCTGGCTCTGTGTGACCCGGGCTCAGTCCCCGCACCCGTTTTTCGATTTCCGAGATCGTTTCCGGCGTCGTGCCGCAGCATCCGCCGACGATGCGTACGCCTTTCCGGACCGCATCCGCGGTGATCTCCGCGAACTCCTGCGGAGTAATGTCGTAGACCGTCCTGCCATCCTCCAGCCGAGGCAGGCCTGCATTGGGCTTGAAGATCACAGGCAGCGATGTCCTCTGCAGATACTGCTGTGCAACGGGAAGCAGCGCGTCCGGGCCCAGCGAGCAGTTCATGCCGATGGCGGAAGCGCCGAGACCTTCCAGCATGGCAGTCATCACAGCAGGATCCGCACCAGTCAGCAGGCGGCCGTTTTCGCTGTACGCATTGGATGCAAAGATGGGCAGCCCCGGAGCATTTTCCTTCGCTGCCAGCACGGCTGCTTTCATCTCGTAGCAGTCGCTCATGGTCTCGATAAAGATAAAGTCGGGCTTTTGCGCGGCGCCGGCCCGTACGAAGACTGCAAATGTTTCTACGGCCTCCTCGAAATCCAGATCGCCGAATGGCTTCAGCAGTTTGCCGCAGGGACCTATGTCCAATCCCACCCATTTCGGCTGCGGCGTTTCACTTTCCTGCGCTGCCCTTCTAGCATTGGCGACGGCAGCCGCTGCGATCTTCTGCAGTTCTTCTTCAGAGAACCGCAGGCCGCAGGCGCCGAAGGTATTGGTGATCACGGCGTTGCTGCCCGCATCGAAATAGGAGCGATGGATCGCTGTCACCACCTCAGGATAGCTGATGTTCCAGGGTTCCGGCCGTTCGCCCGGCTGCAGGCCTTTTTCCTGCAGAAAGCTTCCCATGCCGCCGTCCAGGATCAGTATGTCTTCTTTTATGTAGTCCAGTATTGTCATCGATCCTCCTCGTCCAGTACCCCGATCAGGGCAGTAACGGATTTTGTCGGGCTCATCAGCAGGCTGTCCGTCAGGGTAAGCCCGATCTGACGCTCGCACTCCAGCGCCGAAAAGATGAACGGCTGATAATCCAGGCCGAAATCACCGAAGCCCGGACTGTAGCGGGGTTTCGTACGGATCCGTGCCCCTTCGGCAGGCGCAGGCCCCGCAAAAGCAGCAGCCCCGAGCAGTTTCGGCACATCTTCACAGAACGCGTCGCACATCGCTTCCACTCCTGCTGCGCCGATCGCCTGGAACCACAGCGCCTTCGCAGGCGACAGCCTGCCGTACCTCGCAAGCAGGCGATCGATCTCTATCCCGAGCGTTCCGGCAAAGAGGACCAGGGAAGAACAGCCCTTCAGATTGATCGCAAGGCTTTTCGAATCCGTCCTGCAAAAGCCCAGATCCAATCGGTCTTCCTGTCGCAGGATGGGAAAGGTCCGCCAGCACAGTCTGCCGTTGATCCCGCCAAGTTCCTGCAGGCATTCCTGCATCAGCGGGTCATTTCCGAAGGCTTTCGGCATGCCCGCATAGCGCCGGATCTCGTTTCTGTCCGGCTGCAGTCCTTTATATTGTTTTACGAAAACCGTGTCCATCATGCTGCCTGTCCGAGGATCGCGGAAACGCTCCGCAGGATCCCTTCCGCCACTGCCGGTTTGTTCATGGTATATACGTGCACGTTGCGGATGCCGTTGGCATACAGGTCGATGATCTGTTCCGAAGCATAGATGATGCCTGCCTGCTCCATAGCAGCCGCGTTGCTGCCGAAGCGGTCCACCAGGGACAGGAAGCGGATCGGCATATGGCTTCCGGAAAGTTTCAGCGCCTTTTCCACCTGATTGGCGTTTGTGATCGGCATGATCCCGGGGATCACAGGCACGTCGATGCCGATATCCCGCACGCGGTACAGAAAGCTGTAGAACAGGTCGTTATCGAAGAACATCTGCGACGTCAGGAAGTCGCAGCCGGCCTCTACTTTCTGTTTCAAGTGCCGTACGTCTTCGACACGGCTGGCACTTTCTGGGTGTACTTCCGGATAGCAGGCCCCTCCGATGCAGAGATCACCGGTAGCCTTCAGTTCTTCCACGAGCTGGTATGCATAGCGGTAGTCCCAATTGCTGCGGTCCTGCCCTTCCATCTCCGGCGTCAGATCGCCGCGCAGCGCCATCACGTTTTCGATGCCGGCATACTTCAATCTTTCAATGTATGCGGCGACCTTCGCGCGATTGGAACTGACGCAGGTAATGTGCGCCAGCACGGGCACGCCGGTCTTCTCTTTGATATTTTTCGCGATGTCCAGCGTAAAATCGCTGGTACCGCCGCCTGCGCCATACGTGACGCTTACAAAAGAAGGCCGCAGTTTCGCGATCTCTTCCGTCGCATATCTGACGCTCTCCAGCCCGCTGTCCCGCTTTGGCGGAAACACCTCGAACGAAAGTCTGTAACCGTCCTGTTTCAATAATTCGCTGATCTTCATGTTCTGTCTCCTGTAAAAGAAAAACCCGGACCATCTTCTGAATGCTCCGGGTAAAGGTCTGACTTCTTACGGCCGCGTTACAAAACGGAGCCGGGATGTACATCCCCCGCCCGGAAGCAACGCATCATCATGATGTAACCGAAAGTAAGAGCCATAATTTCTCCTTGTTTTGTAATATGTGACCAATTATAAAGGGGATTCTTTATGCTGTCAACAAATATTTTCGCTGATATCCGCAAACCCCCTTTAATACACCGGTCCGACCTCCTTTGCCAGCGCCAGCCAGGTCTTCAGACTGCGCACCTTCGGGATCTCATCCATGGGTACGTCGGTATAGACGATCTGTTCGGCGCCGTCCGCCTTGCACACCAGCTCGCCATAAGGCCCCGCCAGCAGCGACTGGCCGCAGAAGTTCAGGTGATCTTCCTGCCCCACGCGGTTGCACATGGCCACGTACACCTGGCTGTGGAAGGCCTGGATGCGCACCTCCCACTCGAACAGTTCCATGGGCTCGGCGTCGTGGTTGGCAGTCGGGATCAGCACGAGCTGCGCGCCCTGCATCGCGCAGGAACGGATGCTCTCGGGCATGTGGCGGTCGAAGCAGATGACGATGCCCACCTTGCCCCACGGCGTGCTGTAGACGATGAAGCCGTCCTCAGAAGGATGATAATAGTCCTTTTCGTAGAAGTCTTGCGCCTGATAGATGTAGACCATCTTGGACAGGCCCTGCAGTTCGCCCTTGCCGTCGATGACCAGCGAGCAGTCGTAATAGTTGCCGTCTTTGTTCAGATAGACGTTCGGCGACGCCCAGATCCGATTCTCTTTGCAGGCCTCGCGGATCGCTGTGATCTCCGGGCTGTCCAGCGTCAGCGCCAGCGCCTTCGCGTCACGGCCTTCGAATTTGGGGAAGAACTGCGTCAGCTGCACTTCCGGGAAGAAGATGAAGTCCGCGCCGTTTCCGGCAGCTTCTTTGATCAGACCGACCGTCTTTGCGACGTTCTTCTGCATATCTGTTTCCATGCGCATCTGCGCCATCGCAAGTTTCATAGTGCTCTCCTTTTTTATTTGCCTATCAAATTAGTAGATTGATTATACCATAAAATCCTTTTATCGTCTATAAAAAACCGATCACTCTTCGTGATCGGTTGCATTGTTTTATTTTATTCTGCCTCCGCCCAGGACGACGTCGCCGTCGTAGAGCACGGCATATTGGCCCGGGGTGGGCGCCCGCTGCGGTTCGTCGAACACGAGCGTGACCCTGCCAGCCCCTTCGGGCCTTGCCGTCGCCGGCTGTTCGGTCTGCCGGTAGCGCAGTTTAGCAGTACAGCGGATCTCTCCTTCCGGGGCCTTGCCTGCGATCCAGTTGAACTCCGCTACGTGCACTTCTCTGCGGAACAGATCCTTAGAATCGCCCAGTGTAACGGTATTGGCTGCTGGGTCGATGCCGCAGACGAAAACGGGTCTTCCCCAGGTGTTGCCCAGGCCCTTGCGCTGGCCGATCGTGTAATGGATGATGCCCTGATGCGTACCGATCGGTTTGCCATCCAGGTCCACAAAAGCGCCGGGCTCTGTCCCCTCTCCGCTTCCGTATTCCTGCACGACCTTCGCGTAGTCGCCGTCGGGCACGAAGCAGATATCCTGGCTGTCGGGCTTAGCAGCGTTCACGAAGCCGTGTTCCGCCGCGATCTTCCGTACGGCGTCCTTCGTCAGTTCGCCCAGCGGGAAATACGTATGCGCGAGTTGCTCCTGGGTCAGGCAGTGCAGCACGTAGCTCTGGTCCTTGGAGGGATCGAGTCCCTTCTTCAGCAGGTACGTGCCGTCGGGAGCCTGTTCGATCCGCGCATAGTGGCCGGTCACGATCTTGTCGCAGCCCAGCACCTGCGCCCGTTCGAACAGCTTGCCGAACTTCAGGAAGCGGTTGCATTCGATGCAGGGATTCGGCGTGCGGCCGTGTTCGTAATCGGATGCGAACGGGCAGATGACGTTCGCACGGAACTCGCCCTTATAATTGAAGGCATAGAAAGGCATGCCGAGGCGGTACGCCACGCTTTTGGCGTCCTCGGTGTCGTCCAGGCTGCAGCAGCCGCTGTCCGCTTCAGGGGAGTCCCATAGCTTCATCGTGCAGCCGATGCAGTCGTACCCTTGTTCTTTTGTCAGGAGCGCGGCAACGGAAGAATCCACGCCGCCGCTCATGGCGATGAGTGCTTTCATGAATGGATCAATTCGCTGGCGATCGCGCCTCCGATCACCAGGATAACGCCTGCGATCATCGGGAGCGTCAGAGGTTCGCTCAGCAGCAATGCGGATAGCAGGACAGCCACGATGGGATCCATATAGCTGAACAGCGCGACGGTCTGCGCGCGCAGCCCTTCGATACAGCCGAAATACAGCGCGTAAGCGATGCCGGTATGCACGATGCCGACGATCAGGAACATGAGCAGTCCGAAACCGTTCATCTCCGAGGCGCCGAGCCCTGTGCGCAGCACGTAGGGAGCGAGGATGGCCGACGACGCCAGCAGCTGCACGATGGTCTTTTCGTAGGGATCCGCGCCGGAGACTTTCTTATTCATCATCACGACGCAGGCGTACAGCACCGCGGCGGCGAGGCCCATCAGGATGCCCTTCCCGGCGCCGGCCGAAGGCAGCCCTCCGCCGATGACCCCGGTCACGAGCAGCATGCCCAGCAGGCAGACGCCCACGCAGGCTAGTTTTCCTGCGGTCAGCCGATCCTTGAACACGGCGGCCGAGGCCAGCATCACGAAGACAGGCATCATGTAGTAACACAGCGTCGCGATGGCCACGGACGTGTAGTTATACGCCTCGAACAGCAGAAGCCAGTTGAAGCCCATCAGGGCGCCGCAGACAGTGTACCAGGCAATCTGTCTGCCGGTCAGGCCGCCCCGAATCTTCCGCCCGCGCAGCTTTAAGAACAGCGCGAGGAACAGCGAGCCGATGACGCCCCGGGATGCCGCGAGGACAGCCGAAGGCAGCGGGATGTACCGCCGGAAGATGCCGATGCTGCCCCAGATCACCATGGAGGTGATCAGCATGGCCATGGATCTGCTGTTGTTCTTCTGCGGGTCGCTCATATTGCCGTCTTTCCGGCCAAGATGTTCTTATAGTCCTCAAGATTCTTGCGCAGCAGATTCGGCGTGTCGAGCTCATACGGGCAGCGGCTCTTGCATAGGCCGCAGTCCACACAGTTATCGATCTTCGCCATCTCCTTCTGCCAGTATTCGTTCAGCCAGGCGGAAGACGGCGCGCGGCGCACCATCTGCGACATTCTCGCGCAGTTGTTGATCGTGATCCCGACCGTGCAGGGCATGCAGTACCCGCAGCCGCGGCAGAAGTCACCGAGCAGCTCCTTGCGGTCGTTTTCGATGAATTCGCGCAATTCCGGGGTCATTTCCGCATCCTTTTCGAAGAAACTCAGCCATTGCGCCAGCTCCGTCTCTCTCTGGATGCCCCAGATCGGAAGCACGTCGTATTGATGCATAAAGGCCATGCAGGCGTCCGGATTGGTCAGCAGTCCGCCGGCCAGCCCCTTCATGGCGATAAAGCCCATACCGGCAGCCTTGCAGCTCTCCACCAGCGCGATCTCGCGCGCCGTCGACAGATAGGAGAACGGGAACTGCAGCGTCTCGTACAGGCCGCTGGCGACGATCTCCTCCGCGACGCCAATCTTGTGCGCCGTGATGCCGATGTGGCGGACTTTACCCTGCTCTTTCGCTTCGACCAGAGCCTCGTACAGGCCCGTGCCGTCGCCGGGTCTGTAGCACTGCGGCACGAAATGGAGCTGATAGAGATCGATATGATCGGTCTTGAGAAGTTTCAGCGAAGTCTCCAGGTCGTTCCAGAAGCCTTCCGGCGTCCGAGCCTGGGTCTTCGTAGCGAGGACGATCCTGTCGCGCATGCCCTCGAAGGCAACGCCGACCTTTTCCTCGCTGTCGGTATACGATCTTGCGGTATCGAAAAAGCGCATGCCGCCCGCATAGGCTGCGCGCAGCAGATAAACGGCTGTGCCGAGCGTGACCCGCTGAATAGGCAGCGCGCCGAACGCGTTCTGGGGCACGGTGATGCCGGTCTTTCCCAACGTAATATTTCTCATGATCCGGTTCCTTTTTATGCAAAAACGTTAATTGATTTATTATACCACACAACGCCCGCCAAAAGGTGTATGCTATTGGGGACACAGACAGAAAGGAGAATCTATGCTGAACGATATATTGCAACCTAAAACAGCCCTGTTCGAGGACGGCCTGCAGACGGTGCTGCGCGGTCATGAGAACCGCAGCCGCAGAGTCGTGATCCTCAAGGGCAACCTGACGGTGAACGTCCGCAGCGAGGGCCGCGGCATCTCCGCCCGCGTAGGCAAGGACGGCCTGTACGGTTTCGCCTCCATCGCGGAATATACGCCGGAAGCTGCGGAAAAAGTGCTGAAGGCAGCGAAGAACAACGCGCTGCTCCTCGCGCGCCACGCGGAAAAGCGCTTTCCCATGCCGCCTGCGTTCGAACGAGGCATCGTACCGCTCAACTGTCCCATCGTGGATACGGAGCAGAAGAAGATCATCGAGGCCTGCCGCGCGCTGGACACCTACATCGAAAAGACCTATCCGGACCTGACGAGCCGTACGGTCATTTATTCCGAGGATTCCCAGGACCGCATCATCTATTCTTCCGACGCCTGCTGCGGTCACGTGACCAGCCCCCGCTGCTATATTTACGTATTCTTGAATTCTGTTACCAAGGACGGCGTACCCGTCGAACTGTTCAAGGCGCTGGGCGGCGCAGGCAGTTTCGACGACCAGTTCGCGGATCTGACGAAGTACTACCCCGATATCGAGGCGCTGTACAAAAAACTCAAGGATAAGGCCGAAGGCGTCTACGCTGAAGCCGGCTACAAGCAGGTCGTGCTCGGCGGCATGATGGGCGGTATGCTGGCGCACGAAGCCGTCGGCCACACGGTCGAAGCGGATCTCGTGCTCGGCGGCAGCGTTGCAGGACCAAATCTGCGCAAGCGCGTCGCTTCTGACCTCGTGAACCTGACAGATTTCGCCCACACCTATAACGGCGGTCTCGCTCCCCTGCCCGTCTTCCTTGACGACGAAGGCATCCGGGCGACAGACGCGCCGCTGATCGAGAACGGCATCCTCACCGGCTACATGAACAACCGTGAGACTGCGGAGCATTTCGGGGTCAACCCGGCCGGCAACGCCAGAGCCTGGACGTTTGCCGACGAACCACTGATCCGCATGCGCAACACCTGCGTCCTGCCGGGCAAGAACACCGTGGAAGAACTGATCGCCTCCGTGGACGACGGCTACTACCTGATTGACTCGGGCAACGGGCAGGCCGACCTGACCGGCGAGTTCATGTTCGGGGTCACGTGCGGATACGAGATCAAGCACGGCAAACTCGGCCGCGCCCTGCTGGACACGACCGTCTCCGGCGTCGCGTTCGACATGCTGAAGACCGTGGACATGGTCTCCGATACCGTGGAGTGGTCCTCGAGCGGCTTCTGCGGCAAGAAGCAGATGATCCCCGTGGGCATGGGCGGACCGCACATGCGCTGCATGATCATGATCGGCGGACGTTAGGGAAAGGAGGACGACATGAGCGAACTGAAAACGATTGAGGCGCAGCTGCTGCAGGAACTGCAGGAACGCGCCGTTTCCAAATACGCCTACGTTCTGAGCGAGACGGAAAAACAGGAGCTGAATACCGAAGGCGCAGACTTCAAGCTGATGCGCACCGTGTTCGGTGCAGGCATTTCCGTGATCGTGTTCGACGGCACCCGCAAAGGTGCCGCGAGCGGCAACGACTGCAGCGAAGAAGGAATCAAATCGGTCGTCGAAAGCGCTGCGGCTGCGGCAGCCTCTTCGCCGGAAGATGCGGCTAACGACATCGCGCCGGATCAGGGCGGCCACGCGTTCTATCAGGGCATCTACGAGCCGGACTTCGAACGGTTTTTCGACCGCCTGAAGGAGCTGCAGGGCGCTATCGCGGCAGAGTATTCGAAAGTGAACGTCATGCAGATGGTCGGCGACCACACGAAGACGCACTCCCTGTACGCGAACAGCAACGGCACGAAAGCAGAATCCTTCCGCGGCTGCTACGACGTGACTCTGGAATTCTCCGCCAGCGACGGCGAAAAGAACTCCGGTCTGGATTACACCTTCCTGCGCACAGCTTCCCTGGACAAGCCTCTGATCGAACTTTCGGACTTCCGCAGAAAGCTGTCGGACATCGAAAAGCAGATCGATCCCGAACCGCTGCAGGGCAAATTCGAAGGCACCGCGGTCATCACGCCGGGCTGCCTCGTCGATCTCCTCAGCATGACCCTGGAGAACTACGCCGGATCCGGCGTCATTCTCGACGGCACCAGCCTGTGGCTGGACAAGGTCGGCGAAAAGGTGGCGGACGAGAGGATCACGGTCGGCTTCGACCCGTTCGACGAGACCATCGTCTGCGCCGAGCGCATCACGGGCGACGGCTTCCTGGCAGAACCCGCGAACGTCATCGAAAACGGCGTGCTGAAGGCTCATATGCTCAGCCTGTACGCGGCGAACAAGACCGGCAGACCGGTCATGAAGTCCGGCAGCGGCCTGGTCATGAAGGCCGGCGCACAGAGCCTCGAAGAGATCATAGGCGGTATCGAAAAAGGCCTGGTGGTCGGAGGCTTTTCCGGCGGCCAGCCGGGCACGAACGGCGAGTTCTCGGGTGTCGCGAAGAACAGCTTCCTGATCGAGAACGGCCGCGTGACCAAGGCAGTCACCGAGACCATGATCAACGGCAACCTCGGCGATATGCTGCAGCACGTGCGCGGCATCTCCGCCGAACGCGATGTGCAGGGCATCTTCACCCTGCCCTACCTCGCGGTCGACGGCATCATCATCTCCGGAAAATAAAAACAAACGGAAAGAACAGGCCGTCGAGGCCTGTTCTTTTGTATTGCTGTTGATCCTATCTTCTCTTGCTGAAGATCAGCTTCGCGACGCCGTACAGGATGCCGGCGACCGGCCAGACCACCCACGTGATCTCCCAGCGCATCGTCAGGAAGCTGACGAGCAGATAGCCGGCCAAGACGATGCCCCAGTAGATGCCGCCGATGCGGTGGTCAACGCGCTTTTCCTCGCGGGTGTAGTCCCCTTCCTCAAGCAGCACCAGATACGAATCGCGCACGACGTTCGCCTTCACGATGAGGCACACGCCGATGCCCACCATCAGCAGGATGAAGCAGATGCCCAGCACGCAGTAGAACTCGTTCCTCGTCATCATGGCTGCGAACAGGGGAATGCTGGACGCCACGCAGAGCCCGACGCCGATCACCATAGAGCGGGTATAGCCGTTCTCCTGGCGTTCGATCAGTTCGCGGCACAGGCCCGCCACGCCGTATTCGGTATCCAGCGGCTGCTTTTCGAGGAACTCGAACTTGCTCAGCCGGCTGCCGGTCAGGATGAAGATGCAGACCGCGATGACGACCATGGCCATCAGGATGATCAGGCCCAGGCCTCCCGCCATCTCCTCCGATGTGGCAATGATGCCGTATTCCTGCATGCCGCCCAGCAGGATGAGCAGGATGGGGCTGAAGATGCACAGCATCACGCCCAGCGCGATCTTCGGAGCGGCAGCGGTCCTTGCCTCTATATACGCACGCGCGGTCTCCATGCTCACGCGCACCGCGGGATCCTCGTCGGCTTCACCGGGATCCACGGCGGCGCCTTCCGGCATGTCCATTTCATCTCTTAATAAGTAGTCCGTGCTGACCCCGAACAGGTCCGCCATCGCGAGGATCTTGTTCATGTCGGGGATGGACTGCGCGCCTTCCCATTTCGAGATGGACTGGCGGCTGACGCCCAATCTCTCCGCCAGCTCCTCCTGGCTGTATCCGGCTCTCTTTCTCAGTTCGATGATTTTGTCTGCAAGTATCATTTCTGTTTTCCTCCCGTATTTCCGGAGGCGCTTTCGGCCTCGTGTTTACGGGTCCATCTTACGGTTTTTCGCGGTGTCAGACCACCAAGCGGGCTTGTCAATTCCGCAACCGGCGGTTGCAAACGGTTGCAAAATACCCGATTCCGGGACTTTTACAGTCCCCGTTCGTATAATTCGCCGTTTTTTACGTAACCAAGCTTCTGCAGGTACGGCAGATGGTGTTCGACAGGTCCGCCGTAGCACAGTTTCGTAAATCCCTGGTCTTTCAGCTGCGCTATCAGATACTTTCCGACGGAAAAGTCGCGGTACGCAGGGATGGTGTAATCCAGCAGGAGATTCAGGACGGTCCCGGACTGTTCTCCTGCGGTCACGCCGACAGGCTTGCCTTCACAGCAGATCAGATAGGCTTTCGTCGCGTCCACCAGGTCCAAAGAAATACCCGGGAAGCATGTGCGGATATCCTCGCGGTGCTCGTCTATAAAGAAGCGCACGAATGAATCCCCCGGCGCGCACTCCGCCAGCGCAAAGTCCTTCTCCATCTTCTTCATCTTCCACAGGAAGCGCAGGTTGATCAGGACGAGGCAGGCGTTCATGAGAGCCGTCGGATACGAATGGATGATGAGGGCGTAGACCGTAAAGATCAGGCTGCCGATAGTGTTGATGACCCGCAGTTTGAACACAGACGTCATCAGCATGGAGGCCAGCACCAGCAGCGAGCCCAGATAACCGATGCATTCGATCAGCATTTTGTGATCCATAAAATCTCCTTACGTTAACCCTTTCTCTTTTTGAACAGGTATTCGTCCAGCTCCTTGCGGACGTTCTCGGGAATGTCGCGCTTGACCGGGCAGGCTGCGCTGCAAGCCATGCGGCGTGTGAATTCCGCAATAAACGCGATATCCTTTTCCATCTGAGCCATGGACATCACGGCCATCGTGTCGTAACGGACGTGGATCGGCGCGACGAGGCCGCCTGCGATGCGGGCCAGGGAAACGGCCGGCACGCCTTTGTCGGCGAACGGCGTGGAATCGCTGGAATAGACGCCCGTTTTCGATTCCACAGGGAAGTTCAGCTCCGCGCCCATATAGCGCAAATAGCTTGCCAGCGCCTCTTCTGCCGATACGCAGGCGATAAACTTGCCCATGGTCGAGCCGATCATGTCGAGGTTGATATTCAGAGCGGTGCTTTCAAGGTCCGCTTCGTGATCTCGCACATAGGCCTTGGAACCGAGCAGTCCCCTTTCCTCGCTGCCGCAGAAGATAAACCGGAGTCCGTAGTTCAGTTCCTTGTCTTTCAGCGCATTCATGACCCCGAGCAGGCCTGCGCAGCCGCTCATATTGTCGTAGGCGCCGTGGGACAGCGCCGTCGTATCGTAATGCGCGGTCATCGTGATCCATTCCGGCCGCTTGCCGGGGATCTCCGCGATGACGTTGTGCGATTCGCCCTGGTATTCGTTCTGGCGGATGACGATCTTCGCCTTCTTTGCGCCGCTCTCTACGAGCTTGACGGCATCGGCCACATGCAGCATGGCGGACAGCAGCTTTTCTGCGTCTCCCACCACGTGCGGACGCAGGTCGCGTTCGTCGATGTCGTGGTTGGGGAAGTTGGCGTCGTTGTAGCGGAACAGGATGCCCTTCGCTCCGGCCTTTACCAGGTCCTGATAGTCGAAATAACCGATGCCCTGCTGATCGAGCAGCACGATCTTATCCTTTACACCGGCTTTCGAGACCGGGTCCATCGCGGGCATATAATAGAGTTCCGCCTCGACTTCGCCGCTGCCGCAACAGGTAAAGCCCTTGCAGGGGATCTCTTCACCGTCCGCAAACACATGCGCCTCTTCCATGTCGCCCATCGCGACGGGGAAAGGCTCGATCCTGGCGGAAACGCCCAGCGCATCGCACTGCGCTTTCAGGTATTCTGCGACTTTCAGTTCTTCAGCCGTGCCGCTCTTATGCACGAAATCCGTATCGAGAAAGATCTGTTTTAATTGTTTCTGATCCATACTCACACCTCTTTTCGTTCTCCGTCCATTATACGCTTTTAACCCGCTAATTGCCACAAAACAAAAGGCCGCTGAATCGCTTCGGCGGCCTCCGCTTCTTCATTTCACAAAAGTTATATCAGATGCTCCAGCCTGCGCTCGCGCTCTGCAGCTGCGTCATGCGGCAGCTGATTCCATCTTCTTTCGCTTTTCTGCGAAGTCGTAATCCAGCGAATCGCAGATCCGCTTTGCTTCAGGGTCGGAGAACAGTTCCGGGAAGCGTTCGGAACACACCAGCCGCCCGAACAGCGGAATGACCAGCGTCTCCTGCACGGTATTTTTCTCGATGTGATATTTCATCTGAACCAGCCCTTCTTCTCGTATGGCGCGGATTCGATACCCAGGCAGGTGTAGCCGGTCGCGTCAATTGCCTTTTTCAGACTGTCTGCATCCACGGCTTCCTGCGTCAGGAACGAAGCCTCTTTCTTTCCGCGCGACGCAGCGACCTTCTTCGCTGTTGGGACTGCTTTGCGGATCGCGTCGCAGACGTGTGCTTCGCACATGCCGCACATCATGCCGTCTATCTTCATCGTGGTTTTGATCAAAGCTTTTCCCTCCATTGGTTAGTCATTGCTAACTCTCGTCTGCTATTATATGTTATCCATTGCTAACTATCAAGCCCTTCAGGTCAATATCTGTATAAAAAACTCCCGCCCGGCAGTCAAAGCCGGAACGGGAGTCCGTTTGCTGTGATTCAGTTGATTCGATCCGCCTTACTGTGCGGACTGTCTCTTCAGCGCAGCGCGCACGGAACCCTTCGGATCCGTGATCAGCAGGCGCACGACCCAGATCACAAGGCCGAGCGCCACGACAGATAAACCGAGGAAGGAATCATTGATCATATCTTCCAGCGCGGGTGTAAAGTATTCCGCCTGCAGTTCCGCATATTCGAAGATTGCGTCGACGAGCCACATGATGGAAGCGCCCCAGTACATCCAGAGCAGAATGCCGAGCTTCATGCTGTCGTCCTTGCGGTTATACCACTTTACGGTAGCGATGATCGCGGCAAAAACAGTGATCAGTAACGTCATACTACTTCCCTCCTACCGCTGCGGCCTTTGATTCTTCCTTTACCGGGCGTTTCGCGATCGCGTCTGATGCCAGGCACATGCCGATCCAGACTACCGTGATCAGAAGAGCCATCGTAACGCCGACCGTCGACATCTCATAGAGCATCTCCGCGGTGTCCGCCGGATCCGACATCGCTGTCAGGAACGGGAACCAGGGCACGACCTCTCCGTGCCAGACGTGTTCGAACGCAAGAAGCACGGCGCCGCCCCACAGCATATGGGTGAGCCACTTCAGCTTTCTGCTCAGAGGGATCGTAAAGCTGCCGGTCTTGCTGCTTTCTGCCAGCTGTTCGTGCTTCTCCTCTGCTTTTTCGACTGCCTTGATCACAACGGATTCAGCAACCGGTACTAAGAAACATGCCATAAAAAAACCTCCTGATAAATAGAAAAAGCGTATGTCCCCTTTCAAGGGAACTGTACGCCTTCATGACATACTGTTAAATTGAGATCTGTTTACCCTGCGCTTCGTGCGCAGCATCCGGAAAGCTTATGCTGACCTTTGATTATTGTAACAGACGGCCTTGCTTCAGGTCAAGCCAAAACGAAGGCCGTCTTTTCGATCCTTATCGCATCATCCCGTATAAAAGCGGACTGATGAACAGCAGATAGCCGATGAGCGACCAGATGAGAAAACTCTTCGTCAAGAACACCGCGATAAATTCGCGGATGAGCGCCGACGGCCAATAGTAAAACGCCACTTTCGAACCGATGCCGGTGCACTTCAGCCCGAGGCTCTTCGCGATCCGCAGACAGCGGTAGACGTGGTAATTGCTGGAGACGAGCGCGGTCTTTTTCCTGCCTTCCCGCGCATCGATGATCGCTTTGGAATTGATCAGGTTCTCGCGGGTCGTGGCGGATCCATCCTCGAGCAGAATATGCTCCTCCGGAATTCCGCAGGTCAGCAGATAGTCCTTCATGGCCTGCGCTTCGCTGACCTTCTCATCGCCGCCCTGTCCGCCGCTCGGGATGAGAAATGGCTTCTCTTTGCACTTTTCGTAGATCTCGACAGCCTTATCCACTCTGGCCGTGAGCAGTTTCGTCAGCTTTTCGCCGCCGGCCAGTCCGGCTCCGTGGATAATTACATAATTGAAGTCCATCCGGTGCGGCAGGATCTGCATGAAAACGGAATAAACGACGAAGCTCAGCACGAGAAAACTGAAATAGAACACGGTGAACGCGACGAACATCGCCCCGCGGTCCATGTCGCCGATGCGGATGAATTCGGACAGGTTCAGCACGTAGACGATCACCGCGAGTTCGCCAACGCCCACAAAGATGCCGAGCAACAACGACAGCGCGTGAGCCGCGGAAAATCCTTCCCTGCGTATCATCTGCACGCCGTTGATGACCAGGAATGCAGGCACCAGGAACAGCGCCAGCATCACGAGCAGGAAGCAGATCATCAGGAACCATTCCCCGGCGTCGGCAGGCAGAAAGCCTGAGACAAATATCATCGTCACCAGGAGCGCGAACATCAACATTAAGCTGTTGATGTACTTCTGCGGCCGCAGAAGCGTGCACGCAATCGTTACGGTCCAGACGATCGCGAAGAAAGGTCCTACATTTTCAATGTTTTCGACGATTTCAGTTAACATAATTTCATTTTCTGAACCTTATCCCATTCTCTGTTCTCACACCAGTATACGGTACTCTCCTGCACGTCGAACACCATGGAAACGACGGTCGGACAGACCTCCTGCGCGACGGCTTTCAAGATCTCGAAACAGTCGTCTGCATCGAAATCGTCTGTCGCATTCTGCAGCATCTCTTCCGCCTTGTGATAGCGGTCCCAGCCCATCCAGGGATGCTTCTCGGTATCCTGCTTGTACGGCGAAAAGTTCGTCAAGATCTTGTATTCCGGCTTTTCATAGTACAGGCTGCCCTGTCCCGGGACGATGTGCAGCACATTGCCTTCCGCATCGGACAGCGCGGACATGAACGTCAGCCCCGGAACGCTGAAGACAGGTCGCTTCTCCGCGATGTCGCGGATCTCCTGCAGAGTCTTTTTCTGCAGCAGCAGGTCGATATCGAGCATGATGACGTTCTCGCCTTCTCCTGCAGGATTGCTGCGTTCGTCGAACGGCCAGCACGTCGGCATGCCGACGAAATCACCGCGTGAATTCGCACCGAACAGAGGCAGCCAGCCTTCTGTGGGGTCATCGACTTCGATATAGACGCCTGTTTCTGCCGGACGGACCCGCCATTTCATGTCCAACAGATCCAGGTTCCATCCGACGATGGTCTTCTTTTTATTCACGACAAGACTTGTGCACATATGCAAACCTCTATGCTTTTTTGACCGGATGACGGATGACGGTCTTCAGCTTCTCCGGCGCAACTTTTCTGGCGTCGCTCAGGTAGATCTCGTGATGCAGGCGCTGATCGGTAATATCCAGGGCATAACCCTGTTTTTCCATATATTCGTGCATCAGGGCAACCGTCGCCGGCTCGTCGTCGTAGGAACCGTTATGCATGCACTGGACGCACAGCCCCTCGTCGACGGTCAGAAATTCAACTTTCGAAAAGTCCGTCTTCTTTTTCTTTGTCGCCTCTTCGACAGCCCAGTCGAAATCCGCTTTGGTCACGAAATCCGGCAGACGGATGACGGAGATCCAATGGAAATCCTCTTTGTGCGCGTAATCGACACCTTCCACGCCTTCCTGCCACCAGAAGCCTTCCAGGGGCGGCACGACGTAGTCGAAATAGCCCTCGATCCGATGGTCACCTTTTTTGCTCATCTTGATCGTAAAGGCGATGCCGTACAGCAAGCCGATCGCCTGCTTATATTCGCCGTCCTCCTGGTTCGGGTCGCCCTGGCCGCGGACAGCAATGCAGTTCATGGGCGGGACCGTGACGATCTCCGGCCTGTTCTTCGGCATGTAGAACTCTTTATACTCTTTCTTGAAATCGAATGCCATAGTCGTGCCTCCTTTACCGGTGGATGTATATTCTGGACGGTTCGGATTCTCCGTCTCCCTGTACCATACAGTAGAATTCCCAGCCGTACCGCTCGTAGAAGCCGGTGTGGTCGGTGAGCAGATAGACCGGCGAAATACCTTTGGACCGCAGGTCTTCCACGGTCATGTTCAGCAGTTTGCCGGCGATTCCTTGGCAGCGGTACGCCTCTTCCGTATAGACCGCGCACACGTTCGGCGTCAGGTCTTTGCGGTCGTGGAAGTCGTTCTCGATGACCCCCAGGCCGCCAACGATCTGATCTCCGTCCAGGCACAGGTACCAGCCGTACTCTGTTTCCCGATCCAAGTAGGCAGACATACATTCCACATACGCTTCTTTCGGCACGCGCCACTTGCTGCAGAACCAGTCCGCTGCTGCATCCATGAGCTCAGGACGATCGCGAAGGGTAATATACTCGAGTGACCCGTCCAGTTCCAACCGCATCAGCACGACTTCCTGCCAGCCACAGTAGCGCGAACGGAAGCCCTTTGGGTTCCGTCCGTATTCCATGAAACCCACGCTTTCATACAGGCTGAGCGCATGCCGGTTCCCCGCGACGGCCTCCAGTTCCAGCTGCAGATAGCCTGCTTTTTTAGCGCATTCGATGCAGGCGTTCGTCAGCGCGCGGCCGATGCCCAGGCCCCAGTACGCCTTATCGACGCTGATGCCGAACTCCGCGCGATGCCGTATCTTTTCCTTCGAACCGAGGCTTTCGATGCCGGCCATGCCGACGACCGTGCCGTCCACTTCCGCAAGGATCTCGATCTCGTTTACGCTTTCCGTCATCCTCTTCAGGAACTGCGCCTCTTGCTCGGCCGTAAAGCTGTTTTCTTCCGGATAGGTCAGCAGATAATCCGTCTGCGCGTGGGTCAAGTTGAAATTGTCGCGCGCAGCCTGCCCGTCGGCTTCTGTACCGTTGCGAAGCACGCAGATCCGACCATCTTTCAGTTTGATCTCTTTGTTGTATTGCACGTTTTTCCTCCGCTTCACTGTTTCTTTGCCAGGTTCATGACCCGTCTGTAGCTCAGCGCGGCCAGCAAGCCTGCGATCAGCGTAAACAACAGCGCGACCAGCTTATGGTCCATGCGCAGCCCCAGGATCACGACCAGCACGACCAGTCCCATCACGACGAACATATTCGGCAGCATGTAGATCGCGACGCCGGTGCCCTGCTTGACGACCTCGATCTCGTTCTCCCAGTCGAGCCTCATGTGCCTGACGCCGCAAACGCAGCCCCAAGTTGTAGAGAAAGCGCACAGGACAAACCCCTCGAGCAGATACAGCGCGGTCTCAGCGGCAGGTACTTTCGCCGAGATGCACATGCACAGGGTCGCGAAAGCCATGAACGGCACCGTCAGATACATGTTGAACAGCATTTTGCCCTGGTACAGCGTCTTCTTTTCGAGCGGCAGGCTCTGCACGATCCAATAATTCTTTCCTTCCAGCGAAGGCGAGCAGACTGTGGTCGCGACCATGCCGATGAAGAAATAGATGATGAACGGGATCGCGGGCCGCAGCATCGCGACGTCGACCGGCGCGTCCTGGATCACGATTCTGACGATACGTTCGAAGCCGATGATCAGCGTCAGGATGCCAAGCAGCGCGGCCATAACTTCCCCTGCCGCCGCGTTCGTCATGTAGGCGGTGGATCCGGTCAGACGCTTGAATTCCTTGAAGGCGATCGCGTTCACGGCGTTGCGCTTCTTCTGCGCGGTCATCCTGTAGTTCTTCGAAGCCGCGTGCGATTTCAGCGCGGAATTGATGTTCCGGTACGAGCCTCCGACGATGCGGAAGAGCACGGCGAACAGCAGCGCGCTGACGCCAGCCAGGAGAAGCATGCTCAGAACGCTGTGCTTCGTAACGGCATCGGAGAACCATCCGGCGGGCAGGTAGATCCTCGCCGCATTTTGGGTCATCTCGGACGTCTTTTCCAGCACGTCCTCCACCTGATTGTTCTTGAAGATGCTCTCGATGATAAAGCGGAGCGAAAAGCTGAAAATGATGATGGCGAACATGAGAATCGTCTGCACGATGTTCGTCTTGCGGAAACCCGCGCTCACTTTCGCGGTCAGGAATCCGAGGAAAGCCGCGATCAGCATCGGGATGACCGGCAGGAACAGCGACAGAACGATCCATACCGGGTACACGAAGACGGCCGGATGGGCGTAGATCCCGTAGCCGATCAGCATGGCGACGGAGATGCTCAGGTACCATGGCAGGCTCTTGACGTACATGTACAGGAACTTGGCGGACGCGACCGTTTCTGTCTTGAACGGCAGCGACATCAGCATGTCGTATTCCTTGAAATTGAACAGATAGCCGTTCGTCTTCAGCAGCGTGAAGAAGAATGCGAGCAGACTGACGGTCAGCGCGCACATCACCGGCGCGGAATCGATCATGCCCGTTACTCCGTACCCGATGCAGGTCAGGATGCAGTAGCCGATGAGCATCGCATACAGAAGCACCGTTCCGATCGTGCCGCCGACGATCTTGCTTTTCTTCTTTCTGTCCGCCGTGTATTTGTAGATATTCCGCTGGCTCGTGGAAAGGAGCAGCGTTTTCAGGAGCAGAACAGTCTGTTTCATCTGTCTGCCTCCAGGAACGCCTCTTCGAGCGAATGGCCCGCCGTAAGTTCTTCCATCGTGCCGGCGGCGATAATGCGTCCCTTGCGGATGATCGCAACTTTATTGCACAGCTTTTCCGCCACGTCGAGCACATGCGTCGAGAAGAAGACCGCCGTCCCCTTTTCGCACATCTCATGCATGACCCCTTTCAGCTGGAACGTCGCCTTCGGGTCGAGCCCGACGAAGGGTTCGTCCAGCACGAGCAGCTTCGGATCGTGGATGAGCGCTGAGATGATGGCGACTTTCTGCTTCATGCCGTGCGAGTACGAGCTGATCAGATCGCCCAGCGCGTCCGTGATCTCGAACAGATCCGCATATTTCTTAATGCGTTCTTCTCTTTCCGCGGCGCCGATCCCGAAGACGTCCGCGATGAAGTTCAGATACTGGATGCCCGTCAGGTTCTCGTAAAGGTCCGGATTGTCGGGAATATAGGCAGTGATGCGCTTGCACGCCATCGGATCGTCCTTGACGGAATGACCGTCGATCAGGATATCCCCTTCCGTGAAATCCAGCACGCCGACCACGGCGCGTATCGTCGTCGATTTGCCTGCGCCGTTGTGGCCGATAAAGCCGTAGATATCGCCCGCCTCCACGGTGAGCGACACGTCGTCCGCTGCCTTTTTCCCTTCGGCATACGACTTCGAATAGTGTCTGATCTCCAGCATCGGTTTTTCGTTCATGGTTTTCCCTTTCTATACCCCGTAAGTATTGATAAAGTGCCGGCTGAACGCCTCGACCTGCGCCATCGCTTCGGAGGTCTTGTCCGGCTCGCGGTCGCACAGGTGGATGAGCACGCTGATCGGCGCGGTGTAGACGAAGGCAAGCATGGCCGGGTCGTCCCTGCGCAGCAGCCCCTTTTCCATCATGCCGGCAAAGATCTTCGTGAACATCTCGGTGAGGCCTGTCAGAAAATGCTTTGTGGCAAGGTCTCTCGCGCGGTCATCGCGGAACTGCTCGATCGTCAGCAGCTTTCTCGTCATGACGATCTTCTCGTCGCGGACCGTAACGTTCACCAGGTTCATCGTCATTGCGACGAGTTCTTCGAGCGAATCCGGCACGGGCGGCAGATGTTCCGGCGACCCGAAGCGCCTGTCGTAATAGACGATCAGCTCGTCGAGCAGCGTGTTCCAGATCTCTTCCTTGCTCTCGAAATGCCGGTACATCGACGATTTGCCGAGTCCCAGCGAAGCCGTCAGTTCGCGGATGTTCGTGCCCGCGTAGCCGTTCTGCGAGAACATCTCCAGCGCTGCCGTCAGGATCCTCTCTTTTGTGTCTTTTGCCATGATGCGTGCCTCCGAAAAAAGATGCGACCGTTCGGTCGCATCTATTATAGCGAACGAGCGGTCGCATTTCAAGACCTTCTTTTCAGTTTTTCGAAAATGCTATTTTTCCAGCACTTTCACGGCATAGGAACACACCGGGATCACGTTCTGTCTGCGCTTTTCCGCAGCCTCCGTGACCGCATAGACCAACCGTTTGGCGATACCCTTTCCGCCGTAAGCAGGATCTACGCGGGTGGAGACGATGCTCCAGCCGTCTTCCCCTTCGCGGTACAGGCACACGCCGATCTGTTTGCCACCGTCATAAGCTGCAGCTCGATGCGCGTCGTCCTCAAACCGTACGTCGATGCCATGGGTGTAAGCGCACGTCAGCGCGCCGGACGGACAGCAGCTGACTGCCTGCCAGATCTCGGGCATGTCGCCCTGGGACAGATCGATCCACGGGCGGCGCAGCGGATCGAAGATCTTCGTGCTGCTGCCGACGCAGCGGCGGGAATGATAGCATTTCTCCGAATCCCAGAAAACGACGAGATCGTCTTTTAAATACATTCTATGCATGGATCGTCCTCCTTACTGTCTGACGAGTTGCGAAACGGATTCTATTCCCAGCGTGAACGGGAACATGTCGACGGGCGTGCATTCCTTCAGTTCGTAGCCCTTTTCGCGCAGGATCTTCAGGTCGCGCGCCAGCGTCGCGGGGTTGCAGGATACGTAGACGATGCGCTGCGGTGCGATGTCTGCGACCGTTTCGAGTAGCTGAGGTTTGCAGCCTGCCCTGGGCGGGTCCAGGATGACAACGTCCGCTTTGACACCCTGCAGTTTCGTCTCCACGACCTCTTCGGCCTTGCCGCAGATGAATTCCGCGTTCACGATACCGTTGATGACCGCATTGCGGTTGGCCGCGATCACAGCCGGTTTTACTGATTCCACCCCGATGACCCTTCTGCAATGCCCTGCCATCGAAAGGCCGATGCTTCCGGCGCCGCAGTACAGGTCCAGAACGCTTTCCGTACCTGTCAATGCCGCGTATTGCTGCGCCAGCCTGTACAAAACGGTAGTCTGGGACGGATTCACCTGGTAAAAACTCTGCGGACCGACCTCGACCTTTATGGTTGACATATCAGTAATTATCGTATCCTCTATTACCGGAGCGCCGGCCAGGACCTGCATTTTCGGCCCGTCCACCCAGCAGACGCTGGTAAGATCTTCCGCCTCTTCGTCCAGCGCGTAGATCAGGTCTTCCAGGTGGGTCAGTTTCTGCTTGTCGCTGTGGATGACAGCCATCGTCTGACCGCTGCTGCCGCGGCGGAACGCCATCTGCTTGACGCCTTTCACAGGATTTTCCGCAAAAGCGTCCGCCATGGCGATCGCTTCCGGAAAAGCGATGAGACAACTGTGATAATCGCACAGTTCGTGGCTGCCGGCGGCGTAAAAGCCGATGCGGCCGCCCTTCTCCACGGCGAATTCCACCTTGTTGCGGTAATCGTACGGATGTTCCATGCCGCGGATGGGCTTTACGGGCGGTTCCGCGAATCCTCCGATACGCTGCAGCGCGCCGCGCACAAAATTCTCTTTCCAGCGAAGACCCGCCTCGTAAGACAGTTCCCGCAGCGCGCAGCCGCCGCAGACAGAAGAACCGTCCCCGTGTCTTGCGGGGCAGTCGCTTTCCACGCGGTCCGGTGAAGGCTGCAGGATCTCGAGCACCTTTGCCTTTGCGAAACGCCCTTTATCCTCCGTGATCTCTGCCAGCACCGTATCGCCGGGCAACGCACCGGATGCGAAAACGGCGAGGCCGCCGGTTTTGCCGATGCCCTCGCCTTGCGTGCTGATGTCGGTGATATACAGTTCTATCTGTTCTCCGGTGCGACCCATCTGCCGGATCTCCTTCTTTCGAGTTCGTTCAGGATCTTCTTGCGCAGGCGGATGTCTGTCGGGGTCACTTCGACGAGCTCGTCGTCCCCGATCCATTCGAGCGCCTCCTCGAGCGTGAACTGCTTGTACGGAGACAGCCTTACCGCTTCGTCGGAGCCCGCGGCCCGCATATTCGAGGCCTTCTTGGCCTTGCACGGATTGACGATCATATCGTCGCTGCGGCTGTTCTGACCCACGATCATGCCTTCGTAGACGTGCGTCTGCGGTCCGATGAACATCAGAGCGCGCTCCTGGATGTTGTTGAGCGCGTACGGCGTGGACATGCCCTCTTCCTGCGCGATGATGGCGCCTGCCGTTCTGCCCGGGATCTCGCCTTTATAATCCTCGTATCCGATAAAGCGCTGCACCATCGTGCCTTCGCCGTGCGTCTGGTTGATGAACTGGCTGCGGTAGCCGAGGATGCCGCGCGTGGGCACGGTATAGATCAGGCGCGAACGTCCGTTGCGGCCGTCCATGGAGACCATCATGCCCTTGCGCAGGTTCAGGTCGGAGATGACCCCGCCGGCGTATTCGTCAGGTACTTCGATGACGACTTCCTCGACCGGTTCCTGCTTCTGGCCCATCGGGCCGCGCTTCAGGATGACTTCTGGCTTGGAAACAGCCAGTTCGTAACCTTCTCTTCTCATATTCTCGATCAGAATGGACAGGTGCAGTTCTCCGCGTCCGGACACCTTGAACGAATCGGTGCTGTCGGTGGGCTCCACGAGCAGGCCGACGTTGACTTCGAGTTCTTTTTCCAGTCTTTCCTTGATGTGCCGGGTCGTGACGTATTTGCCTTCGCGTCCTGCGAACGGGGACGAATTGACCATGAAATTCATGGACAGCGTCGGTTCCTCGATGCTGATCGAAGGCAGCGGATCGATGCAGCTTTCCACGCACAGCGTGTCGCCGATCGTGATGTCGGAGATGCCGGAAACGACGCAGATGTCGCCGCTGCCGACTTCGTCCACAGCCGTTCTCTTTAAGCCCCTGTACACGAACGTCTGGTTGATCTTGCCCATCTTGTAGCTGCCGTCGGGCTTGCATACCGCGACCTGCTGGCCGGGCTTGATCGTGCCCTTCGTGATGCGGCCGATGCCGAGACGGCCGATGTAGTCGTCGTAGGCAAGCGTCGAGATCTGGAACTGCAGCGGTTCGCTGTCCGCGTCTTCATAGCCGCCGACCTGTTCGATGATCGTCTCGAACAGCGGCGCGATGTTCAGGCCGTCCTGGCCCGCGGCGCGCTTGCGGATCTTCGTACCGCTTTCGCCCACCACGGTGATCCCCGCAGCGTCCGCAGGGTCACGCACGACGATGCCCTGGCGGGCGATGCCGTACAGGATAGGAAAATCGAGCTGCGCGTCGTTCGCCTCGAGATCCATGAACAGTTCGTACACTTCGTCCACGACCTCGTCGATACGGGCGTCCTTCTTGTCGATCTTGTTGATCAGCAGGATGGGATTGAGGTTCTGTTCCAAAGACTTCTGCAGCACGAAGCGGGTCTGCGGCATGGGTCCTTCGGAGGAATCCACCAGCAGGATGACCGTATCCACGGTCTTGATGATGCGCTCTACCTCGGACGAAAAGTCCGCGTGACCCGGCGTATCGACGATATTGATCTTGTAACCGTCATGCATGACGGAGCAGTTCTTGGAATAGATGGTGATGCCCCTCTCGCGCTCCAGGTCGTTGGAATCCATGGTCTGGGCCACCATTTCCTCGTTTTCGCGGAACACGCCGCTCTGCGCCAGGAACGCGTCCACAAGCGTGGATTTGCCGGCGTCGACGTGGGCGATAACAGCGATGTTGATGATTTTCTTTTTGCTCATGTATAAGTCCTGATTGCTTTCTTTGTCCTCCGGGGTCCTGTCGCAGGGCACTCTTTCCCATCCCTTCGCTAACGCTCAGGGCGGGGCCCTTTCCCTCGCGCCACCCCTGCGGACACATTTAACTGTAATATATTATCACAAGTTGGTAGGGAAATATGCTAAAATGTGCTTTGAGGTAAGTTTTTTATGATTCGAAGCATCCTGTTTTTACTGGCGGCTGCTTTCGTCGCCATCATCAATATACCCGAGTGCATCTACTGGCATTTCCGCAGCAAAAAGGATAAGCCCGGCGCCTACGACAAGGCCAGTCGCATCTGCCGGCGCTGGATCGGACCGATCCAGAGGCTTGCCGGGGTCGACCTGCACAAATCCGGCGAGGAAAACCTCGTGAAGGACCGCCCCGTGCTCTACGTGGGCAATCACCAGGGCGATATGGACATCCTGCTGATCATGCACGAATTCGGAGAACTGTATTCGATCATCGCAAAGATCGAAACGAAAAAGATCCCTGTCGTCGCCCAGTGGATGGCCAACGCGGACTGCATCTTCATGGACCGCGGCAACCCGCGCCACACGCTCGAAAGTATCAAGCAGGCGCAGGAACTGCTGGAAAACGGCCGCACCGTGGTCATTTTCCCGGAAGGTACGCGCGCCAAGGGTCCGGACATGAACGAATTCAAGCCCGGCGCTTTCCGCTGCGCGCTCAAAGCAAAAGTGCCCATCGTACCCTTTGTGATCGACGGCACGTACAAAGTGTTCGAACAGCAGCGCTATCTGAAGAAGGCGGACGTGGATCTGCGCATCCTGCCTGCCATCGAACCCGAAGAATATGCCGGCATGAAGACGCCGGACATCAGCGCCATGGTGCAACAGCGCATCCAGGACGAGCTGTACCGCCTGCGTGAAGAAGCAGGCGCTGTCATCCCCGAAGAAGAGAAAAAAGTATGGAACGCTCCTCAGAACTCCTAGGAAGACTGGCCTGTGAGGAAGGCCTCATCCTGGCCGTCTTCAGCGCTCCCAGAAAAAAGAGCGACCCCGTGCGCAAGGTCTCCCTGCGCCCTGTCGTGATCAAAGGTGCCCTCCACTACCAGGCGGAGCTTGCTTTCGAAAAGAAAGTGACCCACGAGAATCTCCTGCCGGCCGAAGTGGAGCGTTTTTGCGCGGACCTGATGCACGACAGTTTCAAACAGGCAAACGTCTTTTCTACCGAAGCCGACTACACCGTTCTCGCGAACAAGCCTGACCATGAAAAGATCGTCCGGAAAGCCCCGACGAAAAAGATGGGCTCGCTTTCGCACGACCGCGAAAAGCATTACGCCATCCCCGACGGCAAGCCCGTGGACTTCCTCGTGCGCCTGGGCGTGCAGACGAAGGACGGCCAGGTCGTACCGAAATACCGCAGCAAGTTCCGCCAGATCAACCGTTTTCTGGAGATCGCGGAGGATTGTCTGGAATACCTGCCAAAGGAGCCTTCCATCATCGATTTCGGCTGCGGCAAGTCCTATCTGACGTTCGCGCTGTACTGGTATCTGAATATCAAGAATGACTTTAAAGCGAAGCTGACCGGCCTCGACTTAAAGGAAGACGTCATCGCTTTCTGCAACAGCGTCGCCGTGGATCTCGGCTATACGGATCTGCAGTTCCTTGTCGGAGATATCGCGCAATACGATGAAAAAGCGAAGGCCGATATGGTGGTCACGCTGCACGCGTGCGACACCGCGACGGACTTCGCCCTGCAGAAGGCGCACCGCTGGAACGCGAAGGTCATCCTGTCGGTGCCCTGCTGCCAGCACGAACTGAACCGCCAGATCCGCCGGCCCGACCAGGAGATGATCCTGTCTCACGGCATCCTGCGCGAGCGCTTTTCCGCCATCCTGACGGACGCCCTGCGGGCCGCGAAGCTCACCGAATGGGGCTATAAAGTGGACATGATCGAGTTCACGACACTGGAACACACCGCCAAGAACATCATGCTGCGCTGCATCGCGGGCAAAGCGTCCCCTGCGGACCGCCGCAAAGCGCAGGCCGATTTCCGTAAACAATGCGAATACTGGCACGTATCGCCTACAATAGGAGGAAACGAATGAAAAAGATCTTATCCCTGCTGCTGATCCTCGCCCTGCTTCTCGGCATGGCGGGATGCACGTCCGGTTCACCGGATGGACCGGCTGCAGCAAACCTTCCCAAAGCCGGAGACGTGGTCGAAGGTTTTGCCGTGAAGGAACTGCGCGACTTTCCGCTCGTCGGCGCGCAGCTCGTGTTGTTCGAACATGAGCGTACCGGCGCGGAGCTGCTGTACATCGCCAACAACGATACGAACCGGGCGTTCGACCTGACGTTCTTCACGCGGGCGATCGACGATACCGGCCTTCCCCACGTCTTCGAGCACTCCACGCTCGACGGTTCGGAGAAGTATCCGTCCAAGGCGCTGTTCTTCAACCTGTCGTACCAGACCTACAACACGTTCATGAACGCGATGACCGGCTCGCTGTACACGACGTATCCGGTGGCCAGCCTTTCCGAGGCGCAGCTGCTGAAGTACGCGGATTACTACACGGACAGCTGCCTGCATCCCATGATACTCGAGGATGAGAGCATCTACCGCGAGGAAGCCTGGCGCTACCGCATGGAGGACGAAGACAGCGACATGACCATCGAAGGCACCGTCTATTCCGAGATGAAAGGCGCCGATACGCTCAGCCGCGCGGCCTACCAGAACATCCTGAAGACCGCCTTCCCGGGATCCATCGCGGGCAACGAATCCGGCGGCGATCCCGCCTACATCCCCGATATGACCTGGGACGCCCTGAAGGCCTATCACGAAGAGTACTATCATCCGTCGAACTGCATCGCCTTCCTGTACGGCCAGTTCGACGATTACGCCGCTTTCCTGAAGCTCCTGGATGAGGCGTTTGCGCCTTACGAAAAGAAGGAGTTCACGTTCGAGGACAAAGGCTATACGCCTCTGACAGCGGACGTGACCGAAGAGATCGCCTATCCGGTCGAATCCGGTTCGGGCACGGACAACATGTCCGAGATCTACTACGCGTTCCTGTGCCCGGGTCTGAAGGATGACCCGCAGCAGGAAGTGCTGCTCAACACGCTCACCGACCTGTTCGTGGCGGATGCTTCGCCGCTGATCCAGAGCCTGAAGCGCGCCATCCCGAGCGGCAATTTCGCCTCGTACATCGAACTCGACGGACCCGAAGACATGATCGTCTTCTATGCGGGCAACGTGAATCCGGAAGATGCGGAAACGTTCCGCACCACCGTCGACGAATCGATCAAAGACGCGGCCGAGAACGGCTTCGCGGCAGACCTCGTCGACGGCGTCATGGCGACGCTGTCCATGAGCATGAAGCTCGTGCGCGAAAGCAGCGAAGTCGGCGTCGACCTGGTCAACGAGATCGCGACCTACTACGCTTCCACCGGCGATATCTTCGGCTACATGGACTATGTGGACGGCATGGAGAACATCGCGTCCTGGAACGAACAGGGACTGTACGCCAAGGCCGTTTCCGACTGGCTGCTGCCTGCAGTCAAGGCCATGACCGTCACCTACCCCGAACCGGGTCTGCGCGAAAAGCTCGACAAGGCCGAAGCGGAACGTCTGGCCGGCGTCAAGGCGGCCATGAGCGAAGAAGAGCTGCAGGCCATCATTGCAGCCAGCAATGCAGACGACGAAGAAGAGGACGACGCGTCCGAATACGTCAAGCAGCTGCAGGCGGTCACGGTCGAATCCCTGCCCGAAGAGATCAGGGAATACGCCGTATCCGATTCGACCGCAAAGGACGGTACGCGCCGCATCGACGTGCAGGCGGACGTGGACGGCGTCGGCAAGAACGTCCTGTTCTTCGACGCTTCCGGATTGTCCCAGATGGATATCCACTGGTTCGCGCTCTACGCATCCGTTTTAGGCAAGATGGACACGGCGCAGCACACCCGCGAGGAGCTGGCTGTGCTCATGACCCGCTATCTGTACGATTCCGAGACGCGCCTGTCCCTGATCGACGAGTACAATACGAAGGAGTTCACGCCTTATCTGCGCGCGGGCTGGACTGCAGCGGACGAAGATCTGTCCGCAGGCTACGACCTGATGTATGAGATCCTGTACGAGACGGACTTCTCCGACACGGAGACGCTCGCGGGCCTCGTGTCACAGGCGAAGGCGTCGCTGAAGAGCAGCATCACCTCTTCGCCCTACAACGTCATGCTGTACCGCGACTTCGGCCGCTATTCCCCGCTGTACCGTTACTACAGCTATTTCAACAACATCGAATACTATCAGTTCCTCGAGGAGACGGAGAACGACCTGGAAACCTATCCGGCAGTCGTGCAGATCCGTCTCGAGGCAGTGCGCGATTACTTCCACAACCGCGCGAACGCCGTGAACGTCTATGCCGGCAGCAAGAGCGGCATTTCGACGAACACCCCGCTCGCGGACGCGTTCTATGCCAAACTTGACGACAACGCCATCGAACCCGTCGCATATGAATTCGAGGAGACCGCAGCCAGCGAAGCGCTCATCGTGGACAGCACGGTGCAGTACAACGGCATCGTGGCCGACTTCGAGACCATCGGCATGGACGGCTACTCCAGCGATCTGGAAGCCCTGTCCAACCTGATGAGCGACGCGTATCTGTATCCGAACCTGCGCGACCAGTACGGCGCCTACGGCGTGTTCACCGGTTTCCTCGAAGACGTCGGTCCTTACGTCTGCTCGTACCGCGATCCCAACATCGTCGAGACTTTCGACGTCTACGAAGCGATGCCCGACTTCCTGCGTGACAACGAACAGGATCAGGAGACGCTGGACGGCTATATCCTCTCTGCTTACTCGTCCTACGCCCTGTCCGAAGGTGAACTCGCAGGCGCGGTCGACGCGGCCCTGTCGGCCTTCTCCGGAAAGCCTCTGGACGCAAAACTGCAGTACATGAAGGAACTCAAGACGCTGACCCCCGGAAAGGTGAAAGATCTTACGGATATCTTCGCGGCCTTTGTCGAACAGGGCACGCGCTTCACCGCAGGCGGCGCTGCCGCGATCAACGCGAACGCGGACCTGTACGAAGAGATCCTCAATCCGTTCGGTGCTTCCGCCGTCTCCGTGAGCAGCCTCGAAGACGTGGACGAAGGCAGCGAGCTCTATGAGGCGATCGAATTCGTCTTCGACAACGGCCTGATGACCACCGTCGAAGAAGGCCGCTTCGGAACAGACGATACGGCGACCGTCGCCGATATGGCGTACGCGCTGTACGTATTCGGCTTCGGCGAAGAGCCTGCCGATATGGATACGGCCCGCTCCGACCTCGGAGAATACGGCATCATGTCGTCCTCCGGCGCGAACGAAGACGCACTGACCGGCAATGGCGTCGAAGACGCCCTCGCCTCCTTCAGCAGAGCGATCGGCCTGACTTACACCCGCGGCGAAGGCGGCAGCGATCCGCTTACCCGCGGACAGCTGGCGCAGATGCTGCTGGAGTACGCAGAACCTCTGATGTAAACACAAAAACAAAATAAAGGGTGTCCCTGCGGGGACACCCTTTTTGTATCGTATTGAATTCTCTAGCGCATGGAAGCCATATCGATCTGTCCGTCGATCTGGGATCCCTTGACGAGGATGATGTCTTTCGTAGCGATCTTGCCGCGGAAAGAACCGGTATCGGAGAGCTGCATCAGTTCCATGCAAACGACGGTGCCTTCGCCCTTGCCCTGCAGCTGCAACTCACGGCATCTCATTTCGCCGCTGAAGAAACCTGTCTCCGTGATGATGATCAGGTTGTCGGAATCGATCTGCCCTTCGTAATGTCCGTCGATGCGGATGGGCTTATTGGTGTTGATCGCGCCTTTAAAGACAGTATCGACGCCGATCGCAGTCTCCACGATGATGGAATCTACGGACGTGCTGGTTTTATCGTAATCGTTATATGCCATGTGAATCGTCATCCTCCTTCATAGAATGCTTGATAATAGTAGCATACTTGTGCAGAGATTTCAACCCCTGTCACTCTTTCATGCCGTAGAGATGCGGTTTGCGGGCGCTCAGGATGGGCAGCTGGGCACGTGCTCTCTCGTTCTCGGACAGGTCGATGTCAACGACAATGACCCCTTCGTTCTCACCTGCATCCGCCAGGACCTTGCCCCAGGGATCGCAGATCATGGAGTGCGCGTAGGAATGATACACGTGGTATTTGTCCTGGGCCGGCGCAGCGCCGATCATAAAGAACTGGTTGTCGACGGCGCGCATGCGGAACGTCAGCTCCCAGTGCATGGGACCGGTCGTCATGTTGAACGCGGCCGGAACGAAGACCGCCTCCGCGCCGCGCAGCGCCATACAGCGGAACATCTCCGGGAAGCGGATGTCGAAGCAGACCGCAAGGCCGAACGTGTGGCCCGCCGTATGGAATACCGTGATCTGCTCCCCCGGCGTAAACACTTCGGACTCGCAGAATTTCTGGCCGCCTTCCACGTTGATATCGAACAGGTGCGCCTTGCGGTGGCTGGCGCGAAGCTGCCCGTCTCTGGAGAAAACGAACGAAGCGTTGTACAGCTTTCCGTCCTCTTCCAGCGGGAACGAGCCGCCTACCAGGGTCACGTTGGCGTCCTTGGCCATGTTCGACAGCTCCGTAAAGATATGCCCTCCCACGGGCTCTGCGAACTGCGGGAAATACTCGTTGGCATAGGGACAGCAGAACATCTCCGGCAGCACCGCGATGCGGGCGCCCTCCTTGCCTGCGTGAAGCACGAGCTGGCGTGCCTTCTGCAGGTTCTTCTCCTTGTCCATGCCTACTTTCATTTGAATGAGCGCGATCTTCATGGGGTCACCCTCCTTTGCTGATCTCTATGATGCCTACTTTTTATTGACAAGTTTACCGATGAGCATGACGATGGCGAAGACGATCAGATACCAGAAGTTCTCCATTCTGTGGCCGACGATCGAAGCGTAGACCATGAAGCAGGATCCTGCGATCGCCAGCACGGGGATGACGTAGCGGCGCAGGCTGCTTTCATCTTTCGCCTTCCTCATCCAGTTGATAAAGATGGGGATGTACATTGCGTAGATCGTGATGATCGGCAGCTCGGAGGCGTCGAAGCTGAACGGGACGCTCTCGAACGCGGTGCCGCTGAAAGCCTTGACGCTGCCCCAGGTCTCCAGGAGGCTTGCCAGCACGAAGTAGCAGCCCCAGAACGCGCACAGGAGCAGACCGAACGCCGCGGAGTTGTGCGGCAGGTTGGACTCCTTGTCCACCTGCGCGAACAGCCTGGACTTCGGTCCGTCTCCGCGGGCAGCGAGCGAGTAGATGCCGCGGCAGCAGCCAAGCATCAGGCCGTTCATGGTGCCTGCGCAGGAGATGGCGACGAACAGGTTCAGGATGTTGCCGAGCACGCCGCCGAAGATGTTGACGAACGCCTTGGTGGCGCCTTCCGCCATCAGCACTTCGACCGAAGCGCCGCCGGCGACGCCGATATAGTAGCAGATGTACGTGACGATAATGATGATGCCGCCGATGATGAGCGCCTTCGGCAGGTTGCGCTTGGCGTCTTTCAGTTCCGCGTTGATGGACGTCGCGATGATCCAGCCCTCATAGGCGAACGACGTCGCGCAGACGGAGGCAAGCAGAGGCGCAGCGCTTCCGCCGGCTGTAGCCGATGCGGTCGCGAAGTTGCTGACGAGCATGTGGTTCGGACCGATGAGGCCGGCGATGACGCCGACGACCGCCATCAGGAACAGCGGGATGAGTTTGATGACCGTCGTGGTCGTCTGGAATTTGCCCGCGAGCTTCGGGGACAGCGCGTTCACGAGGTACGCACATACGAGGAAGAACATCATCAGGCACATGCATTCGGGCCCGATGACGCAGCCGCCCTGCTCTGCCGGGATCACGAGCGGGAAGCCGGGCCAGCACGACGTGATGAACACGAGCGTGTAGCGGGCCGTCAGCCACGCGAGGATGACCGTCAGGGACGGATAATAGATGATGCTGAGGAACCAGCCGATGTAATAACCGTAACGGGGGCCGACCGTCGCTTCCGCGTAGTCGACGATACCGTTGACCTTTTCGTATTTCTGCGCCATGGCCGCGAAAGCCAGGATGCAGAAGATCATGATGAGGCCGCCGATGATCCAGGCTACGATGCCCAGCGGCATGTTGCCTTCGGTCTTCTGCAGGATCGTCTGTGCCTTGAAGAAGACGCCCGATCCGATGACGATACCCACGACCATGCAGATCGCGGTGAACAATCCGTATTTGCGTTCCAACCTGTTTTCCATACAATAATTCTCCTTGGGATTTGGTATTAAACAAAGAAAATCGAACCGCGAAGGTTCGATTTTCTAATGGTGCAGGTAAGAGGAGTCGAACCTCCATGAAATTGCTTTCACACGGACCTGAACCGTGCGCGTCTGCCAATTCCGCCATACCTGCAGAACAGTATATATATTACGATAAGCCGCAGAGAAAAGCAAGCACTTTTTTCAAGAATTCTTTTACCAGCCGAAGACCGGCAGAATGACCCCTAAAACGAACGAAAGCACGTTCGCGGCGAGCGTCTGCAGAAACAGCATCTTCGAAGCGCCGAACGCTTTTGCGTAGATCAGGTATTCAGCCAGGACTACGGTGACCTCGAGCGGGAGTACCCAAAAATGAGCGTCATACGGGAAAACGAACGCGAGCAGGAGGTTCAGCGTAAGGTTCGTGACGATATTCGCGCAGGCGACGATGGTCAGGTCGTCTTTGGAGCGGTATCCGAACAGCGCAAAAAGAGCCGTTTCGACGAGAACGGTAAGAAAGCATGCCAGCAGCAGGATCTTCACGGCGTCCCCCCGTTCTTCTTACTTCTTTATCTTCTTGATCAGCAGAATGATGACCAGCACGATGACCGCGCAGATCAGCACGATCACGGACGGGTTCGTGCCGCGGCGGATCTCTTCGCCGGGCAGCGGCGCGATATCTGCAAAGACAAAGGTGAAAGCGGACAGCACGAAGACGGCGGCTGCCGCGAACTGTTTCAGAAAACGTCTCATTTCTTTTCCTCCTCCATACCCATTGCTTCTGCCTGCGCGGCCCTTCTCTTTCTCTTGACCGCCTTGGAGATCAGTACGATCGCCAGGATGACGATCAGGATGATCACCAGGATGGCGCCGAGGCCCAGGATCAGGAAGGCTTCCCCGACCGCCGCGTCCGCAAATACGAACGAGCTGGACGCCAGCAGGCACAGCACGAACAGCAATACGGTTCTCAGTTTATTTTTCATTCAGACTCACCGTCCTTTTTCAAAACAGAAACAGCATAGATGACCGCGATGAGGCCGGCCGCGAAACTGACCAGAATGAGCGCTTTCTGCGCCGCGCCTGTCAGGCGTATCATCAGGCCGAGCAGCGTGCCCGGCCACAGGGCCGAAGCCGCAAGGCCGAACGCGAAGCCGGGTTCGTCCGGCATCAGTTTGTACAGCAGCCACAGCGTGACGGGCATGCTGAGATTCAGCAGGAACTGACCCAAAAGCGATGCCGGCATACTGAACGCGAGGAAAGCCGTCATCAAAGCCGCGGGCACGATGGATAACGCGGATGCGTTCACGGCACCGAGTCTGTCACACACGAAGCCGCCGGCCGTCTTTCCCGCGAAGACGAAGAACGCCATGGCTAACGCCGTCCACGCGCCTGTATTCCAGGAAAAGACCGCGGCATAGCCGCCGATGGCCCGAACGGCTACGGCCAGGGTCAGCAGCGCGACCGCCGCCAGAGGGAACGTCTTTGCGCGAAAATCCGGCAGATTCCCGGGGAAACGTTTTGCGGGCAATACCCCGTCCGCTGACGCAGGATCTTTGCGGTAGGCAAAGAAGATGAGCGCAGCGAAGACGATCAGAGCGAAAGCCAGCAGAGCGCCATACTGAGGCCAGAACTTGCCCAGGGTGACGCCCAAAGCCCCCGGCGCTACGAAGACGCCCAGCGGAGCAGCCTTTCCTTCGCTCTGCCGCAGGGTCACGCAGCCGCCGCAGACGTGGAAGAAACTGTTGCCCAGACCGATCAGCACGACTCTGCCCATCAGGCCTGCCGGCAGGAAAAACCCCGCCGCGACCAGCAGCATGGACAGAGGCTCGAGCTTGCGCGCGAGACCGGGTTTGTCCGCGCACCAGCCCGTCAGGATCTGCGTGGAGAACGCCAGCGTGTTATAGACCAGGATGGCCATCGCGACGTCCGTACCGCTTTTGGCTGCGCCGAAAAGAGTTGCCAGGCATACGCCGTCCACGAGAAAATGCGAGATGGAATTCAGGACCAGGATCATACTTTCCTCCGCCCCTATTATACACGATTTCCGCAAACAAAGCCCCCCGGACAGGTATTTTTCCCATTCGGGGGCTTTTCGTTCGTCTATGGACCGATTTTCAGGCTTACAGCGCCTTTATTCGATGACCCTCACCTTTACGACGCCTTCGATCGCGTTCAGCGCCGCAACGAGGCTGTCGGAAGGCTTCTTGTTGACGTCGAACACGGTGTACGCCCAGTCGCCTTTGCCGCGGTTGTTCATGTGTTCGATGTTGTATTCCTCCGCGCTCAGCGCCGCGGTCATCTGGCCGAGCATGTTCGGGATGTTGCGGTTGATGACGGTGATGCGGTAATCCTCGAACGCGGGCATCTCGCACGGCGGGAAATTGACGCTGTTGCGGATATTGCCCGTCGTCAGGAACTCCTTCAGTTCTGCCGCCGCCATCTTCGCGCAGTTCTCCTCGGCTTCCGGCGTGGAAGCACCGAGGTGCGGCGTGCAGATGATGCGGTCGTGGTGGTTGATCTTGTCGTTCGGAAAGTCGGTGATGTAGATGTCGATGCGGTTGCTGTCGATCGCTTCGAGGATGTCCTCGTCCACGACCAGGCCGCCGCGCGCGAAGTTCAGGATCGCCACATCGTTCTTCATCAGGGCGATCTTGTCCTTGTTGATCATGCCGCGGGTCGCGTCGTTTTCAGGCACGTGCAGCGTGATGAAATCCGCCGCTTTGAAGATCTCGTCGTTCGTCTTGACGACCTGCACGCGGGAATCCAGGCGCAGTGCCATCTCGACGGACAGGTACGGATCGCAGCCCAGCACGTTCATGCCGAGAGCGGCCGCCGCGTTCGCGACCATGACCCCGACAGCGCCCAACCCTACGACGCCGAGCGTTTTGCCGGCGATCTCGCTGCCCACAAAGTTCTTCTTAGCCTTTTCCATGTTCTTCGCGACGTCCGTATCCTGCTTTTCGACCCATTCGATGCCGGGCACGATGCGGCGGCAGGACAGCAGCAGCGCGCAGATGACGAGTTCCTTCACGGCGTTCGCGTTCGCGCCGGGCGTGTTGAATACGACGATGCCCTGCTCACAGCAGCGGTCGAGCGGGATGTTGTTGACACCGGCGCCGGCTCTTGCGATGGCGCACAGGTCTTTCGGGAAGACCGTCTCTTTCAGGTCCGCGCTGCGCACGATGGCGGCTTCGTAATCGTCCCCTTCCGTCACGAACTTGTATTCGGTCACGGGGAGACTCTCGTAGATCGCATCCGAAATATTGTTGAACTTCTTGATCGTAAACATGCTTATTCTCTCTTTCCTGCTTCAAAATCCTTCATGCACGCAATGAGTGCCGGAGCCGCCTCGTCGGGCAAGCCGTTGTACATGGACGCGCGGCAGCCGCCTACGCTTCTGTGACCCTTCAGGTTGATCATGCCCCTGCCCTTCGCCATCTTCAGGAAGGCGTCGGTGTCTTCCTGCGTCGGCAGCGTGAACGTGACGTTCGTGATGGAACGGTCGCACGGACGCACCGGGTTATTGAACAGTTTGGAATTGTCGATGTATTCGTACAGCGCGGCAGACCTGTCGTGATTTCTCTTTTCCATCGCCGCGACGCCGCCGTTCTTTTCGACCCAGGCGTACATCAGACCGGCCATATAAATGGAGAAGCACGGAGGCGTGTTGTACATGGAACCGTTGTCCATCGCGACCTTGTAGTCCAGCATGATGGGGACGACAGGATCGGCTTCATGATCGATCAGCGACTTCTTCGCGATGACGACGGCCATGCCGGAGGGTCCCATGTTCTTCTGGGCGCCTGCGTAGATCAGGTCGTGATCCGTCACCTTGATCTGTGCGCCTAAAATGGCGGAAGACCAGTCCGCGACGAACGGGACCTTGCCCGTTTCAGGTTTTCTCCACCACGTCGTGCCGTAGATCGTGTTGTTGGCGCAGATGTGGAAATATGCGGCGTCCTGGGGCACCATGTCCTCTGTGATGTCGGGGATGTATGAAAAGTTCTTGTCGGAAGAGTCCGCGATCTTCACGGCGTCCGTCCAGCGCTTGCCTTCGTTGAAGGCCTTCTTGGAGAATTGCCCTGTGACCGCGTAAGCAGCTTTCTGTCCCTGTTTTGCCAGGTTCATCGCCACCGCTGAGAACTGCAGCGTGGCGCCGCCCTGCATGAACAGCACCGCATAATCGTCAGGGATGTCCATGATGCGGCGGAGACTCGCTTCCGCCTCGTCGATGATCGCCTGGAAGCTCGCGCTTCTGTGGCTCATCTCCAGCACGGAGCAGCCCGCTCCCGGATAGTTGAACAGGTCTTTCTGCGCCTGCAGCAGCACATCTTCGGGAATTGCCGAAGGTCCTGCAGAGAAATTGAACACTCTTTCCATGTTTGCCATGATGCCTCCTTGTACGCAATCTGCGCGGATAAAGAAAAACCGGAAAGCGTCTGCTTTCCGGTGTATTAACTGCCTGGGATTTCCACCCTTTCGATTACCGGAACAGACGCATCTCAATCAGGGAAGACGAAGAGCCTTCCCGGGTAGAGCTGGATGTCGTTACGGTGATTTGTTTCAACATACGAATAAATTACACCCTGTTTCGTTGGATGTCAACAGACAATCTGCGGTCTTATTCGATGACCGCGCTGTCGCGGATCATCTCGGCGACCTTGGAATTCAGCATCATGCACTTGATGTAGGGCATGCCGTAGTAATCCACGATATCTTTATAGGAGCTTTCGTCCATGTCGGCGAATTCCGCTTTCACGTCCTCGTCGGTGACCGTCAGGCCCTTGTCTTCTGCGATGGCCTGGTAGATCAGGTAGGAACGCGCGGAGGAAGTCAGTTCTTCTCTGTACATCTCCACGAGTCCGTCGAAATTCTCCACGCCCATACCGGAGACGAAATCGTCCAGAGTCATGCCGTACATGGCTGCGAACTGCTCGTAGTAGACTCTCATGCAGCCGGCTTCGTACTGGACCATGGATTCGGGCACTTCGGAGACCGTGAAGTTGTCGACCTGCGTCAGCACATAGTTGTACAGCGCGTCTTCCTTCAGCTGCTCTTCGATGCCGCTTCTCATCTCTTCGACCGTTCTCCAGCCGTATTCGCTCTCGAAGTTCATGGTAACGAACGCATCCGTCAGCGTGGGTGCGATCTCCTCGCTGATGGAATTCAGCGTGACGATGAACGTGACCGCCTTGCCGGAAAGTTCCTCGTTGTTGAGATACGGATCCGGGAAGTTCAGTTCCAGATCGAAGTTGTCGCCCACCTCGTGACCGACGATGCCTTCTTCGAATCCGTCGATAAAGCTGCCGCTGCCCAGCACCAGGCTCGGATTGTTGCCTGTGCCGCCTTCGAACTGTTCGCCGTCCATGTAGCCTTCGTAGTCGATGTCGACGGTGTCGCCAAGCTGCGCCGCGCGGTCCGTGACTTCCTTCGTTTCGGAATAGCTGCTCAGCAGCTCGTCCATTTCGGCTTCGATCTGATGCGTGGTGACCATGACCTCGTCAGCGGGCACCTTGATGCCTTCATACTGGCCGAGCGTGACGTAATCCTTCGCGGTGACCCCTTCGAAGAAACCGTTCTCGTCCATATACTGACTGTATGCCGGCACCTCGCCGCTGTCGGAACCGCCGTTATCGCCGCCGTCTTTCGTGCAGGCCGCCAGACCGAAGACCAAGGCGAGCGCCAGCAGCAAAGCTAAAATCTTTTTCATATTCATAGGTTTTCTAATCCCCTTTCTGTCGGTGTAAAAACAATTCAGTATAGCATATTCTTGCTCCGGTACATATAGATTTGATGAAGTTTCTGTGTATGATACAATGAAATCGAAGAAAGGAGCATCGTTATGGACATCAAAAAGATCAAGAAGATTTTGAAGGATACCGCGTTCCCCCACGTCAGCGGAACGCCTGAAGAACTGAAGGTTGCGCAGTACCTTGCGGAGGAATGCCGCGCGTTGGGCGTGGACCCGGAGATCGAAGAATTTCAGGTCGCGGGCGGCGAGATCAAGAAGGCGAAGCTGACAGCGGACGGGAAAGAGATCCCCTGCAACGGTTATCTTGCCAGCGGCAATGCCGACGTCACAGCGCCGTTCATCCATTTGAGGGAAAAAGACAAGGCTTCCCTGACTAAAGTAAAGGACAAGATCGTCATCCTGGACGGATGGCTCGGATACTTTGATTATAAAGACATCGCGGAAAATGGAGCGCTGGGCTTCATCGTCACGAACGGAAACGTCAATTTCAAAGACAGCAGCCCGGACAAACGTTTCCTTGCAGAGCGCTATCTTGAAGGCGCCGGCGGCAAGAAGCTTCCCGGTCTGCAGATCCACGTCAAGGATGCGGCAAAGCTCGTGAAGAACGGCGCGGAAGAGCTTCACATGGTCTTGAAGCAGAAAGAATTCCCCGTCACTATGCGTAACGTTGTAGCGGAGATCCCGGGCAAAATAGACGAATGGATCGTCTGCACGGCCCACTTCGATTCGACGTACCTTTCCAAGGGGTCCTGGGACAATATGACCGGCTGCATCGCCCTGCTGGGGATCATGGAAGAATTAAAAAAGACCGCCCCGAACAACTACGGCGTACGCTTCGTGTTCTGCGGCGGCGAAGAAGAAGACCTGCACGGTTCCAGGAATTACCTCGAAATGCATAAAGATGAGGTCGAAAAGATGGTCCTGAATATCAACGTGGACATGATCGGCGAGACGATGGGCAGCTTCGAAGCCTGCTGCACGGCGGAAGAAAAGCTGTCGCACTATCTGAGCTATCTGGCCATGGAGATCGGCTGGGGCATGAAAGCCTACGACGAAGTGTATTCCAGCGATTCCACCCCCTTTGCAGACAAGGGCGTGCCCGCGGTCACGTTCGCCCGCATGTGCGAAGGCCAGTACGCGTCCTTCCACAACTGCTACGATACGGAAGCTATCCTGTCGCCGAAGCAGATCCAGAAAGACGTTGACTTCATCGCATGGTTCGCGGACCGCATGGCGAACGCGGTCAAATGCCCCGTGGACCGCAAGATCCCCAAGAAGCTCAAGAAGAAGATCGACGTCTATCTCGAGCGCGTGCGCAAAGAGGACGCGGACGAAGACGAATAGGCGCGGATCCGCGGCGGCAGTTCTTCGCACATCACGCGCGCCATCTGATCCGGGGCGTCGATGTCCCAGCAGTGCGCGCAGGGGTCGAGCGTAAAGAAGTCCTTATCCGGCGCGACCGTTTTCTCATAGAAAGCCTTTGCCAGCGGATAGGGTGTCTGCATGTCCTGCCTGCCCTCGATATAATAGACCGGTATCCGGTATTCGCAGCCCAGTTTCGCAAGGTCGAAGCTGGGCATGTCTTTTTCTATGATCCGCGTATAGGCCTTGTATCCGAAGAGGTTCAGGGCATCCTTCAGCGAATACTCCGGGGAACGCAGCAGCGGCAGCAGTTCATAGCGGATGTCGTCGATCAATCCGTGCGCCATGACGCTGGAATTGCCCTCCTCGATCAGGATGCGGTTCATAGCGAGGGTCTTGTCCTCCGGAATGGTCTCCTCTTCCCAGAACGCGCCGAGGGCCTCGACCCTTTTCAGCTTCTTCGCGTTCCCTTCCGCCCGGAATTTCTCCCGGTAATACGCCGCCTGCAGTTCGGATTCCTCGCGGGTGTTCACCATGGTGCCGGTCGAGATATAAGCGGCATAGCGTTCCGGATGCGCCTGCACCAGATGCGCGCCCATCATCGTGCCCCAGGAGTGACCCAGCAGAACGATCTTATCCCTGTGAAAACGCCTGCGCAGATGATCCGTCAGCTCCAGCGCATCGGCAAGCATCCGTTCCAGCGTGATCTCCTGTTCGCTTTTCGCGCCGGAGATCGTCGCGGTTTTCCCGCTGCACCGCTGATCCCAGTTCACGACGATGTAATGACTCTCCCACGGCCGTTGATAGAGATGGCTGAGGCCGGTCAGCGTGGATCCCGGTCCGCCGTGCAGCACGAGCAGGACAGGCGCGTCCGCATTTCTGCCCCGTATGCTCACCCACTGCTTCACACCGCCGATCTCGAGGGCAAAGGAATCGTACAGTTCGAACATCTCTGCCGGCAGCTGTTCGGGCACTCTGATCCCCGTCACTCTCTCGCCGAACCGGTTCGCCTGGTCCTCCGGAAACACGCTGAAATAGGAGATCCCCCGGCGGAGCATCTCCTTCGTGTATTTTGCCGCCCAGCGAAAGGAAGGGACACCGACGATGAGAAGATACAGCGGGCCGTAAAGCAGCGACTGGATGCTGTGTCCGTACTCGTGCGTCAGATAGGCATTCTCTTCGCCGTAGTCCATCAGAGGATCGCCGATGAAGATGAACATGCCAAGGCTGATGCCGCCGGTGTGATCCCAGCGGGTCACATAGGCACCGTGAAACCAGAAGTGCTCCTTCCCTCTTCCCTCTCTTAAGAGATATAGGAGCCCCAGCAAAGACTGCGGGAGCCCCCATGTCAGTTGTAATAAAACGTATAGAATGTGCATCAAGCTAAACGGTGGATGTATTCCGCGGTCTTCAGGCCGCACTCCAGCTGGATGTTCGCCAGCGTGCGGATGGGGATGACGGAATAATCGAGCTTTTCCTCGAGCTCGTCCGCCAGTTCCTTATGCAAGGCGACTGCCTGCTCTTTGCCCCATTCCAGGGCCTTGCGGGCTTCTTCAGACGGCTGTTTCGCCAGCTCTTCTTCGTGCATGCGGATCAGCATGCCGTAGGCCAGCAGACGGTAGAACTTCATGACCCACAGCGTGTCGAACTCCTGTGCCTTCGTGGCGGGCACCCGGTAAGCCGGGTCTTCCTTCGCCATCTTTTCCTCGGCTTCCATGCCTTCCTCACGGATGTTGTCGCGCATGGCCAGCAGAAAGACGTTCTGCGGGTCGATGTACTGACGCGTCTTGTCCAGCACCGCGTTGATCTTCGCGTTGGACTCCTTCGTCCAGGCCAGATTCTCGAGGATCACGTCGCCGCGGATCTTGTCCGAAGGAGACGGGTCCGCGATGCGCGGGTCGTAGAAGTACGGCAGCTCCGTCAGGAACGTAAACGTGCCATAGCGCTGCTTGGAATAGGAGTCGCTGCACGTGCCGCATTCGATCACCTCTTCCGGATGCTCCACGCCGAACTTTTCGAGATAGTCGTATTCGACCTCTATGCCTTCGGCCATCAGCACGGCCGGCGCCAGCACAGGGATGGACGGCGCTTCCGGCTCGCCCAGGTGCAGAGGCACGCCCATGCGGAACGTCGCGTCGTACAGACTGGGATAAAGATCCGGATAGTCTTCGGTCACGTAGAAATACGTGCCGCCGAATCCCGCGTTGTGCAGCGCGTAGGTGAATGCCGGCTTGACCCGGTCGATCAGTTCCATCATCGCCTGCGTTTCCGGAATGGTGTCGTGGAAATGATAGTTCTTGTGATCGATGGGGAACGTCCAGTCCACCTGCTTGAAGCTCACGGGACGGTAGAAATTCCGGGAGTAGTTGTACAGCGTATACGGACCCTTCAGCCAGCCCTCGTTGCGCACGTAACCGTCGGTATCCCAGACCTTGACGATGTACCAGGTGTAGTCCAGTTCCCGTCTCAGTTCTTCATTCTCCGCCAGAGACTTCGTGAAGTGCTCCAGCAGCATCGTGCCGATCGGTTCGTTCGGATGCGGGCAGCCGAAGATGAGCGCGTTCTTGCTGCCCTCTCCGATCTTCAGACCCATGATGGCCCGCCCTTCCGTGCTCTTGCCGAGCTCGAACTCGGACACGCAGTCCGGATGGGCCGCAGCCAGAGAAGCCGAACTTGCGTTCAGCTCCTCCAGCGTCAGAAATTCTTTGTAATCAGGGATGCTGTTCAGCAGATCCCAATAAGCTTTCTTCATGTTTTAGAATCCCATATCGTTGTGATAGACCATGCCGCTGGCCTGGAAGATGATACCTTCCGTCGCCGGCGTGAAGACCATGGTCGTCATGTCGGTGTACAGCGGGCAGGTGATCCAGTTGTCCGCGAGATAATGCTCCGCGATATCGACGTACTGCGTTCTTTCGTCATAGTCTACGGTGTGCTGTACCTTGGAAACGTTCTCGAAATACTCGTCCGTGATGCCGAACACATCGAAATTCGTCTCATCAGACAGGGCGTACTGCAGCAGCAGAACAGGTTCCTGCCAGCCGAAGTGTTCGAGACCGAGGTCGTAATTGCCTTCCGCGATCACGTCGTAGTGACCGTAGTCCGCATAAGTCTCGATGTTCAGCTTGACGCCCGCTTCCTTGAACTGGATCTGCAGAGACTGGCAGGTGTTGTTCTCGATCACGTCGTCGTTGGCGACGATCAGCAGTTCGAGCGTCTGGCCGTCCTTGTCGAGATAGCCGTCGCCGTCGCTGTCTGCCCATCCCAGGTCTTCCAGCTTCTGCTTGGCAGCAGGTACGTTGGTGTTGTAGTTGTTCATGAAATAGCTCTCGAATTCGTCGCTCTTGTTAGGAATGCCTTCCGTGACGAAGGAGTACGCGGGGATGACCCGGTCGGAGTTGTCCTCTTTGATCCTGTCTCTGTCACATAGCAGCACGATCGCTTCTCTCAGTTCTCTGTCAGTCATCAGACCGTCGTGGCAGTTGAACTCGATGTAGTTGATGTTCGGGATGTTGACGAAGGTCTCGACGTCCACGTCGCTGCGGGTGAGCTGCGCCACGCCGTCCAGGGACAGGGAGTAAGTACCCTGGATATCGTCGATGTTAAGAGCGTTCGCCATCGTGAACTCTTCGGGGATGAAACGGACCGTGATCTGCTCATACTTGAGAGGTCCTTTATTCTTGACGTTGGGGTTATTGGTCCAGTACTTGTCGTTTCTCGTCAGGACGACGTGAGAGCCTTCCACATACTCGCTGATGTAATACGGACCGTAAGGCCGGGCACCCCACAGCAGATCGTCGTCACTGGTGGAATCCAGCACGTCCTTGTCCTGTACGGTAATGAACGTGCCGCTCAGGGTGCAGGAGATGTCGGAAGAGAATTCGGACAGCTTCAGGATGACGTCCTGTCCGTCGATGTCGATGGATTCGACTGCGGCGAGGTTGTCGGCAAACGGCGCGACTGCCTTGAAACGGTCAAGAGATGCCTTGACGTCTTCGGGCAGCAGTTCCTCGCCGGACGCAAAGTACATGCCCTTGGGGATAGTCAGAGTGATGGTGAGACCGTCTTCACTGACGTTGATGGCTTCCGCGATGGCAGGCACCATGTTACCGTCGTCATCCAGCGCGACCAGGGGTTCCTGGATCAGGCACTGACCGAACGAAGTGCCGTCGAGCAGGACGCAGTCCGCGCCCCACCACTGGGAGCTCTCCGCAAGCGTGATGGACGTGCGCTCGCCGTCATCGGCAGCCGGGGCGTCGGAACCGCCGCCGGAGCCGCCGCTGCAGCCGGCCAGAAGGCCTAAGCACAGCGCGAGGGCAAGCAGGATTGCAAGTGTTTTCTTCATGTTTTCCTCCTGTTTTGTTAAAGATATGGTGATAAAAGATACAGTTTATGCATTTTCAACACGGCATGCTACACAAGGAAGCATTCCGCGAAATGACCGGGAGTGACCTCCTTCAGCGGAGGCGTTTCTTTCAGGCAGCGGTCCGTCACGTGCGGGCATCGCTTCGCAAGGCGGCAGGCTGCCGGGTCCTCCGGCACGTCGCCGGGTTCGCCGGGGAACTTGCGTTTTTCGCCGCCGCGGCTGTCCGGATCGGTGACGGGGACGGAGTGGATGAGGATGTCCGTATAGGGGTGCAGCGGATGTTCGAGCACGTCGTCGATCGTGCCGTATTCCACGAGCCTGCCCATATACATCACGGCGATTCGGTCCGACACGTAGCGGATAACGTTCAGGTCGTGCGTGATGATGACGTACGTCAGGTTGTACTCCTTCTGCAGTTTCAGCAGCAGATTGAGGATCTGCGCCTGTACGGATATGTCGAGCGCCGACGTCGGCTCATCCAGGATCATGACCTTCGGTTCCATGACGAGCGCACGCGCGATGGCGATGCGCTGCTGC
>JAFYYP010000048.1 GCA_017557505.1 Bacillota bacterium | reverse complement strand
TTCATCGATATCATCGTCGTTGAATTCTCCGGCAACTCCTTCCTGAACGAGACCAGACGCAACGGCAACTACGCCATCCAGGAACTGAACTGGGGCGCTGACTTCATGGATCCCGAGACCTGGGCCGACCCGTTCGACAGAGAGAACTCCTACAACTTCTTCTGCCACGATACCGACACCTACAGAGTCTATCAGGATACCAAGTCCGACGAGACCAACGCTCTGATCGACGAATACTACAGACTGTGCGACTACGCGCGTACCTGCGTCGACGACTTCGACGAAAGATACGAAGCGTTCGCGGCAGCTGAGTCCTTCTACCTCGATCACGCGATCGTCGTGCCCGGCTTCATCTCCGGCGGTTCCTACCAGGCTACGAAGCTGAACGGCTTCGAAGGCCAGTACGCCATGATGGGTCAGTCTTCCAGCAGATATAAGGGACAGCACGTCTACAACGAGGCCATGTCTCAGGAAATGTACGAAGAACAGTACGAAGCCTGGCTGAACGCCCTCGGTCAGTAATCTGCTGACAGCACAGAAATCTGAAACGATTCATCAGGAGCGGCTCTGCTTCCGTACGGAGCACAGCCGCTCCTTGCTTTAGCAAAGGAGACGAAACGTGCTTAAGTACTCCATAAAACGACTTGCACGGTCCCTCATCACGCTGATCATTCTGATCACCATCGTGTTCGCCTTGCTGCGGTTCATGCCGGAGGAAGGCTATTTCAACAATTACGAGAAAATGTCCCCTGCCCAGATCGAACTCGGACTCATCAAGATGGGTCTGAAGGATCCGCTCTACGTGCAGGTGTTCCGTTTTATCCGTAATCTCTTAAAGGGCGATCTCGGGTTATCCTACCGATACCGGGTGAACTCGCCGATCGCCAAGATCATCGCGCCGAAGATCAAGATCTCCGCCAAACTGGGCATCATCTGCATGGCCATCAGTTTGCCGCTCGGACTTGCCCTCGGCGTGCTGATGGCCCGCTACAAGGGCAAATTCTGGGACCGGTTAGGCAATGCCTACATCGTATTCATCCAGGCCGTTCCGAATGCGGTCTACTTCATCTTCATCCAGCTGTATGGTTCCACGTGGCTGAAGATTCCCATGCTTTACAACGAAAACGACTGGCGGACACTCATCCTACCCACCATTTCCCTTGCCCTCCCCTCCATTTCCAGCTATGCCATGTGGCTGCGCCGGTACATGGTGGACGAGACGAACAAGGACTATATCAAGCTCGCCCGCGCCAAAGGCGTGCCGAACACCACGATCTGGTTCCGGCACGTGTTCCGCAATGCGGTCGTGCCCATCGTCAACCTCATCCCCGGCTCCCTGCTCATGACCATCTCGGGTTCGATCTACACTGAATCGTTCTATTCGATCCCCGGCATGGGCGGCCTGCTCGTGGATGTCATCAAACGCCAGGACAACAACATGGTCATGGTGCTCGTCGTGCTGTTCGCTGCCGTCGGTATCGTCGGCCTGCTGCTCGGCGACATCGCCATGGCGCTCGTTGACCCGCGCATCAGCTTTACGAAGAAGGAGGGATCGAGATGAGTAAATATCTGCCCTCTGAAAAGATCACGAAGAAGCTGGCCGATTCTCAGGAAGAATTCCTCAGAAAGCACGGCATCCTGGCGGAAGAACTGCTGGACGACAATCTGAACGAAGAGCAGATCGCAGGCCTCGATGAAGACCTGTTCGGTCTGGCCATCGTCGACGAGAGCGAAGCGGAGCGCACAGGCTATTCCAACTACTCCTACTGGGGATCCACGGTCCGCATGTTCTTCAAGAACAAGGTGGCTGTGTTCAACCTCATCGTCATGCTCGTGCTCGTGCTGTTCACGTTCATTCAGCCCCACCTGCCTAACCAGATCGATCCGAACCTCGTCAATTACTACGATTCGAAGGCGGTCTGGTACGTCGTGGATGCCGACGGTTCCTACACGGTCGACGGCATGAAGCGCACGCAGGGCGGCTACGCGGAAGAACCGAAGGCGGACGAGATCCTCGCCTATATCCAGGCGCCCTCTTCCTGGGGCACGCCTGCCGCGTTTGCCTATGACGAAGAAGGCGAAGAGACGCAGCTGGAGGTCCAGGCGGATCCGGCCAACGCCGGCTGGTACTACTGCCTGCTGAAGAAAGACGCGCCGTATCTGGCCATCATGTCCGAGGACCTGACGGCGAGCACGTACTACAACGCGGTCTGGCTCAGCGTCCAGGGCGACAAGAACGCGGTCTACTCTTCCGGAGTCAAGCAGACCAAGGGAGAGCTGATCACGGACGTGCCCGACGGAAAGAGCCTCGCGTACGTCTCCGCGCCCGAAAGCTGGGGCGTGCCCAAGCTGAAAGCCCAGGCGTCCCTCACCGGCAGCGACGCGGAATTTGTAACGCTCAAACCGGTTCCGGACGAAGACGGCTGGTACTACGGTTTCTTCCCCACTGAAAAGAACACCCTGATCCTCACGTCCGAAGACGGCAAACAGAAAGGCATGAACCGCGCGACGGTCTCCATCAGCCTGCCGCAGGAAGCGAAGATCGTCAAGGGATTCATCGAGAACAAACCGCCCAACAAAGTCTACTGGTTCGGCACGAACGACATCGGCCAGGATCTGTGGGCCCGCATGTGGGCCGGTACGAGAACGTCCCTGTTCATCGGCATCGTTGTGGCGGTCATCGAAGCCATCATCGGCATCCTCGCAGGTCTTCTGTGGGGCTACGTCCGCAAGCTCGACTTCCTGTTCACGGAGATGTATAACCTGATCGACAACATTCCGTACACCATCATCCTGATGCTGGCTGCGTACGTCATGCGGCCCGGCATCAAGACGATCATCATCGCCATGAGCATCACGCGCTGGATCGGCCTGGCGCGGTTCATCCGCAACCAGGTGCTGATCATCCGCGACCGCGACTTCAACCTCGCGTCCCGCTGCCTGGGCACGCCTACCAGCAGGGTCATCACGAGGAACCTGCTGCCGCAGATGGTCTCCGTCGTCATGCTGCGCATGGCGCTGGCCATCCCCGAGGCGATCGGTTCGGAAGTGTTCCTCAGCTACATCAACCTGGGACTTCCCATTTCCATCCCGTCGTTGGGCAACCTGATCAACAAGGGCCGCACGATGATGATGGCGCCCACCCTGCGCTATCAGCTGTTCATCCCGGCCATCATCCTGTCCATCATCACCATCTGCTTCTATCTGGTGGGCAACGCGTTCTCCGACGCGGCCGACCCGAAGAACCACGTATAGAAAGGAGGCTTAAGACATGTTGAACAATGGAGATACCATTCTTTCCGTCAAGGACCTGCATGTGAAATTCAGCCTCCGAGGCAAGGTGCTGAACGCGATCCGGGGCATCTCCCTGGATCTGTACAAGGGCGAGGCGCTGGCCATCGTCGGCGAGTCCGGCTCCGGCAAGTCCGTCCTGACGAAGAACTTCATCGGCCTGCTCGACAAGAATGGCTGGGTCGATTCCGGCGAGATCTGGTACTACGGGCTCGAGAGCGGTCCCGTGGACCTCGCGCAGTACAAGACCGAAGAAGACTGGCAGGGCTTCCGGGGCAAGCAGGTCGCCATGGTCATGCAGGACCCGATGACCTCCCTCAACCCCCTGAAGACCATAGGCTGGCAGATCGAAGAAGCGATCAAGCTCCATCAGGGCCTGCAGGGAGAAGAAGCAAAGAGAAAAGCGATCGAGATCCTGTCCGACGTCGGCATACTCGAACCCGAGCGCCGCGCCAAGCAGTATCCACACGAATTCTCCGGCGGCATGCGCCAGAGAGTCGTCATCGCCATCGCCATGGCCTGCAATCCGCAGATCCTCATCTGCGACGAGCCGACCACAGCCCTGGACGTTACGATCCAGGCGCAGATCCTGCAGCTCATCCGCAACCTGAAAGACAAATACGGTCTGACGACCATCTACATCACCCACGACCTCGGCGTCGTCGCGAACGTGGCAGACAGAATTGCTGTTATGTATGCCGGCGATATCGTGGAAGTCGGCACGTGCGAAGAGGTGTTCTACGACCCGCGGCATCCGTACACCTGGGCGCTGCTGTCCTCCCTGCCCCAGCTAGGCATCAAGGGACAGGATCTGTACGCGATCAAAGGCACGCCGCCGAATCTGTTCAACGAGATCCGCGGCGACGCGTTCGCGCCGAGAAATCCGCATCCGCTCAAGATCGATTTCCTGTACCGCCCGCCCTATTTCGACGTCTCCCCGACCCACAAGGCCAGGACCTGGCTGTTGGATCCGAGAGCCCCGAAGGTGGACCCGCCCGAGATCATCCGCCACATCCAGGGCATCAAGCTCGATACGATGGACGTGAAAGCGAACGGAGGTGAGCAGGCATGATTGATTACAGCAACAGAGAAGTGCTCTGCTCCGTGCGCGACATGGAGGTGACGTTCGGCAAGGGCCGCAAGGCTTTCGTCGCCGTCAAGGGCGTCAATTTCGACATTTACAAAGGCGAGACGTTCGGACTCGTCGGCGAATCCGGTTCGGGCAAGACGACCATCGGCCGCGCCATCATCCGCATCAATCCGATCTCTGCCGGTGAAGTGCTGTTCAAGGGAATGCGCATCTCCGGCAAGATCAGCAAAGAGATGGACAAGATGGTGACCCAGAAGATCCAGATGATCTTCCAGGATCCGATGGCCTCGCTGAACGAAAGAGCCAAGGTCGACTACATCGTGTCCGAAGGCCTCATCAACGTGCATCCGGACATGAAGAAGGAAGAGCGTGAAGAACGCGTTTCCCAGGCGCTGTCCGACGTAGGCCTGCTGCCTGAATTCGCGACGCGTTTTCCGCACGAGTTCTCCGGCGGTCAGAGACAGCGTATCGGCATTGCCCGCGCCTTGATCATGGAGCCTGAGTTCATCATCGCAGACGAACCGATCTCGGCTCTGGACGTATCCATCCGTGCACAGGTCCTGAACCTGATGAGCAAGCTGCAGAAAGAGCGCGGTCTCACTTACCTGTTCATCGCGCACGACCTGTCCGTCATGCGGTTCATCACGGACCGCATCGCGGTCATCCATAAGGGCGTGATCGTGGAGCTGGCGGAGACCGAAAAACTGTACGCGCACCCGCTGCACCCGTACACGCAGGCGCTGCTGTCGGCTATCCCGATGCCCGACCCGGACAACGAGAAGAAGAAGGTCGTCAAAGTCTACGACCCGAGCGTACACCACTACGAGAACGATCCGCCGAAATGGATCGAGATCGAAGAAGGCCACTTCATCATGGCGAACGCCGAGGAAGAGGCAAAGTACCGCGAGCTCCTCGCAAAATAAGACACGGGGACGGTTCTCCTGTCTTACGGTCAACACAAAAAGAGCAGAGGCAAAAGCCTCTGCTCTTTTATTCTCTTAATTGACTATTCCGAAGTAACGGGAATGGAGACGCTGCACATGCCGCAATCGACGGTAAAGCTGTAGTCGTGCGTGAACGGAATGACCGTTGCCGGATCGATCCCCATCTCTTTCTGTTCTGCCGGCGTATAAGTCTCGCTCGAGAACTGCGAGGCGGAGAAACCGCAGAACGGCACGACGTAGACTTCCAGCCTGTGGCCGGGCTGCACGGTATAGTATTCCGGCTGCAGCCAGACCGTATAATCATACCATTCTCCCGCTTCGACGGGCTCCGCGCGTTGGACGGCTGTCGCCGGTTCATAGCCTGCTTCGGGATTGCGCAGATCCATACAGCCGTAGCTGACGATCTTGCGGGTCATCTCCGTCTGGCGGTAGGCTGCCAGGTCATAAGGCGGTACGCCTTCGCCGCGGTCCACGCCGTCCTCTTCCAGAATATCGACTGAAAGGACGTCCCAGCCGGCGTCGAATCCCATAAAGGGTTTCTCCGACGTATCGACGAGCACGGCGCCGAGCATCAGGACCGGTTTATCCAGATCGTCCGTCTTTGCCCGGACGTGAACGGCGACAGGCCCGTTGACGGTCAGCTGCTCCGACACGTCTTCCGCTGCCAGCAGCAGCGCGTTCGCGTTGCTTTCCCCGGTCAGGTGATAGACGAGCGAAGGGTTGGCCGGTTCGGCGTCTTTTGCCGAAACGGTATATTCCTCTTCCCAATCAGGGATCAATTCCAGCGCGGTGCCGGTCTTCCATTCGTCCGCCGGATAGAACTTGCCGTCCACGTTGCTCTGGACCGTCAGCGGCGCGAGGTCCGCCGCTTCGTTCTCCACGCCCAGAAGCTCGTGCGTGAACCACAGATTCAGCAATTCCGTATACGTATGCTCCCCGATCATGATATCCAGACCCATCTGCTCGTTGGCCGGGGTCACGTGGCCGTTCTGGTGCAGCAGCGCCTTGACGTCGCAGCAGCAGCGCAGGAACGCGTCGCGCATCAGGTCGAAGTTCTTGGGCCGCACGTTGGTGTCGTTCAGGCCCTGTACGATCAGCGCGGAGCACCGCAGGCCGTCTGTCTTCGACCAGTCTCTCTCCGCCCAGAAATCCCCGTAATCTCCGCCCAGTCCGATCTGCGCGTCGCGAAGAGAAGCAAGATACGTTTCGTAGAACCCCGTCAGGCCCCGATCGACGTCCTTGAACATACGGCTGGCGCACATGGACGCCAGATCGGTGATGAAGTCGTAGTCGCTGTACAGTCCGGAGTTGATGCCCTGGATGCAGTTGTACTCATACCAGCAGGAAGGCCCCGCGACCGGCACGACCGTATCGAGTCCTTCGACGCCTGTCGCCGCCACTTCGAAGGCCATGGCGCCGGCATACGACCGGCCTGTCATGCCGATGCGGCCGCTACACCAGTCCGCCTCGATGGCGACGTTGTTTTCCTTATCCGTATAGGCTTTTCTTTTGCCCGTCAGCCATTCCACGACGCAGCGGAACGCGTCCGCCTCGACCTGTTCCGTGCAGGATTCCAACCCTTCGGAGCCCCAGGTGCCGAGTCCGGCCGACTGCACGATGGCAAAGCCGCGCACCAGATAATAATCGTATGTCGTGATGTTCTGCATGAACTGCTGACCGAACGGGTCGTTGCTGAACGTATAGAACCAGTCGGCCGGGTCCGCCTTCGCCGCGTGATCCAGCGTGGAGATGCTTCCCGCGGGAGTGCGTTTCTCCGGGGTCCCGCGCATGGAAGAGATGTCGAAACTGTATTCGTCCGCCGCCGGAAGTTTCGGCTGATAGGCATACGTCCCGGCGATATAGGGCCGCGCTTCGTAGATGACGGGAGCCTTGTAGGCCCCTTCCGCAGCGCTGCGCGGCAGCTGCACGACAGTCTTGATCAGATCCGGCTTTCCGTCCGCATCTGTGTCGCTGTCCGTTTCCACGTAGACGACGAAGCGGAGCAGTTCGCTCCCCTCGTTGGTATAGTCCAGAGACATGGGATCGGTATAGGATGCGATCTGCTGCGCCATGCCGTTTTCGATGACCATGGCGCCTCCGGAGGACCCGGAAGGCTCCTGCTGCCCGGCGGTGCAGGCGGTCAGGAGGATCATCAGGATGACCAGCAGAATAACGATCGTCTTTTTCATGGATAAAAACCCCTTTCCGTTTGAATACGCTCTGATTATAGCAAATCCGCGGCGCTTTTTGGTATAATAACGTCAGAAGATCGAAAGGAGCTGATCCTTCATGGAAGAGAAAAAGTATAAAGTTCTGAGCATCGGCGCCCACCAGGACGACGCGGACACCAGTTCCGGCGGCCTGCTGAAGAAGCTGGCGGACAAGGGCTGGGAAGTACGCATGCTCTCCCTGACGGACGGCAGCCGCGGCACGTATGACCCTGCCAAGGCCGGCCCTGCCCTGGCCGACATCCGCAGAAAGGAAGCCGCAGCCAGCGGCGCGCTGTTCGGCGGACGCTACGACTGCTGGGACGTCGAGGACGCCCGTCTGACAGCCAGCCTGGAGAACCGCGAGCGGCTCATCCGCTACATCCGCGAATTCGCGCCGGACCTCGTCATCACGAACCGGCCGAACGACTATCACGCGGATCACCGCAATACCGCTCTGCTCGTGCAGGACGCGTCGTACCTGCTGACGGTCCCCGCCTGCTGCCCGGATACGCCGTACATGAAATACATGCCGGTCATGCTGTACTGGCACGATTCGTTCCAAAAGCCCTATCCGTTCCAAGCGGACGTCGTCGTCCCCATCGACGCATATCTGGATACGGTCGTAAAGGCTGCCTCCTGTCACGAAAGCCAGTATTTCGACTGGCTGCTCTGGCCGGACCGCATGGAAAAGGCATCGTGGCCAAGAGAACAGCAGGTGCAGGACCTCGCGGAGCGCTTCGGCAGGATGTTCGAACGCTATAGAAAAGAGTACGCGGCGGAGGTCGTGGAGAAGTTCGGCGCGGCGGCGGAGGACATCAAATATGTAGAAGTATTCGAGATCTGCGAATATGGCGAAGAACCTTCGGCCGAATTTCTGGAACTTCTTGAAAAGTAATATGCTGGCCCAAAAAGGCGGAAACTTTTCCGTCTTTTTTTATTTTCTCCGCCCAATCTGCCAAGATTATTTGTGTAGAAACCGTGAAGTTGTAGTATAATAAAAATCGTATTAGGACTGCATATTGCAGTATAAATGCAGACATTCATAAGATTCATTAAGGAGGAAAATTATGAAGAAGTATCTTGCATTGCTGCTCTCCGTGGTCATGGTCATCGGCCTGCTTGCCGGCTGTTCCGGCGGCGGCGGTACCGAACCTCAGGGCGGCGGCGAATCCGGAGAAGCAGGTGTCGATCCGTATACCGGCATCGCCTACTCCAGTGATACGGAATATGATTATCTGTATTCCGAAGAGATCACCAGCATGAACTATCTGGCGACTTCTGTCTCTGCAAACCAGAAGTCCCTGGCAAACTTCGTCGATACTCTGATCGAGTACGACAACCTCGGCAATATCGTTCCCGACCTGGCCACCAGCTGGGAAGAGAGCGACGACGGCCTCACCTGGACGTTCCATCTGAGAGATGACGCCAAGTGGTACACCTGCGAAGGCGAAGAATACGCTCCCGTCACCGCGAACGACTTCGTCAAGGCAGCCAGACTGGTCGCGGATGTCAAGTTCGACTCCGACATGCCCGACATGCTCACTTCCTACATCGTCAACGGCTCCGAACTGTACAACGGCGTCATCGACAACTTCACGCAGCTGGGCGTCGAAGCGGTCGACGACTACACTCTGGTCTATCACCTGAAGCAGCCCTGCGCCTACTTCCTCACCCTGCTCACCTACGGCTGCTATCTGCCGGTCAACGAGGCATTCTATGAATCCTGCGAAGTCGAGAATCCGACTCCGACCATCAACGACAGCGGCGAAGAAGAGCTCGTGACCAACGAATTCGGCACGGACTACGACAAGATCCTGTACTGCGGCGCTTACATCTGCGAGAGCTGGATGCCGCAGGAAGAATA
>JAFYYP010000006.1 GCA_017557505.1 Bacillota bacterium | reverse complement strand
TACTCCGCGATCGTGATGCCGGTGTAGATGGAAGCCTCACGGGCTGCCACCGGCATGTCGGACGTGTTCGCGATCAGAACGGTCCTCTTCATCAGAGGCTCGCCGTTGTGCGGGTCGATCAGCTCGGGGAACTCGTTCAGAACGTCCGTCATCTCGTTGCCGCGTTCGCCGCAGCCGATGTAGATGACGATGTCCACGTCGGACCACTTCGCCAGCTGGTGCTGCACGACCGTCTTGCCGGAACCGAACGGTCCGGGAACGGCCACCGTGCCGCCTTTCGCGAGCGGGAACAGCGTGTCGATGATGCGCTGACCCGTCGAAAGCGGAATCTCCGGCACGAACTTCTTGACGTAGGGCCGCGCGACGCGCACCGGCCATTTCTGGGCCATGGTGAGCTCGCGGACGGTGCCGTCCGCCTGTTCGATCTTCGCGATCACATCGTCCACGGTGAACTTGCCGCCGCGGATCTCCTTCAGCGTGCCGTCCGCGCCTAAGGGCACCATGATACGGTGCTCGATCGCGGTGGTCTCCTCCACGGTGCCGAGGAAGTCGCCGCCCTGCAGACGATCGCCTTCTTTGGCACACGGTACGAACTCCCAGGTCTTCTCCCGGGAAAGCGCCGGTACGGAGATGCCCCTGGCGATCGTATCGCCGGACAGCTTGCGGATCTCCGTCAGAGGACGCTGGATGCCGTCGTAGATGCCTTCCAGCATGCCCGGTCCGAGTTCGACGGACAGAGGATAGCCTGTCGTCTCGACGACTGCGCCGGGTCCCAGGCCGGACGTCTCTTCGTAGACCTGGATGGACGCGCTGTCCCCCGTCATATTCAGGATCTCGCCGACCAGATGCTGTTCGCCGACCCGCACCACGTCCGCGACGTTGGCGTCGGACAGGCCGTCTGCCACGACCAGCGGACCCGAAACTTTAATTACTTTTCCGCTCATATCTAATCTCCTGTGATATCAGAACCCACCGCTTTTTCCACGGCATCCTTCAGCGCCTGCAGGCCCATTCCCCTGCTGCCTTCCCGTCCGGGGATCAGGATGATCGCCAGCTCGGGATCGTTGCGGAATTTGCTGATGGCGTTGGACAGGCCTTCCGCCCAGGTCTCTTCCACATAAACGATGGCATAGGGGTTTTCGGTCTCAGCCTGAAAGATCTGTTTGAAAGCGGCAGAGGCTTCTTCGTCCGAATTCACCGGATAGGTGTCCAGGCCCAGAGCCTTGAACCCGATCACGGTGTCGCTGCCGCCGATCACTGCAATCCTATACATTCACATCACGCAGCCTTTCCTTGATCGCCTCGCCCGGAATGCCGCAGATCTTGCCGGACAGTACCATGCGAAGATCCATGAGTTCCGTATCGAGCGACGCCAGATACGAAACGACGGCGTCCGCGCCGAACGCCACGTAGCGGGTCTTCGCCAGGTATTCCGTCAGCGCGTTGTCGCAGGCCAGCTCGAACGGCGTGATCTTCCAGCCGCCCATGGCTTCGCCCGCGAACTTCGCCGCGGCTTCCAGCGGTCCGCCCGCATACAGGTCGCTCACGTCCTGATCCGGCCAGCGCATCAAAAGCATGTCCGCGTCGAGACTGCCGCCCTCCACGAGCGCGAACTTCAGGAAGTCGGCGCTCTTGCCCATGCGCACGGAGCGTACGTAGGAGTTCAGGTTCGCGACGTCGATAAGCAGCTTGATGTAGCCGTCCGAAGCGCCTCCCAGCGCCTTGGCGCATTCGCGCATCTCCTTGAAATACGCGAGATCCAGGCCGAAGTCCGCCAGCTGCGGATTCTCGGTCTTCGCCAGCGTCTGGGACGCCTCCGTCATGGCGTCCTTCAGGATGCCGCCTGCGGTCTCATCCGCAAACAGCGCTTTGATCTCCTCGATGGACAGTCTTCCTTCTGCCGAAAGCACGCTCTCCTGCAGGGGCAGGCGAGAAGCGTTCTTCACGAGCGCTTTCGCGTTGTGATAGTCGTACTTCAGGCGGAACAGATCCAGCAAAGACGCGTCGGGCATGATGCCTGCGAGATCCTGATAGATCTCCGCGCGTACCTTGGCGAGACTATCGTCCAGCGTCTGGGGCGACGTTAGATCCAGCCCGGCGTAGCCGTAGTCTTCCGCCATCTTTGCGGCGGCGAGCGGGGTCTCCGCGTCCGCCATGCGGGTAAAGACTTCCGCCGGGATCATCCGCGCCTCTTTCGCCCGGAGCATGGCCGAGATGCAAAGGTAATCGTTATCCCTGATCTTGGACAAAACGAACCTCCTCTCTTACCCGAATAGCTTTGCCGCGACTTCCGGGGTCAGCCTGTCTTTGCCGGCCTCGATCAGCGTGCGGATGCTGCAGTTCGTCTCGATATTGCCGTCGCGCAGCTTAAGACCGCCCTCGATGTCCGCGGGGCTCTTGCTGAGGGTCACCTTCGCGGGCTTTCCCTCTTCCGCCAGTTTCGCGTTGACTGCGTCGCAAAGTTCCTTGCCGAAGCGCTTCAGATCCTTTCCGTTCAGCACCAGCTCTTCCTTGCCGGACGCGCAGGCCCTGCAGGCCAGCGCCGTCAGAAAAGCGCGGTACTTTTCTTCGTCCATGTTCAGGATCTCTTCCTGCGCCTGATCGAACGCCTGCTGCATCAGCGCCTGCTTTTCCTCCAGCAGCGCGGTGCGGGCCTTCATTTCTGATTCGCCCTTCATACGCTTGATCAGATCTGCCGCTTCCTTCTCCGCTGCTCCCAGGATCTCACTGGCTGCGTCTCTGGCTTGTTTTTCGTATTCGGCGCCGATCTTCGCGCAGTTTTCGTCCGCGATGGACCGGATGCCGTCCGCCTCTGTCTGCGCGTCCCGCAGGATGCGCTCGGCGATCCTTTCGATTCCGTTGATAGCCATTTCGCTTGCCTTTCGTCCTTAACTCTCTACAGCGCTCTCATCAGAAGGATGACGGATGCCAGCAGGGAAAGGATGGCGTAGAATTCGACGATGCCGCACATGATGGTGCCCTTGAACCAGTCGCCGGGCTTCTTCGCCACGATGTTGATGGAAGAAGCAGCCACTCTGCCCTGCGCGATCGCAGAGAGCAGACCGCCTAACGCCATCGGCATGCAAGCGGAGAAGATCGCGAGGCCCTGGGTGACCGTCAGCGGCTGGATGCCGCCGGAGAAGGCGCCCATGGTGTACAGCGCGAAGAACCATACAACGATGCCGTACAGGCCCTGCGTGCCCGGAAGCACCTGCAGGATCAGGCACTTGGAGAAGTGTTCGGGCTGCTGGGACAGCAGTCCCGCGGCCGCTTCGCCCACGATGCCGGTGCCCTTGGCGGAACCGACGCACGAAAGTCCTACTGCCAGCGCCGCGCCGAGAAAGGCGAAGAACAATCCGTTGTAGGATTCGATGAACTCAAGCATGATGTTACCTCCTTATATTTACGCTATTCGCGTTCCGTAACGCTGTAATATCTCGTCTGCACGTCCAGCGGACGGAAGGGCTTGCCGCCTTCCTTGTAGAACCGCTTGAAGAACTCCAGACACTGCAGTCTCAGGTCGTGTACGTAGCAGCCCAGCAGGTTGAGCGCCAGGTTGAGCATGTTGCCGATCATGGAGACGATGACGAACAGGACGATGTTGCCGGTGACCGAGCCCAGCGTGTTGAACACCTGGGAGATGACCGAGCCGGCCAGCATCAGCGCCATGAGGCGCGCGTAGGACAGGATATCCGAGAAGTACCCGGTGACCCCGTTGTAGACCGCGCCGACGATGGACGTGACCTTCGCGAAGCCCTTGTTGTTCACGAAGCATCCTGCCACGAGCAGCAGTCCGCCGATGATCAGCAGGACGGGCGTCTTCTTCCAGATCATCAGCACGGCGCCGAACAGGATGGCCCACCAGGTGAACTCTTCGAACAGAGCGCCTTTGTAATCCTTGTTCCTGAACTTCTCCTTCACGCTCACGGCCATGCCGGTGAAGATCTGGATGACGCCCAGTGCCAGCGAGCCGAACAGGATGGCGATCGTGTCTTCCAGCGGCGTGAACAAAGCCGGCATCGTAAACGTGCTGTTGGGATTGATGATCTTCGCCGCCTGCGGCAGGAAGTCTCCGAAGAAACCGCCAGTCGCAGCGCCCCACAGGAACGTGGAGATACCGCACCAAAACAGCAGTTCGCCGAAGTCGCGCATGCCGCCTCTGGCCTTCATTCTGCGAGTCATCAGCAGGCCGCCGATGAACATCAGCAGGCCGTAGCCCATGTCCGCCATCATCATGCCGTAGAAGATGATGAAGAACGGGGCCATGAGCGGGTTGGGATCCACCCCGTCGTACGTCGGCAGCGCGTACATGTTCGTGATCATGTTCATGCAGCGCGTAAAGATGTTGTTCTTCAGTTTGACCGGGACGTCCGGATACTCTTCTTCCGCGGGATCTTCGAACTCCGCGTGTACGATGAACTGTCCGAGGATGCGTTCCAGTTCAGGCAGATCCTCTTCCGCGACCCAGCCCTCCATGGCGAACGAACTCTCGGAGTTCAGCATGCGGCTGCGGCTCTCCGCCTGGCACAGCTTCGTAGCCAGGCCGTCCCAGGCCTGCTGGATGTACGAACGGTAGGCCGTCTCGCCCATGAGGCTCGCCTTCGCCCGTTCGATCTTGACCTCGTTGAACTCGATCTCCTTGGTGATGTGCTCCGCGTTCTCTTTCGCTGTTCCTTTCATCTTCAGCCCTTCCATGGGGCTGTAGCTGAAATTGCGCAGCGCGTCTTCGGCCGCGGCGAATTCGTCGTTGTGGCAGAAGAGCACACAATAACGCAGGAACTTGTCCGACGACACCGGGATGAGTTCGCTCTCCGGCGCCGCGTATTCCAGCGCAGACAGGACGTCCCCTTCCGGAGCGTCCGCAGGCAAAGAGCAGAGCGTCGCGGTCACGTGCTCCGTTCCTTCGTATTCGAGCGGCATGTCCAGGGTCATCCAGGGCTGCAGCGCCAGATGCGTCTCTTTCAGTTCCTGGATCTTCGCCGTCCAGTTTTTGATCTCACCGTCCAGCCGGATGACGCGGGTCGCGCTGTGCAGACAGCTGTTCAGCCGCGCGTTGCTCAGAAACGTCTCCAGCGGCGCCTCGGGCTTGGGATCGAGCAGTTTCTTCTTTTCAGGGAAGTACCGCTGCAGGATGTCCAGAGCAGCCGTCAGCTTCTGCTGGTTCACCGCGAGCATGTCCGCAGGGATGGCCGTCTTGTCGTAGTTGTTAGTGCTGAACACGACTACGTCGCCTTCCGCCTGGGGATAATCCGACACCTCGACCTTGCCGAAGCGGAGCAGTTCGTCCAGCAGGGCGTCCTTCTCGCTGCGCAGGCCGATGAGACGGATCTTTTTCATCTTCTGAATGCTCATTCGATGTCCGTGACCCTTTCCGCGATGAACCTCGCGACTTCAGGAAGTCTGTCTTGCGCCGCTGCGCGAAGACTGTTGACCGCGTCCTCGGACGCTCTGTCGATGTCTGTGCACGACGCCTTTCCGACGAGTTTTGCATTCTCCAGGATATCTTCCGCGGACTTCTTCGCTTTTTCCACCTTTGCGTCCAGCTTGTCTCTGCCGGCCTTCGCCGCGTTATCCGCGGCGGTCTTCGCTTCCGCCTTGGCGTCAGCGATCAGTTTCTTTGCGTCTAATTCCGCTTTTTCGACCATTTTCATGGCTTCCAGTGACATCCGCATCACTCTCCTTGTCCGGTATATAAAAAAGCGTAGGGAACATAGTTGCCGCCCTCTACACATCCGTTTCTTCACACACTTGAATTATATCATATCTATCGCCCTTTTAGGGGAAAAATAAATTGACCCGCAAAACTATATTCTTCGCTTCTTTCTATTGTTTTTTTGTTCACAAATCCCAAATCGATGATATAATGTATCTGTGCAGGTATGCCGCAAGCAAAGAGAGACCTGCCGCAATCATATCTTTATTCTTTTAGGAGGTTGTTTTCTATGGAAAAGAAAAGCACCAAAACAGCCTATCTCGTAGCAGTGATCTGCATCGTAGTCCTGCTCGCGATCTTAGGCATGAAGTATGCTGGCGCTCCCATAGGAGAAGACTATGAAACTCCGTTCGCCGCGACGTTCTGGTCGCTGCTGCCGCCGATCTGCGCCATCGCTCTGGCCTTGATCAGCAAGGAAGTTTACTCTTCTCTGTTCTTCGGCTGCGTCATCGGTGCCCTGCTCTACACGCAGTTCCGTCCCTGGGAAGCCCTGCAGGCTCTCGTCGGTACGGACTACGGTCTCCTGTCTGTTCTGTGCGACAGCTGGAACATGGGCATCATCATCTTCCTCGTCGAACTGGGTATCATCTCCGACCTGATGAACAAGGGCGGCGGTTCCGAAGCGTTCGGCCGCTGGGCCAAGGAAAAGGTCAAGAGCAGAGCATCCGCGCAGCTGATGACCATGCTGCTGGGCGTCCTGATCTTCATCGACGACTATTTCAACTGCCTCACCGTAGGCGCCGTTATGAGACCGGTCACCGAGTCCCACAACATCTCCAGAGCAAAGCTTGCTTACGTCATCGACGCGACCGCAGCTCCCGTCTGCATGATCGCTCCGATCTCCTCCTGGGCAGCCGCCGTTTCCGGCTATGTCAACAGCGACAACGTCAACGGCTTCCAGCTGTTCATCAAGCAGATTCCCTGGAACTACTACTGCATCCTGACCCTGATCATGATCATCGTCATCTCCGTCAAGAACATCGACTACGGTCCGATGCTCCAGCATGAGTACAACGCTCAGGTCAAGGGAGACCTGTTCACGACCGAACACAGACCTTTCGAAGGCGCGGACGATTACGAAGCGCCCTCTGGCAAGAAGACCTCCGTGGCAGACCTGCTCGTTCCGGTCATCGCCCTGATCATCTTCTGCATCATCGGCATGATCTTCACCGGCGGTTTCTGGGACGGCGAGACCTTCACCGACTCCTTCGCCAACGCGGACGCGGCCTACGGCCTGGCCCTCGGCGGCACGATCGGCATGATCTTCACGTTCCTGTACTTCTGGTGCAGACGCCTGATCAGCTTCGAGAAGAGCTTCGACTCCGTACCCAAGGGCTTCATCCAGATGGTATCCCCCATCCTGATCCTGACCCTGGCATGGACGCTGTGCTCCTTCACCAGATACGCCATGTGCTCTGCTGACTTCGTCAGCGCAGCTCTGGCAAACGCCGGCTCCCTGAAGAACTTCCTGCCAGCCGTCATCTTCGTGATCGGCGCAGCCATCGGTTTCGCGACCGGTACTTCCTGGGGCACCATCGGCATCATGGCTCCGATCGTCGTATCCGTATTCGACTACGACGTAGAGCCGGTCCTCTGCACCATCGGTCTGGCAGCAGCCTGCTCCGGCGGCGTCATGGGCGACCACTGCTCCCCGATCTCCGATACCACGATCATGGCATCCGCAGGCGCGCACTGCTACCACCTGAACCACGTGTTCACGCAGCTGCCCTACGCCCTGACGGTTTCCGTCGTAGCGTTCATTTCCTTCATCCTGGCCGGTCTCATCCAGCAGGTCTGGATCAACCTCATCATCGCCATCGTCCTGATGATCGCAACCCTGATCGTCATCGACAAGATGGAGAGAGGCAAGAACGGCGACATGTACAAGGCCATCGACGAAGCATACGCTGCCCACATGGCCGGCAAGTAATCGGACATTTGCCAATCCGCACCGGGTCCTTCGGGACCCGGTTTTTCTATACGATTTTTCAGACACAAAAACCGAATGTACGGCATATTCCGAACGTTCGGTTTTTGATTAAAATAATCGTTCCAGTATTATCCATATTTCATTGAAGTGAGGGCCTGTTTCAGGTACATTTAAACTGTAGAAACATCACACTCATGCTCTTAAGGAGGCATCTATGAAAAAAGTCGGAATCATCATGGGATCGGACAGCGATCTGCCCGTCGTCAAGAAGGCGACCGACATCCTGACCGCCCTCGAAGTTCCCTTCGAAGTCCACGTCTATTCCGCCCACCGCACCCCGCAGCAGGTCCGCGATTTCGTGGCCGCAGCACGGGATAACGGCTTCGGCGTGATCATAGCGGCAGCAGGCATGGCTGCGCATCTAGCCGGGGTCATCGCGGCAGGCACCACCCTGCCAGTCATCGGCATCCCCTGCAAGTCGTCCGTCCTCGACGGCATGGACGCCCTGCTGTCCACCGTCATGATGCCGCCCGGCATCCCCGTGGCGACCGTCGCGATCGACGGCGGCACGAACGCAGGACTGCTGGCGGCGGAGATCATCGCTTTAGGCGACGAAGCGCTGACCGAAAGACTGAACGCGAAACGCAATGCGGACGAGGTCAAAGTACTGAGCAAAGACGCGGACATCATGTCCAGACTGTAAAGAGAGGAACGAACTATGGGAGGCTTCTTCGGCATCACATCGACAAGAGACGTAGTCCTGGACGTGTTCTTCGGCACGGACTACCATTCCCACCTCGGGACCAAGCGAGGCGGCATGGCCGCCTGGGATCCCGAACTGGGCCTGCAGCGCGAGATCCACAACATCGAGGATTCGCCGTTCCGTACGAAGTTCGGCCACGTGCTGAACGAGATGAAAGGGACGTCTGCCATCGGCTGCATCTCCGACACCTATCCCCAGCCCCTGCTCATCCGTTCGAACCTGGGCGTATACGCGATCACGACCATAGGGGTCATCAACAACGCGCAAGACCTGATCGACAACTACCTGTCGTTCTCCGGCGGGCACTTCGGCGTCATGACCGGCGGCCAGGTGAACGGCACGGAACTCATCGCGGCGCTCATCAACCAGAAGAGCACGTTCGAGGAGGGCATCTGCTTCGCGCAGAAGAGCATCGAGGGCACGGCGAGCATCCTGATCTTAAAGGACGACGGCAGCCTGATCGCCGCGAGAGACCGTCTGGGACGTCTCCCTGTCAAGATCGGCAAGGGCGAAGACGGGTTCGCAGTCTCTTTCGAAGACTTCGCCTACTTCAAGCTGGGCTTCGAAGACTATAAAGAACTCGGCCCCGGCGAGATCGTCGAGATAACCACAAAAGGCGTCAAACAATTGAAGGCGCCCGGCAAGAAAAAGCGCATCTGCGCGTTCCTGTGGAGTTACTTCGGCTATCCGACAGCCACGTACGAAGGCGTGTCCGTCGAAGGCATGCGCTACCGCAACGGCGCGATCCTGGCCAAGAACGACATGGCGCGCGAAGGCGGCAAGGAACTGCTCGATGAGATCGACTACATCGGCGGCGTGCCCGATTCCGGAACGCCCCACGCCATCGGCTACGCCAACACGAGCGAAAAACCGTTCGCAAGAGCATTCATCAAATACACGCCGACCTGGTCCAGAAGCTTCATGCCGACGAACCAGAAAGACCGCAATAAGATCGCCGAGATGAAGCAGATCCCGGTGCATGAACTCATCAAAGATAAGGATCTGCTGTTCGTCGACGACTCCATCGTCCGCGGCACTCAGCTGCGCGAAACAGTCGAATTCCTGTACAATCACGGCGCAAAGGCCGTACACATGCGTTCCGCGTGCCCGCCCATCATGTACGGCTGCAAATACCTGAACTTCAGCCGCTCCATCAGCGATATGGAACTGCTGGCCAGACGTGTCATCCTCGAGCTGGAGGGACCGGAAGGTTTCCAGCACATCGAGGAATACGCGGACGACAAGACCGAGCGCGGGCAGAAGCTGCGCAAGACCATCTGTGAAAAATTACACTTCGCATCCCTGGAGTTCCAGACGCTCGAAGGCGTCATCGAGGCCATCGGTCTGCCCGAATGCGAACTTTGCACCTATTGCTGGAACGGAAAAGAGTAAGGAGAGACCTCTATGAAGAATTCCAGATCCGAAGCCTACGCCGCAGCCGGCGTGGACATCACCGCGGGCTACAAGGCCGTGGAACTTATGAAAGAGAGCGTCCAGAGCACCTACACCGAAGGCGTTCTCGGCGACATCGGCAGTTTCGGCGGCCTGTTCGAACCGGACCTGACCGGCATGGCGAAACCCATCCTCGTCTCCGGCACGGACGGCGTAGGCACCAAACTGCGCATCGCGTTCCTGATGGACAAGCATGACACCGTCGGCATCGACTGCGTCGCGATGTGCGTCAACGACATCATCTGCTGCGGCGCGCGTCCCCTGTTCTTCCTGGACTACATCGCCTGCGGCAAGAACGTGCCCGAACGCATCGCCCAGATCGTCAAGGGCGTCGCGGACGGCTGCCGGCAGGCAGACGCAGCGCTCATCGGCGGCGAGACCGCGGAGATGCCGGGCTTCTATCCTGAAGACGAATACGACCTGGCCGGCTATTCCACGGGCATCGTGGACAAGGCGGCCATCATCGATAACAGGACCATGAAAGAAGGCGACGTCATCATCGCGCTGCCCTCTTCCGGCGTGCATTCCAACGGATTCTCGCTCGTGCGCAAGGTGTTCGACGTCGAGCACGCGGACCTGAAGAAAAAGGTAAAGGCGCTCGGCGGCAAATCGCTCGGCGAGACCCTGCTGACCCCGACGAAGATCTACGTCAGACCCGTGCTGGCGCTGCTGAGAGAAGTCAAAGTTAAAGGCATCTCGCACATCACCGGCGGCGGCTTCTACGAGAACATTCCCAGAAGCATTCCCGACGGACTGTGCGCGGACATCGAGAAAGAGAGCGTAAAGATCCTGCCGGTCTTCAAGCTCATCGCCGAGACCGGCGGCATCGAGGAGCGCGACATGTTCAACACGTTCAATATGGGCGTCGGCATGAGCATCGTCGTCGCCCCGGAAGACAGCGAACGCGCGTTGGAGATCTTGAAAGCGCACGGCGAAGAAGCCTACCGCATGGGCCGCATCGTCAAAGCGCCTGAAGAAGGGGTGAAGATCGTTGTCCGCTAAGAAAGCAAAGAAAGCAAGGATCGCCGTGCTCATCAGCGGCGGCGGCACAAATCTGCAGGCCATCCTGGATGCGGAAAAGAGCGGCCTGCTGCACAGCGGCAGCGTCAAGCTCGTCGTTTCGAACCGCGCCGGCGCGTACGGGCTGGAGCGGGCGAAGGCCGCGGGGGTCAAGGCCGTGACCGTCAGCAAGAAGCAGTGCGGCAGCCAGGAAGCGTTCGAAGACGAACTCATCCGGCAGATCGACGCGGCGAAGACGGACCTGATCGTGCTGGCCGGCTGGCTGGCCATCCTGAGCGAAAAGTTTACCCGCCACTACGAACACCGCATCATCAACATCCACCCCGCCCTCATCCCCTCTTTCTGCGGCGAAGGCTTCTACGGACTGAAAGTCCACGAAGCGGCGCTCGCGAAAGGCGTCAAGGTGAGCGGCGCCACCGTACACTACGTGAACGAGATCCCCGACGGCGGCGAGATCATCGCCCAGAAAGCCGTCAAGGTCTACCCGAAAGACACACCGGAGAAACTACAGCTGCGCATTATGAGGCAGGCGGAATGGAAACTGCTTCCGAAGGCAGCCGAAGACATCAGTGCACAGATCGTCGCCGGGACGCATCCCGGATACAAGGAGGAATAGACGCATGGACATCTACAAAGTCAACGATATCGCGGAACTGATCCGCGGCAACTCTTACGTCGGACGCGGCATCGTCCTGGGAAAGAGCGAGGATGGCAAGTGCGCCGTTTCCGCCTATTTCATCATGGGACGCAGCGCGAACAGCCGCAACCGCATCTTTACCGTCAAGGACGGCGAAGTCTTCACGGAACCGTTCGACGCTTCCAAGGTCGAAGACCCCAGTCTGATCATCTACGCGGCGGTCCGTTCTTATGAGAACCACCTCATCGTGACGAACGGCGACCAGACCGATACGATCTACGATGGACTTACAGCCGGCAAGTGCATCCGCGGATCCCTGAAGAGCCGCTGCTTCGAGCCCGACGCCCCGAACTTCACGCCGCGCATCTCCGGCGACGTTGAATTCGGCGATGGCGATTTCTGCTACCATATGAGCATCTTAAAGAGCATCGACGCGGAAGGCACGGACTGCGCCAGATTCACCTTCGATTATCCTGCAAAGGCAGGTCTCGGCCACTTCCTGCACACCTACGTCTGCGACGGATCCCCCATCCCGACGTTCCAGGGAGAGCCCGAGCGCGTTGCCATCCCTTCCTGCATCGACGAGTTCACCGACAAGCTCTGGGACGCCCTCGACGCAGACAACAAGATTTCCCTGTACGTCAGATACACAGATCTCGAAACGAAAGAATACAAAGAACGCCTGATCAACAAGAATAAGTAGGAGGATCTGCGACATGAAAGAATTCGAACTCAAATATGGCTGCAACCCCAACCAGAAGCCCGCGAAGATCTACATGGCAGACGGCTCCGACCTGCCTGTGCAGATCCTGAACGGCCGTCCCGGCTACATCAACTTCCTGGACGCCTTCAACTCCTGGCAGCTCGTCAGGGAACTCAAGGAAGCGACCGGCATGCCCTGCGCAGCGAGCTTCAAGCACGTCAGCCCGACGTCCGCGGCAGTCGGCAAAGTTCTGCCTGAAAAACTGAAGAAGGCCTGTTTCGTCGACGACATCGAAGGTCTGGACGGCTCCCCCATCGCCTGCGCGTACGCCAGAGCCCGCGGCACCGACCGCATGTGCTCGTTCGGCGACTGGATCGCCCTGTCCGACATCTGCGACGAAGTGACCGCGAAGATCATCAAGAGAGAGGTCTCCGACGGGGTCATCGCGCCGGAATACACCGAAGAAGCCCTGGCCATCCTGAAGGCCAAGCGCAAAGGTTCCTACAACGTCGTGCAGATCGATCCGGACTACATGCCCGATCCGCAGGAAGTCAAGCAGGTGTTCGGCATCACGTTCGAACAGGGCCGCAACAACTTCAAGATCGACCGCGAACTGCTCTCGAACATCGTGACCGCGAACAAGGAACTGCCCGACGACAAGGCCATCGACCTGATCGTCGCGCTCATCACCCTGAAATACACGCAGTCCAACTCCGTATGCTTTGCGACCGACGGCCAGGCCATCGGCGTCGGCGCCGGCCAGCAGTCACGCGTGCACTGCACGAGACTCGCCGGAAGCAAGGCAGACACATGGCTGCTCAGACAGTCCGACAGAGTGCTGAATCTGCCGTTCAAGGAAGGTCTGGGCCGCGCGGACAGAGACAACGCGATCGACGGCTACATTAACCAGAACGAGCTGGACGTCTGCGCCGAAGGCAACTGGCAGAGATACTTCAGCGAACAGCCCAAGCCGTTCACGAAGGAAGAACAGAGAGCCTATCTCGACACGGTCGACGGCATCGCGCTCGGTTCCGACGCGTTCTTCCCGTTCGACGACAATATTGAGAGAGCCAAGCTCTCCGGCGTCAAATACATCGCAGAGCCCGGCGGATCCGTCCGCGACGATCTCGTCATCGGCGCCTGCGACAAGTACGGCATGGTCATGGCCTTTACGGGCATGCGCCTGTTCCACCACTAGGAGGCACATATGAAGATTCTGGTCATCGGCGGCGGCGGGCGCGAGCACGCCATCATCAAGAGCATCAAAAAGAATCCGCAGGTCGAAGCCATCTACGCCCTGCCCGGCAACGGCGGCATCGCGATGGACGCGTTCTGCGTGGACATCAAAGCGACTGACCTGGAAGGCATTAAGGAATTCGTGAAGGGCCATCCCGTGGATTACGCCATCGTCGCACCGGACGATCCCCTCGTCCTCGGCTGCGTCGACATGCTGCAGGAGATGGGCATCCCCTGCTTCGGCCCCGAAGCAAAGGCGGCCATCATCGAAGGCAGCAAGGTCTTTTCCAAGGACCTCATGAAGAAATACGGCATCCCCACAGCGAAGTATGAAACATTTGACGACATGAGCAAGGCGCTGGCCTACCTCGAGGATGCCCCCATCCCGACCGTCATCAAGGCGGACGGCCTGGCGCTCGGCAAGGGCGTCATCATCGCGCAGAGCCTCGGCGAAGCGAAGGCGGCCGTCATCTCCATGATGCAGGACAAGCAGTTCGGCAAGAGCGGCGAGCGCATCGTCATCGAGGAATTCCTGGAGGGCCCGGAGGTCTCCGTTCTGTCGTTCACGGACGGCAAGACGGTCGTTCCCATGATCTCCTCCATGGACCACAAGCGCATCGGCGACAACGACACCGGTCTGAACACCGGCGGCATGGGCACCGTAGCGCCGAACCCCTACTATACCGAAGAGATCGCGGCCCGCTGCATGGAAGAGATCTTCCTGCCGACCATCGCGGCCATGAACGCCGAAGGCCGCACGTTCAAAGGCTGCCTGTACTTCGGCCTCATGATCTGCAAGGACGGCCCGAAGGTGATCGAGTACAACTGCCGCTTCGGTGACCCCGAAACGCAGGTGGTGCTCCCCCTGCTCGAAAGCGACCTGCTGACCGTCATGCAGGCGGTCACGGAGGGAAAGCTCGCGGAGACCGAAGTGAAGTTCAGCGACAAACACGCCTGCTGCGTTATCCTGGCCTCGGACGGCTATCCGGTCGCGTATCAGAAGGGCTTCCCCATCGACATCCCGGCGGACGTGCTGCCCTGCACCTACGTCGCGGGAGCGAAAAAAGACATGGGCCAGCTCGTGACGTCCGGCGGCAGAGTTCTGGGGGTCACGGCGGTGGAAGACAGCCTGGCTAAAGCCATCGAAAGCGCTTACGCCATGGCGGAGAGAGTTTCGTTCGAAGGCGCGTACATGAGACACGACATCGGCGCAAGAGCTTTGAAAGCAGTTCAGCAGTAACGGAGGAACACAATGGTATATAGAATTTTTGTTGAAAAGAAGCCCGGATTCGATCTGGAAGCAAAGGGCATGCTGGCGGATCTGAAGTCGAACCTCGGGATCGCAGGATTGAAAGACGTGCGGATGTTCAACCGCTACGATGCGGAGAACATGTCGAAGGAACAGTTCGACTACGCCGTGAAGTACGTCTTCTCCGAACCGCAGATGGACGTCGCGACGGAAGAACCGGACTTCGGCGACGCGAAGGTCTTCGCCGTCGAGTATCTGCCCGGCCAGTTCGACCAGAGAGCCGACTCCGCCGCGCAGTGCATCCAGCTGATCTTCCAGGGCGAACGTCCCCTCACCCGTTCCGCCAGAGTCTACGCACTCTACGGCGATCTGAGCGACGCGGATATCGCCGCAGTCAAGAAGTACGTCATCAATCCGGTCGAGGCCAGGGAAGCGGCGCCTGAAAAACCCGAGACATTGGTCGTCAAGTACGACATCCCGACGGAAGTCGCAACGGTGGAAGGCTTCATCGACATGACCGACGAAGACCTGGCCAAGTATATCAAAGACAACGGTCTGGCCATGGACGAAGCGGACCTCACGATGGTGCGCAACTACTTCGCGTCCGAGCACCGCGACCCGACCATCACCGAGATCAAGATGATCGACACCTACTGGTCCGACCACTGCAGACACACGACGTTCAACACCGTTATCGACGGCGTCAAGTTCGAGGACGAACTGCTGCAGAACGCCTGGAACGACTATATCAATACCCGCAAGTTCCTGAACCGCACCAAGCCCATTTGCCTGATGGATCTGGCGACCATCGCGGTCAAGCAGCTCAAGAGCGAAGGCAAGATGGACAAGCTCGACGAATCTGACGAGATCAACGCCTGCACCATCAAGATGACTGTAAACGTCGACGGCAAGGAAGAGCCCTGGCTGCTGCTGTTCAAGAACGAGACGCACAACCACCCGACCGAGATCGAGCCGTTCGGCGGCGCGGCGACCTGCACGGGCGGCATCATCCGCGACCCGCTCTCCGGCCGCGCGTACGTCTACGCTGCCATGAGAGTCAGCGGCGCGGCAGACCCGACCAGGCCCATGAGCGAGACCCTGCCCGGCAAACTTCCGCAGAAGCAGCTGACCCAGACCGCAGCCGCGGGCAACTCGTCCTACGGCAACCAGATCGGCCTGCCGGCCGGCGTCGTGGAAGAGATCTACCACCCCGGTTACGTGGCCAAGAGACTGGAGCTCGGCGCTGTCGTCGGCGCGGCTCCCGCGGCGAACGTCCGCAGAGAAGTGCCCGCTCCGGGCGACGTGGTCATCCTGCTGGGCGGCGGTACAGGCCGTGACGGCATCGGCGGCGCGACCGGTTCGTCCAAAGCACACGACGTGCACTCCGTCGAGACATGCGGCGCGGAAGTCCAGAAAGGCAACGCGCCGGAAGAAAGAAAGATCCAGAGACTGTTCCGCAACGGCGAAGCGACCCGCATGATCAAGCGCTGTAACGACTTCGGCGCGGGCGGTGTTTCCGTCGCGATCGGCGAACTCGCGGACGGCCTCGATATCAACCTCGACCTCGTACCCAAGAAGTACGAAGGCCTGGACGGCACCGAACTTGCCATCTCCGAATCCCAGGAGAGAATGGCCTGCGTCGTGGCGGCGGAAGACGTCGAGAAGTTCCTGGCGATGGCGGCCGACGAGAACCTGAACGCGGTGCCTGTCGCAAAGGTCACCGATACGAACCGCCTCGTCATGCACTGGAACGGCAAGACCATCGTGGATATCTCCCGCAGCTTCCTGAACACGAACGGCGCGGAGAAGCACATTACGGCGGCTCCTGCACCCGCTGTCTGGGATGAAGAACTCGTCGAAGGCGGCTTCGCTGAGAACCTGAAGAAGGTCGCAGGTGACCTGAACTCCTGTTCGCGCAGAGGCATGGTCGAACGATTTGACTCCAACGTCGGCGCGGCCACCGTCCTGTCCCCGTTCGGCGGCAAATACCAGCGCACCCCCATCCAGGCGATGGTCCACAAAGTGGCAGTCGAAAAGGCCGACACCGACACCTGCTCGCTGATGGCGTTCGGTTTCAACCCGTTCATCTCCAGCAGCAGCCCGTATCACGGTGCGTATCTGGCAGTCGTCGAATCCTGCGCGAAGCTCGTCGCAGCCGGCGCAGAATTCACGGACGTCTACCTCACGTTCCAGGAATTCTTCGAAAAGCTCGGCAAAGATCCGAAGCGCTGGGGCAAGCCCCTGGCCGCCCTGCTCGGCGCGTTCGAGGCGCAGATGGCGCTCGGCGTCGGCGCGATCGGCGGCAAGGACTCCATGAGCGGCACGTTCGAGAACCTCGACGTTCCGCCCACGCTCGTCTCTTTTGCAGTCACCACGGACAAGGTCGACCACATCGTTTCCAACGAATTCAAGGCACCCGGCCATAAGGTCGTCTGGATCCGTCCCGAACTGAATGATGCGGGCCTGCCTACCGGCGAATCCCTGCTGAAGATCTTCTCCGAGATCACCGAACTGCAGAGAAGCGGCAAGGCCTGCACGGTCTACACGCCCGGCATGGGCGGCGTTGCGGCGGCGGTCATGAAGATGGCCTTCGGCAACAGGATCGGCTTCTCCTACGCGGATGACCTCGACCTGCAGGACGTCTTCGCAACTTCCTACGGTTCGTTCATCGTCGAAATGTCCGACGGCTACTGCGAGAAGTGCGCGGCGAAGGTCGCGCCCGAGGCGGTGCTGCTGGGCGTCACGACGGACGACGGCAAGTTCACGGCGGGCGAAGAAAGCGTGACCATCGAAGAGATCGCGGACATCTACGAGAGCAGACTCGAGGACGTCTTCCCCTGCAACATCCCGACGGAAAAGGACGCACCGGTCGAGAAGTTCTCTTCCGACAAAAAGTGCTTCGCAAAGCCTGCGATCAAGATCGCGAAACCCCGCGTGCTTATCCCGGCCTTCCCGGGTACGAACAGCGAATACGATTCCGCCAAGTACTCCGAGGCAGCCGGTGCAGAAGCCAAGATCTGCGTCATCCGCAACCGGACTTCGGACGACATCCAGCGCTCCGTCGAAGAGATGGCAGAAGAGATCCGCCGCAGTCAGATGATCTTCATCCCGGGCGGCTTCTCCGGCGGCGACGAACCGGACGGTTCCGGCAAGTTCATCACGGCGTTCTTCCGCAACGGCGCCATCAAGGAAGCAGTCACCGAGCTGCTCGAACAGCGCGACGGCCTGATGCTGGGCGTCTGCAACGGCTTCCAGGCCCTTGTCAAACTGGGCCTCGTTCCGTACGGCAAGATCATCGACACCGACGAGAACTGCCCGACGGTGACGTTCAACAAGATAGGCCGCCTGCAGAGCAAGATCGTGCGCACCCGCGTTTCTTCCGTCCTGTCCCCGTGGCTGGCGAAGACGCAGGTCGGCGACGTCTACAACGTGGCGATCTCCCACGGCGAAGGCCGCTTCTACGCGAGCGACGAGCTGATCCACCAGCTGGCGGCAAACGGACAGATCGCGGAGCAGTACGTCGGCCTTGACGGCGAGCCCTCCATGAGCGTCGACGTGACCCCGAACGGTTCCGCCTACGCCATCGAAGGCATCACCTCCCCCGACGGCCGCGTGTTCGGCAAGATGGGCCACATCGAGCGCTACAGCAAGGGCATCTTCCGCAACATTCCGGGCAACTACGATCCAAAGCTGATGGAAGCAGCCGTCGAGTATTTCACGAAATAAGCTGAAAACAAGGCAAACAAAGATCCCGCAGGAGCGATTCCTGCGGGATCTCTTTTATTCTGCGTAAATACTATTCCACAAAGTACAGATACATGAACGTGATGATCTGGCAGCGCAGGCAGTCCGCGCCGGGACTGAACGTCGTCTCTCCCGTGCCGGACGTGATGCCCTCGCCGTAGGCCCAGGCGACCGCTGCTTCGTAGTAGTCTTCCTCGCTGACGTCTGCGAACGGTTCGCTGCCGGCGACAGGTCTGCCCGCCACGCCGTACAGGAAGACGGCAGCCTGGCCGCGGGTCACGGTCTGGCCGGAACCGAATAATCCGTTTCCGACGCCGGACGTGATGCCCTGCTCGTACGCCCACAGTACGGCCTTGTAGAAGTAATCGCTTTCAGCCACGTCCTCGAACGGGCTCTCCGTGATCACGGGCTCGGGACAGCCGCTGGCAGCCCACAGGAACGTGATCATCTGCGCTCTTGTAGCGGGCTCTTCCGGGCCGAATTCCGTTGCCGAAACGCCGCCGGTGATGCCGTTCTCCACCGCCCATTCGACCGCCTTGCGGTAGTAGGCGTCTTCGGGAACGTCCGTGAACGGGAAAGTCTCCTCCGGCTCCTTATCCTTATCTTTCTGCGGTTTCGGTTCCGGGTCCGGTTGCGGGTCCGGTTCCGGCTCGGTCTTGGTGTAGGTCGCCTCTGCGATCTCGCTGTCGATACAGCCGTCCGCCACGGCGATCGCCCGCAGCGTCGCGGTATCGGTCAGGGTGATGGCTGGTCCGGTCGTATAGACAGTCCAGGCATCTTTGCTGAAGTCGGAATCGTCCATCGTATAGTAGATGGCCGCGTCTGCCGTGATGCAGGAGAGGCTCACCGCCAAAGAATCCTCGAATTCCGTGCCGTCCGCCGGGTCGAAGACGGGTGTCTCGACCTGCCCCGGGATGACCACCGTCAACAGGATCCAGCCGCTGCCGGCATCTAAGGAAGTATCCTCATTCCAGTATGCGTTATATCCCATTGTGCCGGTGTAGGTACCGGACGCGGCGATGTCCCACTCGTCGGGATCGAAATACACGGAGAACGGAAAGGTGTCGTCGGGCGAATCGCATGCGGCACAGACGACCTGATCCCCTGCACCGTCATGACTGCTGTCGTACACGGTAAAGTAGAGCCGTTTCCCTTTCTCGTTCGACAGCCAGCCGGATTTCATCTTGAAAGAGATCGACGTAGCCGCTACGTTTTTATTTGGGATCGTATCAAGCACCAGACCCGAGAACGAGCAGGCGATGTCCGTGTAGCCGGCTTCCTGCACGGTGTATTCTGTTGAGGCCAAAGTGTAGCGCGCAGCCGGGACGATCTTGATCAGATCGCTTGCATAGTCGGTCTTCTTGTCGCCGTTGCACTGCTCATTGAACACCCAGAGCGTATCGCCGTCGCCGAGTTTACCGGCGACGTTGACCGTGACAGTCCTGTCCGTGCCGCTTTCCGCCGCGCCGAGATTGCCATAATACTTGATAGCACCATTGCTGTCCTTGATGACCGCAGAAATGTACTCGCCGGTCCCGGACTTGGCGTTGCTGTATTGGATCGTCCAGACGTCGCCGGATCTTCCACCAAACGAAGCGGTAAAATTGCTGCGGCTGCCGTCCAACAGCGTCAGTTTCCATTCGTTTCCGGAATAGGTACTGACCGCCGTCAATGCGTCGGAGCCTACGGCGGCGGAGGATTTTCCTCCTTCAGCGGCAGACGTGAAGAGAACAGATCGCAGATCGATATTAAAAGCGGGACGAACGCCGTATTTACAACCAGAGCCGTAACCCATGCTGTCTATGTCGCCATAGCTTAGCACAGTAGCCGCACAGAACTTGCTGGAACCCGGCGAGCGCAGCCACCAGTAGTACATGGCTAAGTCTTCACCGTCTTTCCGAAGGTTGCGCAGGTCCTGATCTACAGAAACTGCTTCCTTCGTGGAAAGCGGCCACATCATGGCATTTTCTACCGGCGTGACAGCTACGCAGTCGGTGTCATTGCCCTGATATTCTCCGGAGACGAGTGTCCGCGGCTTGATCGCCGCCGCTTCTTCCACGGTGAGGTTTGCTGCAATACCGTCTATATCGATCTTCAGATCGCTGTCTGCGTAGACGTTGCTCGTTGCGTCCACATCGAAGACCCTTTCGACGTAAATGTTTCCTTTCGCCAGCAGGGTCATCGTATCCGGTTCGTTGAACGCGCTCGTGAAGCCATTGCCATCGTAGCCGATCACATTCCAGGAATAGGGTTCTCCGTTTTCATCCTGCCCGAACCAGACCGTCGCGGCATTGCTTGTATTGAGATCATCAACAAGACAGCTGCTGCCCGCAAAAAGATCGAAAGGCCCTCTTAGCCGCAGCACCAGGTGCAGCGTGCTCTCCTTCG
>JAFYYP010000047.1 GCA_017557505.1 Bacillota bacterium | reverse complement strand
GCTGGACGAGCCGACGAACCATCTGGACATCGGTACGCTCAAATGGCTGGAAAACTATCTGAAGAGCTACCGCGGCACGCTCATCATCATCTCGCACGACCGGTATTTCCTCGATAAGCTCGCGACGCGCATCTTCGAGATCGAGCGCTGCCGCCTGACAGCTTACGAAGGGAACTACACGACCTATAAAGAAAAGAAGCAGATCCAATACGAGCAGGATCTGAAACACTACGAGCAGTTCAGGGCGGAGGTGGCGCGCCAGGAGGAGATCATCCGGCGCTTCAAGGAGCATAACACCGAGCACCTCGTCAAGCGGGCCCAGTCGCGCGAAAAACGTCTGGCCCAGCTGGACATGCCCGATAAGCCCGCCCTGTTCCGCGAAAAACTGAAGATCCGCTTCGAAGAAAAGCTCAAGAGCGGCACGGACGTGCTGTACGCCGAAGACCTCGCCATGGCGTTCGACGGGCCGGACGGCAGGATCCCGCTGTTCCACGGGGTCAACATGGACATCAAAAAAGGCGACCGCATCTGCATGGTCGGCCCGAACGGCGTCGGTAAAACGACGCTTTTGAAGATCATCCTCGGGCAGCTGCAGCCGACGGAAGGCTGGCTGCGTCTCGGTCAGAACGTGATGTGCGGCTACTACGACCAGGAGCAGAGACTGCTGGACCCGGAGAAGACCGTGCTCGAAGAGATCCACTCCACTTACATCAAATACGATCAGGTCGAACTGCGCAAACTGCTGGGCAGGCTCGGCTTCTACGGCGACGACGTGTTCAAACAGGTCAAGGACCTCGCGGGCGGCGAAAAAGCGAAGCTGTCGCTGCTCAAACTCATGATGACGGGCGCGAACTTCCTCAGCCTGGACGAGCCGACGAACCACCTGGACATCGCAGCGAAGGAAGTGTTCGAAGACGCCCTGCTGGACTTCCCGGGCACGCTGCTGATCGTGTCCCACGACCGCTACCTGCTGCAGAAGATTCCCACAGCTATTTACGAACTGAAAGCCGACGGCATCACGCCCTATCTGGGCAGCTACGATTATTACGAGCAGAAATCGTCTTCGGTGACCTCCGGCAAGGCTTACCTGGAGACGCTTGTAAAAGACGGTTCTTCCGACGACGCGCAGAAGTATTTGTCCAAGGAGGAACGTACGCAGATGCGGCTGAAGGAAAAGGAAGAAGCCGCGGCGAAGAGGAAGAAAGAAAAGCAGCTCAGGACCGCCGAGGAAACGGTCTCAGAGGCCGAAAACAGGGTCACAGAGCTCGAAAACCAGCTTTGCCTGCCCGAGATCTACTCCGATCCGGAAAAGGCCAGAATGGTCCATTCTGAGCTTCTGGAGGCAAAAGCGCAGTTGGACGAGGCCTACGAAAACTGGATGCAATTGCAGGAAGATCGTTAAAAAGGCTTGCATACGGTCTCACATATATTATAATTTAGTTAGTTTTGAAATGCGGCCCGCGCCGCATAGGACCGGAGGTAAACATGATATTTGAAAGAGTCCGTGAAATCATTGCAGAACAGCTTGACGCAGATATAGAGGAGATCACACCCGATACCAGCCTGACCAAGGATCTGGAAGCCGACTCTCTCGACGCCGTAGAGATCATCATGGCGCTGGAAGACGAATACGATATCGAGATCCCCGACGAGACAGCGGAGGAGTTCAAGACTGTCAGTGACATCGTCAAGTGCGTTGAAGACCTTATCGCTTAATTAAGTAGAGAAAAAAAACAGCCGCGGAGCGATCGCTCCGCGGTTTTCATTTGTCTTGAATACGTTATGCCTCTTTCTTCTGCGGGTTGGAGATCGCGACGGACAGCAGCACGAGCGCAATGCCCAGCAGTTTTGCGATGCCGAACGCTTCGTGGAACAGAACCACGCCCAGGATAGCCGCGACGACCGTCTCCACGGAGGCGATCAGAGGCACGCGGGACGTCTCGATCGGCCGCGACAGGCCCTTCATGTAGAAGATGTACGGCAGCACCGTGCCGAACAGGCCGATACCTGCGCCGAGCAGATAAAAGCTTGGCCTGAACATGCCGAAATCCAGGTTCCACGGCCGCGTGAACAGCACGAGGAAAAACGTGCCGAACAGGAAGTTGTAGAAGCACATGACGTACGGATCGACGTCACCGGAGATATATTTGCCGAAGATCGTGACCGTCGCATAGAAGAAGCCCGCCAACACGCCGAAGATCACGCCGACGACCGCGAAACTGACCCCGGAGAAATCCCCGTTCGTCACGGTGAGCGTGCAGCCGAGCAGGTTGATCGCGATCGCAAGGATCTTGCGGGAGGTCACTGCCTCGGAAAACAGGATGCGCGACAGGATCATGACGAAGATCGGCGCCGTATACAGCAGCACGGCCGCCGTCGCAACGCCAACGCGGGATACCGCCGACGAATAGCAGAGGTTGAATACCGCTTCGGAAAATAAGCCCATCAGCATGAGAACGAACAGACTCTTTTTATCGACCTTCAGCGCCTTCGTGCCCTTGCACGCGACCAGCACCACGGGGATCATCATGAGCGTGCCGAACCCCTGCCGCATCAGCGAGATGAGGCCGCTGCCCGCCCCGAGGTCGGACATGCCCTGCATGAAGGGGCCGATGCAGCCCCACAGGCAGCCTGCCGCGAAGATCTCGATATATCCTTTTGTCGATTCGGACCTGTTTTTCATGAAAGATTACTTGTGCAGCAGCGGACTGACCCTCTTGTACAGCAGGAAAGTAATGACGGAATTGATGCCTGCCTTCAGCAGGTTGAACGGGATGATGGCAGTCGGCAGCATGGCTGCGACAGCCGCTCTGGGTGCTCCCATGAAGATCGGCGTGATGAACAGGTTCGCAGGGATCATGACCGCGGTCATGGCCAGCGTGCCGCAGACGAGGGCGAGGATCGCCTGCTTCTTCGTCTTGTTGGCTTTATAGATATTGCCCGCGACGATCACGTACGTACCGGTCGCGATCACGTGCATCAGGATGCCGTACCAACCGCTCGAAGCGCTCACGGTGACCCCCTGGATGACGCTGGCGACGACGGTCAGAAGCAGTCCTGCGGCCGGGCCGAGCGCGAACGTGCCTAAAAGGATGGGGACGTCTGCGGGATCGTACTCCAGAAACGCTGCCGCCGGGATGAGCGGGAAATGGACGATGGCGACCAGGACGACCGAAACGGCCGCCAGGATGCCGAGTTTGGCGAGCGTGCTCGTCTTTTTGCTTACGTTGCTCATAGATTCCTCCTTGAAACGTATGATGTTAAGTACGGAATCTGTCAGGAAATAAAAATGCCGCTGCTGAAAGCAGGGCAAACAAAAGAAAGAATCGTTTCTTCCATCCGGACTGTACCGTCGGTACCGGATTCGCACCGGTTCTGCCTTGCGGCTCGCGGACTGACAGCTTGCGCTGATCACCGCCGGTGGGGAATCGCACCCCGCCCTGAAACAGATCTACAAAAGGTATTATAGAGGGGTTGCCGGGAAAAAGCAAGACATAACGCGCGCTCCGGGGTCCTGTCACAGGGCACCCTTTCCCATCCCTTCGCTATCGCTCAGGGCGGGCCCCTTTCCCTCGCGCCACCCCTCCGCGCTTTTCTTTATTGTTCTAATTTGGCTAATCCACTCTCCAAATTCAGCCCCGGCCAGACGTCGAGGTGAAGCGTGGCATAGTGGCCCTCGAGGGCTTTGTGATAGGCTGCCGCTGCGATCATGGCGCCGTTGTCGGTGCAGAAGACGGGAGACGGAATATAGATGGCGGCCCCTCTCTTCGCGCAGGCTGCGGAAAGCCTCTCGCGCAGGCAGGTGTTGCTCGCGACGCCGCCGGCCACGGCAAGCCCCTTGTAGCCAGTCAGATCCAGCGCCTGCATGGCCTTGTTCACGATCACCTCGATGACCGCCTCCTGGAACGATGCCGCCACGTCCGCCGCGTTCACCGGACGGCCGCCCTGCTCTTCCTTGTGCAGGTAGTTGATGACCGCCGTCTTCGTACCGGAGAACGAGAAGTCCAGGCTGCCGGCTTCGAGATACACGCGCTTGAATTCGATGGCATGCGGATCTCCTTCGCGGGCCAGCCGGTCGACCTTCGGACCGCCGGGATAACCGAGCCCCAGCACGCGCGCGACCTTGTCGTAGGCCTCGCCCACCGCATCGTCTCTCGTGGCGCCGAGAATGCGGAATTCGTTGTAACCGGCCACTTCCACAAGATGCGTGTGGCCGCCGGATACGACGAGCGCCAGGAAAGGAGGCTTCAGCTCCGGATGCTCGATCAGGTTCGCCATGATGTGACCCTGGATATGGTGCACACCAACGAGCGGCTTATCCGCCGCAGCGCAGACCGCCTTCGCGAATGCCGTACCCATAAGCAGTGCGCCGGCAAGCCCCGGGCCCGCCGTCACACCGATCTCATCGATCTCGGACAACGAAACGCCCGCCTCCTCCAGCGCCTGGTCGAACACGAAAGGAATGTTGTTCAGGTGATGGCGCGAGGCAATCTCGGGCACGACGCCGCCGTACACTTTATGCACTTCGATCTGGGAGGAGATGACGTTGCTCAGCACTTCCCTGCCGTCCGCCAGAACGGCGATGGCTGTCTCGTCGCAGCTGCTCTCGATCCCCATTGTCAGGTGTTTTCCGTTTTTCATACCGTCAATCGTGACGCCACATGATCAGGGCGTCCTCTCCGTCCTGATAGTACCCCGGACGGACGCCGGCTTCCTCGAAGCCGAACGTTTTGTATAAGGCGATGGCCGGGACATTGGACACGCGCACCTCGAGCGTAATGTCCGTCACGCCTTCGGCCAAGCTGTCTTCGATCATCTTCTGCAGGACCGCCGATGCGATGCCCTTCCGCCTGCATTCCGGCAGCACGGCCACGTTCGTGATGTAGCCTTCCGGCGGAATGACCCAGATGCCCGCATAGGCTACGATCTCCCCGCCTTCTTCCGCCGCGTAATAGCGCGCCGGGTTGAGCCCGGAGAACTCCGCTGCGACCATGTCGCGGCTCCACGGATCTTCCGGAAAGCAGACTTTCTCCATTTCCGCAATGCGGTCGATATCGTTTGCGTCCGCGCACCGCAGGATCATGGCATCCTCCTCAGCTCGCCGGCCTTCATCTTGCGCTCCGCTTCGGCAAGGCGCAGATACTCAGGCTGCGCATGATAACAGTCCGTCAGCTGCCCTTCCGCGTACAGCTGCTCCGCGAGGCGCAGCACCGCGTAAGCTTTCTGGAACCGGTGTTCCTCCAGCGCGAACGCGTGCGGCAGCCCGCAGCCTTCCAGGGCTTCGCGGTAAGCGTCGCAGCCGTCGCCGAAGAACAGGCAGGAACGGCCGTCCGTGCACAGAGCGGACAGCTTCGTCAGATATTCCGGTACGTCGTATGCCGCGTCGGGCAGCAGCGCATCCTTGTTTCCGGGCGCATAGACCCCTGCGTAGATCTGGCTTCGGCGGGCATCGAACAGAGGGCAGACCAGTAAATCGTTCCCCCGCGCAGCGTCCGAAAACGCAAACGTCGCCAGCGTCGGCACGCAGATCATGGGCTTGTTCCAGACTTGCGCGAACGCCTTGGCTGTCGCCATGCCGATGCGGATGCCCGTAAACGAGCCCGGCCCGCGGGAGACCGCGATCGCGTCGAGTTCTGCAGGGTCAACACCGGATACTGCAAGGATCTCCTTCACCATGGGAGCGATCTCCTCGAGGTGGGAGTAATGCGTTTGATTGACCAGCTCCGGGAATCCGGACAGCGCAACGGAAGCCAATGGTCCGGTCGTTTCGATCGCGAGGATCAGCGGGCTATGCTGCATATCCGTTCTCCTTCCTCTTCGCCGTACGCCAGGCGCACTGTGATGACGTCCGCAGGCAGCAGATCTTCGATAAGATCCGCCCACTCGATCAGACAGACGCCTCCCTTGTGGAAATAGTCCTCGAGGCCGATCTCGAACAGCTCGTCCTCGTCGTTTACGCGGTATACGTCGAAATGATACAGGGGCAGACGGCCCGTTTCATACTCCTGCACGATGGTGAACGTCGGGCTGGTAAGGGTCTCCGTGACCCCGAGCCCCCGCGCGATGGCCTTCGCCAGCGTGGTCTTGCCCGCGCCAAGATCGCCCACGAGCGCGTACACCTGGTCGGGCTGCATTTCAGCCGCCAGTTTCGCGCCGAGCGCCCTCGTATCGGATTCATTTTTTAAAACGATGCGTTTTTCCATGCTTGATATGTTACCATAAAAGCAAGGTAAAGGAAAGAGCCGCACGGACGGCGCAGGAGAGAAACATGTTCGACGCAAAAGAAGGCAGCGTGACCGTTCAGAAAGGCACGATAGACTACGTCGTATTCGGTAAGGGCAGTCGGGATCTCGTGCTGATTCCCGGCCTTGTATTGGGTTTGAAACGACTGCGCGGCACGGGCCGGCAGCTGGCGATTTCCTACCGGATGTTCGCAAAAGACTTCCGGATCTGGTGCTTCGATCACCGCGAAAACTTGCCGCAGGACGTGACGGCAGAACAGCTAGCGGATGACCTGGCGCATGCCATGCAGGCGGCTGGCATCGCGCAGGCAGACATCTTAGGCGTATCGCAAGGCGGCATGATCGCGCAGTACCTGGCTCTGAACCACCCGGAGAAGGTGCGCAGGCTCGTTCTCGGGGTCACGCTGTGTCAGAACAACCCCACCGTTGAAAGCTGCATCGCCCGCTGGATCGACCTGACACAGACGAAAGGCATCAAGGCCGCGGCTCTCGATTCGTTCCAAAAGACCTATTCGGAGAAATATCTGGCGACCTGGGGATTCTTCCTGCCCTTCCTGGCCGACAGCGTGAAAAAGGCAGACCCGCAGCGCTTTACCGCGCTCGCGAAGGCCTGCCTCACGTGCGATACATATGACAGACTGCCGCAGCTGACCTGTCCCGTCCTCGTGCTGGGCGGCCGCCTTGACAAGATCGTGGGCAGCATGGCTTCTGAAGAGATCGCGCAGCGTCTGGGCTGCGAATGCCACATATACGAAAACCTCGGCCATTCCGCGTACGAAGAGGCCAAGGATTTCAACAAAAGAGTATACGATTTTCTTACAGCACGATGACCCTCACGCGGAACGACGTGCTGTTGCGGTCGTTGCCGAACGTAAAGACCGTGATGCCCGGATGTTCCGCGGCGACTTCCAGCTGCGTCGTCTTGCCGTACCAGACGTTTTCGGAAAAGCGGATCTGCGCCGCGTCCGTATCCTGCTCCACCTGGATCCCGAGGAAGCCGGTATAATCGACGGTCAGGATCAGCGGCTGCGGCGGCGCGTTGCGGTCCATCACGATCAGCTTTTCGCTCGCGTAGAACAGCGGCGAACCGTAGCCCGCATCGTCGCTTTCCAGAAAGTCGCAGGTCTCATGAATGCGGCTGCGGTACCGTTCGAACGGAATGCAGGCCGTGTGCAGCGCCTGTTCGAGTTCATCCGACGCGAAGATGCCGGAATCGATCTCGCCCGGTGCAATGAACCCGGAAATGCCCCGGTAGAGCACGTCGAGCACCGAGATCCCGAGCAGCAAAACGACGATCAGAAGGCCTGCGATGACAGGTTTCGGCAGCGTCGGAGCAATGCTGATGGCACGTTCGGCTGCCTTTTTTACGGAGACCACGAACGGGTGCTCCGCTGCAGGCGCAGACGCCGGCTTGGCCTTCGGCTGAGGCTTTGGTTCCGCCTTTGCCTTCGGTTCAGGAGCGGGTTCTTTCTCCGGCTCGCTCTTCGGCTCCTCCTTGGGCTTTCCCTCTTCCTTTTTTGGCGCAGCATAAGACTCCCGCTGCAGATAAGCCTTCAGATCCCTGTCGTATGCGGCTTTTTTCTCCGGATCTTTCAGGGTTTTATAGGCTTCGTTCAGCAGCTGGGTGCGCTCGAGCGCGATCGATGCGTTCACGTTCCCCTTGTCGGGGTGGAAGAACAGGACCTGCTCCTTATATGCCTTTCTCAGATCCTGGGCCGAATCGCTGTAGCGCGGCAGCCCCAGGATCTCATAGTAATCCTGCATATGATCTGTTTGTTTTGAAAAAAGGAGCTCCGAAGAGCTCCTTTTCATGACGCGCTAAAAGCGCACAGATTCGAAATTATTCGATGATCTGGGTAACAACGCCGGAACCGACGGTTCTGCCGCCTTCGCGGATAGCGAAGCGCAGACCTTCTTCGATAGCGATCGGAGTGATCAGCTGGATCTCCATGACAACGTTGTCGCCAGGCATGCACATTTCAGTGCCGGCAGGCAGAGACAGTGCACCGGTAACGTCGGTAGTTCTGAAGTAGAACTGCGGTCTGTAACCGTTGAAGAACGGAGTGTGGCGGCCGCCTTCTTCCTTCTTCAGAACGTAGACCTGGCCCTTGAAGTGGGTGTGGGGATGAATGCTTCCGGGAGCGGAGAGAACCTGACCTCTTTCGATCTCGTTTCTCTGAACGCCTCTCAGCAGGCAGCCGATGTTGTCGCCGGCGATAGCCTGGTCGAGCAGCTTACGGAACATTTCAACGCCCGTAACAACGACCTTTCTCTTTTCGTCCTTCAGACCAACGATTTCAACTTCGTCGGAAACCTTGATGACGCCTCTTTCAACACGACCGGTAGCAACGGTGCCGCGGCCGGTGATGGAGAATACGTCTTCAACAGGCATCAGGAAAGGCAGATCGGAGGGTCTTTCGGGTTCGGGGATGTAGCTGTCGACAGCGTCGAGCAGTTCCATGACCTTATCAGCCCAGGCACACTTCGGATCCTGCAGAGCCATCAGCGCGGAACCTCTGATGATCGGGGTATCGTCGCCGGGGAATTCATATTCGTCCAGCAGTTCGCGAACTTCCATTTCGACGAGGTCGAGCAGCTCTTCGTCGTCGACCATGTCGCACTTGTTCAGGAAGACGATGATGTAGGGAACGCCTACCTGACGGGACAGCAGGATGTGCTCTCTGGTCTGGGGCATCGGACCGTCGGTAGCAGCAACTACCAGGATAGCGCCGTCCATCTGAGCAGCGCCGGTGAT
>JAFYYP010000046.1 GCA_017557505.1 Bacillota bacterium | reverse complement strand
GGTGATGCGGTGCGAGATGAGGATGATGGTCGCCGTGCCGAAGCGCTCCTCGAGCGCTGCGCGGATCTTCGCGTCGGTGACGCTGTCCACAGCGGACAGGGAGTCGTCGAAGATCATGACAGGCGCGTTCTGCGTGAGCGCCCGCGCGATGGCGGTGCGCTGTTTCTGACCCCCTGAGAGGGTCACGCCGCGCTCGCCGACGAACGTCTCGTAGCCTTCGGAAAAGTTCTCGACGGACGCGGCAAGGCAGGCGTCGCGCGCCGCCTCTTCGACCTGGCTGCGCGTGATGCCTTCTTTGGCGATGCCGATGTTATCCTGAATGGACCGGCTGAACAGGAAAGGTTCCTGCAGCACGATCGCGATGTTCTTGCGCAGGAAATCCGCGCGGATATCGCGTACGTCGGTGCCTCCGATGGTGATGCGTCCGGATCCTTCGGGGATCTCGTACAGTTTATCGAGCAGCAGCATGAGCGTGCTCTTGCCCGAGCCCGTGCCGCCCAAGATGCCCAGCGTACTGCCTGCGGGCACGGTAAAATCGACGTCCTCCAGGATCTTCGGGCCGCTTTCGTAGGCGAAATCCACGTGGTCGAACACGATGTCGCCCCGCATGTCGGCTTCGCCTGCGCCGGGTCTGTCCTGTTCCACCTTGGAATTCATGATGTAGGCGAGACGTTCGAGAGAAACGCCGGCTTTCGACATCTCGGACAGCATGCGGCCCAACCTTCTGATCGGAAAGCTCAGCATGCCGTTGTAGGAGATGAACGCAACGTATTCGCCCGGGGTCATCGCCCCACGGACCGCGAACAGCGCGCCGAAGCACGTGACCAGCAGGATCTGCAGTCCGCACAGGATATCCTGGATGGAGAAGAACCGGCCCATGATGTGCGCCATGCGCACCCACAGGCTGGTGTATTTTTCATTGACCGCCTCGAACCGTTCCCGTTCTCTGGCTTCCGCCGCGAACGCGCGCACGACGCGCACGCCCGTCAGGTTCTCCTGCACGGCGGCGGAGACCTTCGCTTCCTGCTCGTCGCATTTCATAAAGCCCTCTTCCATCTCTTTGCGGAAGAAGATGGAGTAAGCCAGAATGACAGGGATGGGCGCGATGGCGATCGCCGCCATTTTCGGATTCATGGAGATCATGAACGAGATGGACATCGCCATCAGGATCGTGATGCGCAGCACGGAGGTGAGCTGCTCCGCCACGAACGTGCGGATGCGGTCCACGTCGGTCGTGCAGCGCTGGATGATGTCGCCTGTGTGGTTCTTCATGTGCCACGCGAACGGCAGGCGCGAGATGTGCGCAAACAGCGTGTCTCTCATGTTCTTGACGAACACTTCCGATGCCCGCGTATTCAGCATCGTCGTGCCGTACTGGGCGCAGGCGCGGATCAGGGCAAGTATGGCAATAGCCAGTGCCATCAGATACAGGTGCTGTCCGAGGTACGCAAAGCCTCCGGCGCGTTCCACGATCTGATTGACCCAGGCGGGGAACTGCGACGGCTGGCCGCCGATCGCGTTGTCGATCGCCGCGCGGATGATCTGTGGATTGACCATGTCGACCAGCGTGACCATCGCGGAGCAGACGATGCTCAGCACGAACAGGAGCTTGCTCCCTTTCAGGAAACGAAGCAGCAGCTTTGTGTCGTTCTTTTTATTCTGTTGTTTCGTTTCTCTTGGTTCCATAACTGTTTCTATTCTACCAGATTATATACGGCCACGATCTCGTTGCCGCACATTTCTCCGTTTTCCACGAACCCGTATTTTCTGTAGATGTCCCTTGCATGGACGTTCTCGGGTTCATAAGATAGCCACACCTTTTCGGCCGGACCGAACGGGAACGCCCGGATCAGGTCCATGACCGCGTCGATCGTCTGCTTGCCGAGGCCCCGGCCCTGGTATTTCTTATCGATCATCAGGCGCCAGAGGCTGTAATTCTCCTTGATCAGATCGCTCTCATTTTCGTTGCCGACCGTGCCCTTGCCTATCATGACGAAACCGATCAGATCGTCGTCGTTGTATACGGCCAGGGGCAGCGCGTAATGGCCTTCGTTTCTCGTCGCGTAGGCCTCCGCGAGGCTCTGGATGTTCTCGGCAGCGAAGTCTTTCTGTTCTTCGAAAGGCTCCAGTGCGCAGACTTTCCAGATGTTCTTATTTGTTATGTCTTTAAATTGGATCAAAATATACTCCTTTGCCACACTACAGTTTCTTGCATGTGACCCCGTCGATGCTCAGGCAGTCTTCACCGAATACGATCTTCACAAGGCCTCCCTTGCGGCCGAACGTCTTTTCCCCGATGGGATAGAGCTGGCTGACCGTTTCGCAGCCTTCTTCGTCGAGGACCCTGATGTACAAATCCTCGCCGTCCAGAAAGACTTCGTCCAGGCAGAAATCCTCTACGTTCTGCTCATATTTGCCGCAGTAGCCTTCCCAGCCTGCCGTGTCGACGTCCTCGAGCAGATCTTCCTCCGCGGTCGTGAACAGGTCGATCGCAGCCTTCACCTGCGCCGCATCCATCGCTTCGGTGGAACGGTTGACCATGCTGACCACGCACAGATCCCGGCGCAGGGAGAAGAACCATTCCGTCAGGAAGCCTTCGTTCCAGCCGCCGTGATAGCCGATGTCGCCTCTCATGTTCCAGACGCAAAGCCCGTAGTCATCCATGACCGGGGTCAGCATGCGCTGCGCGGTCTCCTTTTTGAGCAGACCGCCTTCCCGGTAGCTGCGGGAGATGGCGATGCCGATCTTCGTCAGTTCTGTCGGAGTGGTCCAAAGACCAGCCGCGGCATGCTCCGGATAATAGTGCCAGCCGTGTCCTGCGACTTCCTTTTCCGCAAGACGGCCGCCGAAAGCGGCGTTGGATGCCAGTTCCTCATTCAAAGGCTGGAAATAGCCGGTCCGGGTCAGGCCCAGAGGTTTGGCGACTTCCTTTTGGAAGGCTTCCTGCAGAGTCACGCCCGTGATCCTGGTAAACGCCAGCTCCGCCAGCGTGATGCCGCCGCCGGAATACATGCATTGCTTGCCGTAAGGCCGTATCCTGCGCAGTCTGGGCGTAATGCCCTTACCGTTCAGCACGTCTTCCAGCGAAAGCGGTTCGTGATCTGCGCGGTATCCCGGGAAGCCGTGCAGGTTGAAGCCTGCCGTATGGGAAAGCAGCGCGGCGAAAGTCATGGGACCTTTCCTGACGAATTCCGGCACGACGTCCGAGATGTCCGCATCGAGGTCGATCAACCCCTTGTCCGCGTACTTTAGCAGCGTCAGCGCGAACACCGGTTTGCTGACGGAAGCGGCCTGGAACAGCATGTCCGGGTTGACCGGGAAATCCTGTCCGAAGCGGCCGCTGCCGGCGCAGTAGGTCTCGAGCTCATCGTCGCCGGAGATGGCCATGCTTACACCGTAACCGTTCTTTTCTTTGATCTTCAGGCGATCCTTTACGTTGACGCCGTACCAGAGGAACGTTTCCCGTTCCTTCTTCGTTTTCTTCTTCAGCCACAGCCTCATGACGACTTCACCGTCGTCGACTGCGCCGGTCTCCTGAAAGCCCGCCTTGCGGTATATGTGCAGGCCGCGCTCGTTTTCTCCTTCCGTGGACAGCGTCAGCCGGTCCGCGCCAAGTTGGCGGAAATAGCGGATGATCTCCGCCAGGGCAGCCTGGCCGTAGCCCTTACCCTGCTCCTCTTTGTCGATCATGAAGCGCCAGAGATAGTATCTGTCGTCTTCGTCCTCCAACTCCGGAGCCACGGCAAACATGCAGAAGCCGACAAGGCGGTCGTCCGCATAGATCGCAAACGGACGCGCCGCGCCGGGGGTGTTCGGCGTTGGTCTCATCCGCCTGCTTCAGCGAATAACGGTTCGGCGCGACGAAGGGCTGGTCGTCGCGGACGGAAAGCTTCAGCACCGCTTTCCTGTTTGTTTTATCGATAGGTCTGAGACTTATACTCATTGTATTTATCCTCCGCCCTGCAAAAGGGCAAAAAAAACACCGTGTGCAAAACGCCACGGTGTGTTCAGTCAATGTAGTATATCCGAGTTAAAACGCACAAACCGAGGTCATCACACAATATTCAGTTACTTTTACATACTTCTTAATGATCATTGATGATAACCTCCTTTCAGAAAACTCAAAAACGATAAACTCAACGCTCTATTTATACCAAAAACCGCCCTGTAAGTCAACGAATTCCGCCGATCTTGGATAATGTGTAACCAATCTGTAACAAAGCGGCCTGCTAATGCGTATAATCCAACAGTTTCACTTTGTCTCCAAGATCTGTTTCAATGAGCTCTTTCATCTTCTTTGCAAATGGGCAGGGGTATCCGATCGGGGTCCCTTTCTGGATGCAGGACGCGAACGCGATCGTATCAGCGCCGCGTTCCACCAGTTTTCTTGCTCTGAGAACGGCCTTTTTCCCCGGGCATCCGCCGCAGTTGCAAAAACCGACAAGAGTGATCTTTTCCTCGACGCCTTCGAAGACGCCTTTTTTCTCCCGGATCGTTTTGAAATCCGCTGTCCCCGGACAATAATCCTCTGTCTGCATACATCTGATGATACCAAGTTTCATTCCGCGTTCCTCCTTACTTTTCCGTAAAAAGCCGTCCCAGTTTCCTGAACAGAACACCTGCCCATGCGGCCGCAAAAGCGACGCCGAATACCCACAGCGTCCCGCTGTCCGGCTTCAGTTTGACGGTCATCATGGAGTTGCAGATATAATTTGCGACGTTGGCGCAGCCGGAAAGGAAGGGAAAGACCCAATCTCTTTTCTCATTTCCCAGCATGACCCCAAACACAAAGCTGATCACCGGCGCCAGAAAGAAGAATATCAGGATCAATCCTATCGGATCGTCGCCAAAGATCCAGTACAGTCTGCTTAGAACGACCAGGACAAACATGATCGCAAGATACAGCCATATCGTTTTGTCTTTTCTGCTGTTCATAGTATTACTATATCATAAAAGCTCTATTTGTTCTTTAATGGTTCTCTGCTGGACTTTTTCTGAATCGGTCTGGGTCTATTTTGCATTGTCCCGACGCCCGTACCCCTGCGAAGCGCATCTGAGGGGATCGTCTGTGTTTCCGGTTTCTGAGCGCAATCAGTTTCGGACGCGCGCCTGCAGGCGCTGCGGCGAAGTGATGTCCGAGACCGGTTCCGCATAGACGGAACCGGCCGAGTTCGCGGAGCTGCGCCGAAACTGCACGCGAAAGAAACCGATGAAACACCAGATCCCCGAAGCCCTGCGCAAGGCAGGGGTGCGACGGCGGGTCATCCATGCACAATAAAACCGCCCAGAAGGCCTTAAATCGGCTCTCTGAGCGGTTTTTGTTCTTAAGTCAGCTGATTATACCAGTTCGAGGAAAACAGCCTCTGCAACGTCTCCCTGACGGGGGCCGAGCTTCAGAATGCGGGTGTAGCCGCCGTTGCGTCCATCGTACTTCGGTGCGATGTCTTCGAACAGCTTCGTCACAACGTCTTCATCCTTGATGTAGGCCAGAGCCTGTCTTCTTGCGTGAAGATCGCCGCGCTTTCCCAGCGTGATCATCTTCTCCGCTTCTCTTCTCGCTTCCTTGGCTCTGCAGTCAGTCGTCTGAATGCGGCCATACTTGAAGAGGTCTGTAACCAGATTTCTCAGCATGGATCTTCTGTGCGCAGAGTTGACGCCCAGTTTTCTGTATCCGGTCATTTTCGTGTCCTCCTATTCGTCGCTGGGTTTGAGGCCCAGTCCTAATTCTTCCAGTTTGTGCTTCACCTCGTCGAGAGACTTCTTGCCGAGGTTGCGGACCTTCATCATGTCCGCTTCGCTCTTCTGCGTCAGCTCTTCGACGGTGTTGATTCCTGCACGCTTGAGGCAGTTGAACGAACGGACGGACAGTTCGAGCTCTTCGATGCTCATTTCCAGAGCCTTTTCCTTCTTGTCCTCTTCTCTTTCCTTGAGGATCGGACCCTTTTCGCCGGTCTCGGAAAGTCCGATGAACAGCTGCAGGTGCTCTTTCATGATGTTGGCGCCGATGGCCACGCCTTCTTCAGGCGCGATGCTGCCGTCGGTCCAGATCTCGAGGATCAGGCGCTCGTAGTCGGTCACCTGGCCGACACGGGTGTTTTCCACCGTCCAGTTCACCTTGCGCACGGGCGTATAGATGCTGTCGATGGGGATGACCGCGATGGGCGTCGTCTCGTCCTTGTTCTGATCTGCAGGCACATAGCCTCTGCCCGTGGAGATATTGAGCTCCATGGACAGCGTAGAACCTTCTTCCAGAGTCGCGATGTGCAGCTCGGGGTTGAAGATCTCCAGACTTCCGTCGGAGATGATATCCGCCGCTACGACCTCCTTGGGGCCGGCCGCATTGATGATGGCGCGCACCTTGTCCTGGCCGTGGAGGGCCAGCGCAAGCTTCTTCAGGTTCAGGATGATCTCCGTAACGTCTTCCTTGACGCCGGGGATGGTGGAAAATTCATGCAGAATTCCATCTATTCTTACGGAAGTGACGGCTGCGCCGGGCAGGGAGCTCAGAAGAATCCTTCTTAAGCTGTTACCCAGTGTGTTGCCGTAACCGCGTTCGAGGGGTTCAACGATAAATTTGCCGTAACTGGGGTCGTCATCGGAATGTACACATTCGATGCTGGGCTTTTCAATTTCGATCACTTATGTTCCCTCCTTCTGTTCAAGTTATACAAGTTGTCCAAGAATCAGTTTACCGATTACTTGGAGTAGAGCTCGACGATCAGGTGTTCTGCCACCGGGGTGTCGATCTGTTCTCTGGTCGGCATAGAGAGAACTTTGCCTTCCAGCTTCTGCGTGTCGATCGTGACCCAGGCAGGAGTGCTGATGGTCATTTCCTTGATTTCCTTGAACTTCGGGGAAGAAGTGCTCTTTTCCTTGACGGCGACAACGTCTCCAGCCTTCAGCTGCATGGAGGGGATGTCTGCCTTCTTGCCGTTAACGGTGAAGTGGCCGTGTGTGACGAGCTGGCGGGCTTCCTTTCTGGAGGAAGCGAGGCCCATTCTGAAGACCACGTTGTCCAGTCTGGTCTCGAGCATGATCAGCAGGTTTTCACCGGTGATGCCCTTCTTGGCAGCGGCCTTTTCGAACAGATTTCTGAACTGAGTTTCCTGCAGTCCGTAGAATCTCTTAGCCTTCTGCTTTTCTCTGAGCTGGAGTCCGTAATCGGAGCTCTTCTTTCTGCCCTGGCCGTGCTGACCGGGTGCGTAGGATCTCTTCTCCATAGCGCACTTGCCGCTGTAGCATCTTTCGCCCTTCAGGAACAGTTTCTGTCCTTCTCTTCTGCAAAGTCTGCAGGAAGGTCCTGTATATCTTGCCATATGTTCGTTCCTCCCTTACTAAACTCTTCTTCTCTTCGGCGGTCTGCAGCCGTTGTGAGGAATGGGTGTGATGTCCTTAATCATCGTGATGTTAAGGCCTGCAGTCTGCAGTGCTCTGATGGCAGCTTCTCTGCCGGAGCCGGGACCCTTTACATATACTTCAACCGTCTTGAGTCCGTGTTCCATAGCGCCCTTGGCAGCTTCTTCGGCAGCCATCTGCGCGGCGAACGGTGTGGACTTTCTGGAACCCTTGAAACCGAGGGAACCGGCGCTGGACCATGCCAGGGCGTTTCCGTTCAGGTCTGTGAGGGTCACGAGGGTGTTATTGAAGGAAGCCTGGATGTGAGCCTGACCGCTTTCAATATTCTTGCGCTCTCTTCTCTTTTTGCGTACAGTCTTCTTTACTGTTGCCATGTTAGCTTACCTCCTTCTCCCTACTTCTTCTTGCGGCCAACCGTCTTCTTGGGACCCTTGCGGGTGCGGCTGTTATTCTTCGTGTTCTGTCCGCGTACGGGCAGATTTCTTCTGTGTCTGATTCCTCTGTAGCAGCCGATCTCCATCAGGCGCTTGATGTTCATGGAAACTTCTCTTCTCAGATCGCCTTCCACGACGTATTCGGAATCGATGATCTTTCTGATCGCACCTACTTCTTCTTCGGTCAGATCCTTGACTCTCGTGTCAGGATTGATGTTTGCCTTCTCCAGAATGAGCTTGGAGGTGGGCAGACCGATTCCATAGATGTAGGTAAGGCCGATCTCCACTCTTTTTTCTCTGGGCAGATCGACGCCGGCTATACGAGCCATAGATTTACCTCCTATTGTACTGCAACTATAGTTTTTTATAATTTACGTTCCGTAAGGGTCCGCGTCGTGCGGGCTGCCGGAACACAGTAAACTATTGGAGGAAGATGTATCTTCCTGCCATATTAGCCCTGCACCTGCTTGTGCTTGGGATTTTCGCAGATGACCATGACTTTGCCGTTGCGCTTGATCACCTTGCACTTTTCGCAGATAGGCTTGACTGATGCTCTAACTTTCATTTGTATTGTTCCTCCTGTAACGGGACTACTTATCTCTCCAGGTGATCCGGCCCTTGGACAGGTCGTAGGGGCTGAGCTCCATGCGGACTCTGTCGCCGGGAAGGATACGGATAAAATTCATCCTCATCTTGCCGGAAATGTGCGCCATCACGATGAAATCATTCTCAAGCTTTACCTTGAACATCGCATTGGGCAGAGCTTCCAGCACTGTGCCGAATACTTCGATGCTGTCTTTTTTCGCCATAGCGGACTCTCCTCCTTTGCGCGTCTAAAGCTTCGTGAGCAATCTGGGTTCACCTTCGGTGATGACGACCGTGTTCTCGTAGTGAGCGGCCCAGGAGCGGTCGATCGTGACCGCGGTCCAGCCGTTGCTCAGCACTTCCACGTCGTATTCACCGGCCGCGATCATCGGTTCGATCGCCAGCACCATACCCGGTACCAGCTGCGGACCGTGGTTCGCTTTGCCATAGTTGGGGATCTGCGGATCTTCATGCAGGTCCCTGCCCACGCCGTGACCCACGTAATCCCGGATGACGGAAAAGCCGTTGCTTTCCACGTACGTCTGGATCGCATGGGAGACGTCGCCGAGGCGGTGCCCTTTCCTGCAGAACTTAAGACCTTCGAAGAAGCTTGCTTCTGCTACGTCCATCAGCATCTGCGCCTCCGCGGAGACCTTCCCTACGGGGTAGGTCCTTGCCGCGTCGGAGTAGAAACCTTTGTAGATGGTACCCAGGTCGACGCTCACGATATCGCCTTCTTTGAGGACGCGTCTCTTGGCAGGGATGCCGTGGACGACTTCCTCGTTGACGGAGATGCACGCCGTGCCCGGGAATCCGCCGTAGCCTTTGAAGGCCGGCTTCATCTGATGTCTTAAGATATAGTCCTCGCACCAATGATCCAGCTCCAGGGTCGTCATGCCGGGCATCAAGATGTTTGGAATCTCTTCCAGCATGGCGGCCGTTACGGAAGCGGCCTTGGCCATGAGTTCTATTTCCTCTTGGGATTTCAGCACGATCATGTCTTATTCTCCCAGAAGGGCGCAGATATCATCGAACACTTCGTCGGGGGTCTTGCTGCCGTCGATGACAGCAAGTCTTCCGCTCTTCTGATAGTACTCGATCAGAGGACTTGTCTGTTCCTGATAGACCCGGAAGCGGTTGAGAACGGTCTCCTCGCGGTCGTCCGCTCTCTGGTAGACCTCGCCGCCGCACACGTCGCATACGCCTTCCACCTTGGGGGGCATCGTGACGACGTGATAGGGGCGTCCGCACTGTCTGCAGACTCTTCTGCCGATCATTCTCGGCAGCAGGATGTCTTCTGCCACTTCGATGTCTACGGTCTTATCCAGCTGGGCACCTGTTCTTTCGAGGAAAGCGTCGAAGTGCTCCGCCTGGAAGACGGTTCTGGGAAAGCCGTCCAGCAGGTAACCGTTCGCACAGTCTTCCTTGCTGACCCGGTCTTCCACCAGGTCGCACACCAGTTCGTCGGGGACGAGCAGGCCCTGGTCCATATATTCCTTGGCCTTCTTGCCCAGCGGAGTACCTTCCTTGACGTTGGCACGGAAGATGTCTCCGGTAGAGATGTGCAGGATATCATATTTTTCAGCGATCCTTGCCGCCTGGGTGCCTTTGCCGGCTCCCGGGGGTCCTAACAGTACGACGCGCTTCATAAGACGCCTCCTACTTTAAGAAACCGCTGTAGTTTCTCATGACCATCTGCGTTTCGAGCGCCTTCATCGTATCGAGGGCAACGCCCACGGCGATGATGAGCGACGTTCCGCCGAACGCCGAGGAGAAACTGGTGAAATGCCCGATCAGGATGGGGATCGCGGCGATAATGGCCAGGAAGATCGCACTGGAGAAGTTCAGTCTGGACAGAACCTTCGCAATGTACTCCGAGGTCGGTTTGCCCGGACGGATGCCGGGGATGAAGCCGCCGTTCGCTCTCATGTTGTCCGCGATCTCTACGGGGTTCACGGTGATGGAACCGTAGAAATACGTGAAGAAGATGATGAGCAGGATATCCAGGACCAGGTAGATCCATACGCCGGGGTTGCCGCTCGAAGTCAGATACTTCGTGACAAACTTGGCGAAGCTTGTGTCGCTTCCGGTCATGTACGCGATCGTCGGCAGGATCTGCAGCAGGGAGATGGCGAAGATCACGGGGATAACGCCGGCCTGGTTGACCTTGAGAGGAATGTGGGTGGACTGGCCACCGTACATCTTGCGGCCAACGACTCTCTTGGCGTACTGCACGGGGATCTTGCGGTTGCCTTCCTGCACCATGATGATGCCGATGATGACTGCCAGCGCGAAGATCAGGAAGATGATCAGGCTGACGATCGACAGCGTACCTGCGGACAGGTTCTTGATCGTTCTGGAGATGCTCGTCGGGATGCGGGAGACGATACCGGCAAAGATGATCAGGGAGATACCGTTGCCGATGCCGTTCTCGTTGATCCGTTCACCCAGCCACATCAGGAACGCGGTTCCTGCGACCAGGGTGAGCACGATGACGATCTTCGTGAACAGGCTGTTGTCAGCCAGCGCGCCGCGGAACAGGCCGAACGTGTAACCGATGGCCTGGATCAGCGCCAGGACCACGGTGAGATATCTCGTCCACTGGGCGATCTTTCTCTGTCCTTCCTGGCCCTGCTTCGCGAGCTCTTCCAGTTTGGGAATGGCCACGGTCAGCAGCTGCAGGATAATGGACGCCGTGATGTAAGGCGTGATGCTCAGAGCGAAGATCGTAAAGTTGCTGAACGATCCGCCGGAGAACAGGTCGAACAGACCGAAGATACCGGCTTCATTCGCATTGAACATGGCAGCCAGCTGGCTGCGGTCGATGCAGGGAACGGGGATGTTGGAGCCAAGCCTGAAGACGATCATCATCACGAGAGTGTAGAGGATCTTTTTCCTCATCTCGGGGATCTTCCAGGCCTGTACCATTGTCTGGATCATGCCCATTAGATTACCTCTGCCTTTCCTCCTGCGGCAACGATTTTCTCGATAGCGCTGTCGCTGAATTTTTCAGCCTGAACCGTCAGTTTCTTCTTGAGCTCTCCGCCGCCCAGGATCTTGACGCCTTCGGTGACCTTCTTGGCCAGGCCGGCATCGATGATCATCTGGGAAGTAACGGTAGCGCCGTCTTCGAAGCAGTTCAGCTTTTCCACGTTAACGCCTACATATTCCTTTTTCCAATGATTGGTGAAGCCTCTCTTCGGGAGTCTTCTGTACAGGGGCATCTGGCCGCCTTCGAAGCCGAGACGGGTGCCGCCGCCGCTTCTGGAGTTCTGGCCGTTCATGCCGCGGCCGGACGTGGTGCCCAGACCGGAACCTGTT
>JAFYYP010000045.1 GCA_017557505.1 Bacillota bacterium | reverse complement strand
TTCATCGATATCATCGTCGTTGAATTCTCCGGCAACTCCTTCCTGAACGAGACCAGACGCAACGGCAACTACGCCATCCAGGAACTGAACTGGGGCGCTGACTTCATGGATCCCGAGACCTGGGCCGACCCGTTCGACAGAAAGAACTCCTACAACTTCTTCTGCCACGACACCCTCGACTACAGAGTATTCCAGGATACCAAGTCCGACGAGACCAATGCTCTCATCGATGAGTACTACAGACTGTGCGACTACGCCCGTACCTGCGTCGACGACTTCGACGAAAGATACGAAGCGTTCGCGGCAGCCGAATCCTTCTATCTCGATCACGCGATCGTGGTTCCCGGCTTCATCTCCGGCGGTTCCTACCAGGCCACGAAGCTGAACGGCTTCGAAGGCCAGTACGCCATGATGGGCCAGTCCTCCAGCAGATACAAGGGACAGCACGTCTACAACGAGGCGATGTCTCAGGAAATGTACGAAGAGCAGTACGAAGCATGGCTCAACGCTCTCGGCCAGTAATCCATTCCCTTCCCTGAAGGACAAATCACATCATCCATTCGTAAGCGGCTCTGCTGCCAGGCACGGCGCGGAGCCGCTTTCCTTATCTTCATCAAGTGAAGGAGACGAAACGTGCTAAAGTATTCGATCAAACGTCTTGCACGGTCCCTCGTCACGCTGGTCATCCTCATCACCATCGTGTTCGCCCTGCTTCGCTTCATGCCGGAAGAAGGATACTTCAACAACTACGAGAAGATGTCCCCGGCGCAGATCGAACTGGGCCTGATCAAAATGGGTCTGAAAGACCCCCTCTACGTGCAGGTCGTGCGTTTTATCGGCAATCTCCTGAAGGGGGACCTCGGCGTATCCTACCGGTACCGGGTCAACACCCCCATCGCCAGGATCATTGCTCCGAAGATCGCGATCTCGGCTAAACTCGGCATCATCTGCATGGTGCTCAGCCTTCCGCTCGGTCTTGCTCTCGGCGTGCTCATGGCGCGCTACAAGGGCAAGTTCTGGGACAAACTGGGCAACGCGTACATCGTGTTCATCCAGGCAGTTCCGAACGCGGTCTACTTCATCTTCATCCAACTGTACGGTTCGACCTGGCTGAAGATCCCCATGCTTTACAACGAAAACGACTGGCGGACACTCATCCTGCCCACCATTTCCCTTGCCCTCCCCTCCATCTCCAGCTACGCCATGTGGCTGCGCCGGTACATGGTGGACGAGACGAACAAGGACTATATCAAACTCGCCCGCGCCAAGGGCGTGCCGAACACCACCATCTGGTTCCGGCACGTGTTCCGCAACGCGGTCGTACCCATCGTCAACCTCATTCCGGGGTCGCTGCTCATGACCATCTCGGGTTCCATCTACACGGAATCCTTCTATTCGATACCGGGCATGGGCGGGCTCCTGGTGGACGTCATCAAGCGCCAGGACAACAACATGGTCATGGTGCTCGTGGTGCTGTTCGCAGCGGTCGGCGTCGTCGGCCTGCTGCTGGGCGACATCGCGATGGCGATCGTTGACCCGCGCATCAGCTTTACGAAGAAGGAGGGATCGAGATGAGCAAATATTCCCCTTCTGAACGGATCACGAAGAAACTGGTCGACGCGCAGGAAGAATTCCTCAGGAAGCACGGCATCCTGGCTGACACCCTGATGGAGGACAACCTGAACGAAGAGCAGATCGCAGGTCTGGACAAAGACCTGTTCGGCCTGGCCATCGTGGACGAGAGTGAAGCTGAACGCACAGGCTACTCCAACTATTCCTACTGGGGTTCCACCGTGCGCATGTTCTTCAAGAACAAAGTGGCGGTCTTCAACCTGATCGTCATGCTGGTGCTCGTGCTGTTCACGTTCATCCAGCCCCACCTTCCGAACCAGTTCGATCCGAACCTGGTCAATTACTACGATTCCAAGGCCGTATGGTACGTCGTGGAAGACGACGGCGCCTATACGATGGACGGCATGAAGCGCACGCAGGGCGACTACGCGGTCACCCCGAAGGATACCGAGATCCTGGCCTACATCCAGACGCCCGCCTCCTGGGGCACCCCGGAGTGCTTCGTCTACGACAGGGACGGCAGGGAGACGCAGGTGACAGCCACCGCGGATCCCGCCAACAAAGGCTGGTATTACTGCCTGCTGAAGAAGGACGCACCGAACCTCGCCATCATGTCCGAGGACCACACGAAGAGCACGTTCTACGACGCCGTGTGGCTGACCGTGACCGGGGACAAGAACATCGTCAACTGCTCCTCCGTTAAGCTGACGAAGGGCGAGCTGATCGAGAACGTCCCCGCCGGCAAGAGCCTCGTGTACGTGAACGCCCCGGCGAGCTGGGGCACGCCGAAGGTCAAGGTGCAGGGCTCCATGGGATCCTCCAGCGCGGAATTCATCCAGGTCAAGCCCGTCGACGGCGAAGACGGATGGTATTACGGGTTCTTCCCCACCGAGAAGAATACCCTCATCCTGAGCTCTGAAGACGGCAGCCAGAAAGGCATGAACCGCGCGACCGCGACGATCGGCCTTCCCGAGGAAGCGAAGATCGTCAAGGGCTTTATCGAAAACAAGCAGCCGAACAGCGTGTTCTGGTTCGGCACGAACGACATCGGCCAGGATCTGTGGTCCCGCATGTGGACCGGCACGAGAACGTCGCTGTTCATCGGCATCGTCGTCGCGGCCATCGAGGCCGTCGTCGGCATCCTGGCGGGCCTGCTGTGGGGCTACGTACGCAAGCTGGACTTCCTGTTCACCGAGATGTACAACCTCATCGACAACATCCCGAGCACGATCGTCCTGATGCTGGCGGCCTACGTCATGCGGCCGGGCATCAAGACCATCATCATCGCCATGAGCATCACGCGCTGGATCGGCCTGGCGCGGTTCATCCGCAACCAGGTGCTGATCATCCGCGACCGCGACTTCAACCTCGCGTCCCGCTGC
>JAFYYP010000044.1 GCA_017557505.1 Bacillota bacterium | reverse complement strand
CTTCGGCCCGGACAAACACGCTCGGCCCGCTCTGTCGCTTCGCTCCGGCGCTTGCAGACGACCTCGCTTAGTTTGCCCGGCTCTTCCGACGCTATTATTCATCCAGACTCTTTAGATACTCTGAACGGTACTGGGAGGGCGTTTGGCCGCAGACTTTGCGGAACACCTGCGTAAAATGAGAGGCGGAAACATAACCCGCTTCAGAAGCGATATAAGCGATGGACAACTCCGGTCTCTGGAGCAGTTCCTTCGCTTTTTTTATACGGAAAAGATTGTGGTATTCCAGCAGTGTGTGTCCTTTGATTTCCTTGAACGTGCGCAGCAGATAGGATTTATCCACGAACAGATCCTTAGCGAGCGTGTCGAGGGAAAACTTTTCCTGATAACGTTCTTCCACGAGCTTTTGTGCCGCGTTGGCGAGTTCGACGCGCGCTCCGGCCCAGCTTTCTTTATCCGGCCTGCATTTGCTGCACGGCTGATAGCCCTGATCCAGCGCCTGCTGCAGCGTCTCGAAGATGATGACTTTCTCGGGCCGCAGCGTAGGTTTTCTGCAGGAAGGGCGGCAGACTTTATGGCTCTTTTTTAAAGCGTAATAAAACTTACCGTCGTAATTTTTATCGCTGTTCTTGATGGCAAGCCATTCTTCTTTTGTCAATTCAGTGCCTCCGGAAATGGTGATTAGCAATTGCTAACCGAAGTGTCTGATAAATGGTTAGCAAACGCTAACCCTCATTCATCATACTGCATTTCTCCAAAAAAGTCCACAGAAAAGAGAAGGTTTTCGAAAAGTCAATATCAGGACAGCCCTCGCGAGTTAGCAGACGATAACTAAATACATTTCTACTTTCTGCAGGGTTACAATACATAAGGGTTAGCAATTGCTAACCAAGCAAAGAATACACAAAGAAAGGATGTGCAGATCGCTTATGATGCCACTTATGCTCGCAGATGTAGGCGAAGAAAACATTATCAAAAGGGTCGGAGGAAGCCAGGAGATGAAGAAACACCTGGAGGATATGGGATTCGTCGTAGGCGGTACCGTATCCATCGTTTCGGAGATCAACGGCAATCTGATCGTCAACGTAAAAGACACCCGCGTCGCGGTCAGCCGCGAAATGGCGGGAAAGATCATGGTTTAGAAGGAGAAACGCAGAATGAACACACTCAGAGAGACAAACATCGGCTCGACTGTCAAGGTCGTCCGGCTGCATGGAGAAGGCGCTGTCAAGCGCCGCATCATGGATATGGGCATCACGAAGGGCGTAGAGATCTTCGTCCGAAAAGTAGCGCCCCTGGGCGACCCCATCGAAGTCACCGTGCGCGGCTACGAACTCAGCCTTCGCAAAGCTGATGCAGAAATGATAGAAGTTACGGAAATCTAGGAAGGAGGGCGAAAGAGAAAATGGCTAACGAGATCCGCATCGCCCTGGCGGGCAACCCGAACTGCGGTAAAACAACATTGTTCAATGCGCTGACCGGTTCCAACCAGTTCGTCGGGAACTGGCCCGGGGTCACGGTCGAAAAGAAAGAAGGACGCATCAAGGATCACAAGGACGTGATCATCACGGACCTTCCCGGTATCTATTCGCTCTCTCCGTACACGCTGGAAGAAGTCGTTGCGCGTAACTATCTGATCGAAGAACGCCCCGACGTCATCCTGAACATCGTGGACGGCACGAACCTCGAACGCAACCTGTATCTGACGACGCAGCTCGTCGAACTGGGCATTCCCGTCGTGATCGCGCTGAACATGATGGACATCGTCCGCAAGAACGGGGACACCATCAACGTCGAGGAGCTCGCGCGCGAGATCGGCTGCAAGATCGTCGAGATCTCCGCTCTGAAGGGTGACGGCGTCGATGAGGTCGCGGAAGAGGCGATTAAGGCGGCGTCCGGCACGAAGACCATTCCGCAGCACACGTTCTCCGGCGCGGTAGAACACGCGCTGGCACACATCGAGGAAGTCGCGGTACACGGTCTGCCCGAAGAACAGCAGCGCTGGTACGCGATCAAGATCTTTGAAAGAGACGACAAGGTCCTCGAGAAGCTGAACCTGAGCGAAGAGCTCCGCAATCATATCGAATCCGATATCCAGGCGGCAGAGACCGAACTGGACGACGACGCGGAAAGCATCATCACCAACGAAAGATATATCTACATCGCGAACCTGATGAAGGGCTGTTACAAGAAGCAGCGCAAGGGCGAGCTGACGCAGTCCGACAAGATCGACCAGGTCGTGACGAACCACATCCTGGGTCTGCCGATCTTCGCCGGTGTAATGTTCCTGGTCTACTGGATCGCGATGGGCCCGTTCGGCAGCTTCCTGACCGACTGGACGAACGACGTATTCGGCGGCGAATTCCTGGAAGGCGGTACGAGAGCTCTGCTGGAAAGCTGGGGCGCATCAGAATGGCTTACCGGCCTTATCTCCGACGGTATCTTCCACGGTGTCGGTGCAGTCTTGGGCTTCGTTCCCCAAATGCTTGTACTGTTCCTGATGCTGTGCATCCTCGAAGACTGCGGCTACATGGCGCGTATCGCTTTCATCATGGACCGTATCTTCAGAAGGTTCGGATTGTCCGGCAAATCGTTCATTCCGATGCTCGTCGGCATGGGCTGCGGCGTGCCGGGCGTCATGGCGTCCCGTACGATCGAAAACGAGCGTGACCGCCGCATGACCATCATGACGACGACGTTCGTTCCCTGCGGCGCGAAGATGCCCATCATCGGCCTCATCGCAGGCGCTTTGTTCGGCGGCAGCGGCCTCGTTGCCACCAGCGCATACTTTATCGGCATCGGAGCGATCATCATCTCCGGTATCATGCTGAAGAAGACGAAGATGTTCGCAGGCGACCCGGCTCCCTTCGTCATGGAGCTGCCTGCTTACCACGCACCGTCGATTACAAATGTGCTGAGAGGCACCTGGGAGCGCGGCTGGTCCTTCATCAAGAGAGCAGGCACCGTTATTCTGATCAGCTCCATCGTCATCTGGTTCTTCTCGAACTTCGGCAGTGTCAACGGCCAGTTCGGCATGACGGAAGCTCTGTTCGAAGACGAAGAACTTGTCACTGACGAATACATCGCGGACCTTGCAGACCGCATGAACATCTCCGAAGACGAAGTGACCCCGATGGATGCTTCCATCCTGGCCAGCGTCGGAAACGCTGTTTCTCCCGTATTCCGTCCGCTGGGCTTCGGTTCCTGGAAGCCGACCGTTGCAACAGTCACCGGCCTCGTCGCCAAGGAAGAAGTCGTCGGCACGTTCGGCGTTCTGTACAACTACGACGATCAGGAAGGCGAGGAAGAGCTTGAAGAGAACGGCGATCAGATCTGGGATCTGGTCCGTGCGGACTTCGAAGGGTTCTCCGGCGGTCACGGCAAGCTGGCCGCCTACGCCTTCATGATCTTCAACCTTCTGTGCGCGCCGTGCTTCGCAGCGATCGGCGCCATCAAGAGGGAGATGAACAGCCGCAAGTGGACGTGGTTCGCGATCCTGTATCAGTGCGGATTCGCCTACGTGATCGGCTTCATCACGTTCCAGCTCGGCAAGCTGTTCGTCGGCGGCGTCAATCCTATCGGTCTGGTGCTCGCCTTCATCCTGCTGGCGGCGCTGGTGTTCCAGCTGTTCCGCCCGTACAAGGAGGCAGACAGACTGACCGTTCAGTAGAAATAGGAGGATCCGTATGGTCGATATCATAATTATTGCGGTGCTGGCCGTCGTTGTCGGCCTGATAATCCGCAGTATGATAAGAGACAAGAAGGCAGGAAAGTCTTCCTGCGGCGGCAATTGCGGAGAATGCGGACTGTGCAAGTTCGAGGTACCGCTCCAAAGACGCAGAGAATATCAGAAAAACAGGTAATATCTTGGTGAGACAGATGCAGTCTTTGCCATAGATAATAGAAAACTCCTTATATTTTGCAAAGAACCGGGCTGGGGGGCCCGGTTCTTTGTGTTTTGATTATCTATTGGGATGTTTTTATTATTCTACGCCGCAGACCAGCTGGATCTCGACAGGCGCGTTGCCGGGAAGAGTGGCAACGCCGATGGAAACGCGCGCCATGGGGGAGGCGTCTCCGAGCTCTTCGGATAAGAAGTCCGAGGCGAAATCCGCGATCTTCGCATGAGCAGTAAAGACGTCTTCCGCATTGACGTAGACCGTCATGCTCAACACGCGGGCGATGCGTTCGCCTTCTTCCAGCTTGTTGCGTGCGGCAGTCAGGGCGTTGTCCGCGGCCTGGCGGACCGCTTCTTTATAAGTTTCCAGTGGGGCGTCTTTTTCCACGCGTCCGGAGAAGATCATCACGCCGTTTTTGCGCGGGGTCATGCCCGCGGTATAGATCAGCTGCCCGAAGCGGGCCGCCGGAACGTATTTGCCCTGGGGGATGGGATTCGCTTTGATCTCGCTCATTTTCTGTATCTCTCCATAACGGTGAACAGACGCTTCATCGCGTCAACGGCCTTATCGTGATCCTGCGAGAAGTTGATGCGGAAGCTGTGCAGATACTGCGGTCCGAATTCCGTACCGGGTGTGACGATGACGCCGGCCAGTTCTCTTACGATGCGGATGAAGTCGTGCAGGGTAACTTCCAGTTCAGGGATCGTGACAAACAGGTAGCTGCCGCCTTCCGTGGGTCTTGCAGTGACGCCGGGAACGCTTTCGATCACCTTCATCAGGTCGTCGCGGATCTTCTGATGCTGCGCGACGCGGTCCGCCAGCCAGCCTTCGGGCTCGTTGAACCAGGTCTTGAACACCGCCTGGTTATAGCCGCTGCAGCGCAGCGCCATGATGGCCTGCAGCTTTTCCATGCGCTCCATGATGGCAGCCGTACCGAATGCCGCGCCGAGGCGGTATCCGCTCAGGGATTCGGTCTTGGAGGGTCCCATGATCGTGATGATGTTATCAGGGGCGTCCGCCTGCGTGCACAGATGCGTGTAGGGGAGACCGGGGTAGACCTGGCGGGAATACAGTTCATCCACGATGAGCGTGACGCCGTAGCGCTTGGCCATAGCTGCGATCCGTTCGATCTCTTCCGGCGAATAGATGCAGCCGACCGGGTTGTTCGGGTTCGAGAAGATGAACAGCTTCGCGCCGTCTCGGAACGCTTTTTCCAGTTCCTCGAGGTCGATGCCCGCGCAGCCTTCAGCTTCTTCGTAAGCCATGCGGATGGGCACCATCTCGCCGTTGAAGAACTCGACCATCTTGCGGTTCGCGAAATAGTCCGGCTCTACGAAAGCGACTTTGTCGCCCGGCATGATGTTGCTGCCCATAGCCAGGAAGAGGGCGCCCTGCGTGCCTCCGGTCAGGAGCAATTCCGTTTTCGGATCGATCGAAACTCCTGCGAAAGCAGAGATGCGTTCTGCGACCATTTCGAGAATGGCCGGTTTTCCTTTATAAGGCGTGTAGGCCTGTGAACCGCCTTCTTCCACGCCGGCGGCAAAGACTTCGAAACTGCCGGGCGTGGGTTTGTGGGCGTCTACGTCGCCGTGGCTGAAATCGACAGCGGGACCTTCCAGTCTTTCGCCTCTGAGGTCCAGCGCGACTTCTTTCTGCTGGCCTTCCTGTCCGGGCGCGTTGTCCACGCCCAGGTGGTCAAATTTTTCTGTGATCGTTTTGTACATGGATGCCTCCTTAAGTGCTATTCCGTTTCACCTGTAATTTCAATGATCATGGGTTCGTGGTGCATGGCCGGTACGACTTTTTCCAGCCAGTCTGCCGGGGTCATGCGCAGGGATTTCGTGCGGCTTGCGGGCACCATGCCCATGTATTCGGCGTCCAGAAGGTCACGGTCGACGACGAGCTGCACGCGGTTGTCCGTATCGAAGATCAGACCGAGATTGGATACGCCGCCGGGCTCTTCCTGCAGGGCGTCCATCAGCTTCTCCGCCGAGGCGAACTGCAGGCGGGAAGAGCCGACCTTGTGGCTGACTTCCTTGGTCACGAATTTCTTGTCCGCATGGATCATCAGCAGGTACAGCTGGCCTTTTTTGTTCTCGAGGAAGATGTTGCGGATGATCTTGATGTCGAGCGCCCGGCAGACTTCTTCGTACTCTGAAACGGCAAATTTCAGGCCGTGGGCGAGCCAGGTATAGTCCGCTCCGGTGCTCTCGAGAAACTCGAATACTTTGTACTCGACTTCGGTGCATTCTTCAGGGGAAGGCAGTCCTTTGCGCAGGTCTTTTTCGGTATAAACTTCCATGTCTTGTCCTCGCACTATTTAATAGAAATAACTTACTGTTTATGTTATACTTTTCGTTAGGGTAAAATCAAGTGAACCAAGGAGTTTTTATGGAATCCAAGCGAGAACCGAAATATAAACGGGTCATCCTGAAGATCAGCGGTGAAGCCCTCGCGGGCGAGAACCACACCGGTCTGGACGACGCGATGCTGATGCACGTCGCGGAAGACGTGAAACAGCTCCGTGACCTGGGCGTGCAGGTGGCGATCGTCGTCGGCGGAGGCAACTTCTGGAGAGGCCGCACGAGCGGCGACATGGACCGTGCGCAGGCTGACTATATGGGCATGCTGGCCACGTGCATCAACGCGCTGGCTCTGCAGGACGCGTTCGAGCGCAAGGGCGTTCCCACGAGAGTGCAGACCGCCATCGAGATGCGCGAGATCGCGGAGCCCTATATCCGCAGACGCGCGCTCAGCGAGCTCGAAAACGGCTGGGTCGTCATCTTCGCAGCAGGCATCGGGTCACCGTTCTTCTCGACAGACACGACGGCAGCGCTGAGAGCCGCCGAAATGGACGCGGAAGTCATCCTGCTGGCCAAGAAGGTCGACGCGGTCTACGACAGCGACCCGGAGAAGAATCCCAACGCGAAGCGCTATACGAGACTGACCCACCAGCAGGTGCTGGAGGACAATCTGCAGGTGATGGATTCCACTGCAGCAAGCCTTTGCAGAGATAATAAGATCATGATCCACGTGTTCGGCCTCGCCGAGGAAAACGGCATCTTCAGGGCGGTCACTGGAGAAGAGATCGGTACGATCATCGAATAGGAGGAAAACATGAGCACGACAACTGACAACTATAAGGAACACATGGATAAAACGATCAGCGTCCTGAAGCAGGAGCTGAACACTGTCCGCGCGGGCAGAGCGAACGCTGCGCTGCTCGACCAGATCTCCGTGGATTACTACGGCACGCAGACTCCTGTCAAGAATCTGTCCAACATTTCCGTTCCCGATCCGAGAACGCTGATGATCACGCCGTTCGATCCGTCCAGCATCAAGGCGATCGAAAAGGCGATCATGACGTCCAACCTGGGCATCAACCCCACGAACGACGGCCGCAACATCCGCCTCGTCATCCCCGTGGTTACGGAAGAGCGCAGAAAAGAACTGACGAAGATCATCAAGAAGATGGGTGAAGACAGCAAGGTCGCCGTGCGCAACAGCCGCCGCGACGCGAACGACACCATCAAGAAGCTGGAGAAGGCCGGCGAACTCACGGAAGACGACGTGAAGGACGAACAGGAAGAAGTCCAGAAGATGACCGAGAAGTGCATGAAGGAGATCGACAGCATCGTTTCCGCGAAAGAAAAGGAACTGATGGAGATCTGATGAACGTTCCTGCGCATATTGCCATCATCATGGACGGCAACGGACGCTGGGCGAAGGAGAGGGGACAGATCCGCCTGAAAGGCCACCAGGCCGGCATGGAAGCGCTGCACGATATCGTCAAGGCCTGCTCGGATATGGGCGTCAAGGTCCTGACGGTGTACGCGTTCTCTACGGAAAACTGGAAACGGCCGGCGGACGAAGTGTCCGGCATCTTCGCGCTCCTCGTGCGCTACGTTGCCAAAGAACTGAAGGAACTGAAAGCGAACAACGTGCGGATCCGCCTGCTCGGCGATATCGCGCCGCTACCCGACGCCGCCCGCAAAGCGGTACTGGAGGCTGTGAACGATACGGCAGAGGATACGGGTCTCGTGTTTAATATTGCGATAAACTACGGCGGCAGGGCTGAGATCGTCCGTGCCGCGAAACAGCTGGCGCAGCAGGCAAAGGACGGTTCGCTCGATCCTGCGGACATCACTGAAGATCTGTTTGCGGCACAGCTGTATACCGCGGATCTGCCCGATCCGGACCTGATCATCCGTACCGGCGGAGAGCTGCGGCTGTCCAACTTTTTGACGTGGCAGAGCGCCTACAGCGAGATCTACGTCACGGATACGTACTGGCCGGAATTCACGCCGGAGAAGCTCACGGAAGCCATCGAGGCGTATAACGGCAGAGACAGAAGATTCGGAGGCATCAAAGCATGAAGACACGCATCATATCGTCTCTCATCATGGTGCCTTTGCTCGGACTGGTGCTGCTGGGCGGTATTCCGCTGTTCTTCGCGGTCGCTGTCATCAGCTTCATCGCCATGTACGAGTTCTACAAGGGCTTCGAGCACATGGATATCCACCCGATCCGCATCGCGGGCTACCTCTTCGGCGCGCTGCTGCTGGGCGGGGTATACGGATTTCTGTTCGCCGGCATGAACGAGGAAAAGCTCTCGGAAGGCCTGCTTTTGTGGGTCTTCGTGACCACGGCAGTCGGACTGGCGCTCAGCCTGTTCCTGAAGAACCACGACATCGTGGACAGCCTCGTGACGATCATCGGAGTCATCTACCTGCCGTTTTTCTTCATGCACGTGGCTATGATCAGCCAGCTGCCCGAGAATTCGAACATGATCTGGCTCGTGTTCATCACGGCGTTCTGCACGGACATCTTCGCGTATTTCGGCGGTATGAAGTTCGGCAAGCACAAGCTGTGTCCTGAGATCAGTCCGAAAAAGACCGTGGAGGGGTCGATCAGCGGCATCCTCGGCAGCATGGTCGTCAGCGGCATCTTTGGCCTCATCGTGTGCCCGCAGCATATCGCGGGCTGTATCGTGATGGGCCTGATCGGCTCCGTATTCGCGCAGTGCGGCGACCTGATCGCCAGCGCGTTCAAGCGCAAGATGGGCATCAAAGATTACGGCAATCTGATCCCGGGCCACGGCGGCATCCTGGACCGCTTCGATTCCGTCGTGCTTACCGCGCCGTTTATTTATTACTACATCGTTCTGTTCATCAACAGATAAGTTTCAAGAGGGACCCATGAAGAACCTGTGCATCCTCGGTTCGACAGGCTCCATAGGCAGACAGTGCCTCGACGTCGTGCGCGCTCACCGCTCAGAATTCTCGGTGAGTTCTCTTACGTGCGGCCGCAATACAGATCTTTTCCGGGAGCAGCTTAAGGAATTTAAGCCTGCTCTTGCTGTTTGTGCAGAAAAAGCGGATGCGGAAAGATTGACGGCAGAGTTCCCGGGCATCCGGTTCCTGTACGGTCCGGAAGGCATTCTGGAAGCGGCCGTGGACCCGTCCGCGCAGCTCGTCGTGAACTCGCTGTTAGGCATGATGGGCATCCGGCCCACGTACGAAGCGGTTCTGGCCGGCAAGGACATCGCGTTTGCCAATAAGGAAACGCTCGTCGCAGGCGGCAGCCTGATCATGGACGCGGTGAAGAAGACAGGTGTCAACTTCCTGCCGGTCGACAGCGAGCATTCGGCCATATTCCAGTGCCTGCAGGGCAGGGCGGACAACAGGATCCGCCGCATCATCCTGACTGCGTCCGGCGGCCCGTTCCGCGGATTCACGAAGGAGCAGATGCGCGCGGTGACCAAAGAACAGGCCTTGAAGCATCCGCGCTGGACCATGGGCGCGAAGATCACGATCGATTCCGCGACTATGATGAACAAGGGCCTGGAGATCATCGAGGCGAGCTGGCTGTTCGACGTGCCGGCGTCGAAGATCGACGTCCACGTGCACCCGGAGAGCATTCTGCATTCGGCTGTGGAATTCATGGACGGCTCGGTTTTAGGGCAGATGGGCAATCCGGACATGCGCGTACCCATCGCGTATGCGCTTTCATGGCCCAAACGCTTAGAGTTGACAGAAGACAATGTTATGGAAGGCGCCGCAGTGAGACCGCTCGACCTGTTTTCGGTCGGGTCCCTGCACTTTGAAAAGCCTGATCCTGAAGCGTTTCCGTGTCTGGCGCAGGCTTACCGTGCTATCGAAGCCGGCAAGAGCTATCCCATCGTCCTGAACGCGGCGAACGAAGAAGCCGTGGCGGCCTTCCTCGCGGACCGCATCCGTTTTTACCAGATCGGGGAACTGGTGGAAAAGGCTATGGATAGCCACAAACCTGCGGATATCACCTGTGTGGACGATATCCTTGCAGTCGAAAGGGAAGCAAGAGCATCTGTTTTGGGGGAGATTCAATGAATATATTAGCGATCATCGCGGCAGTTCTGCTGTTCACGCTGCTGATCGCCGGACACGAGTTCGGCCACTACGCGGCGGCAAAACTGCTGGGCGTGAGAGTAAACGAATATTCGATCGGCATGGGACCGCTGATCTTCCAGAAAAAGTACGGTGAAACGGAGTACTCGCTCCGTGCGCTGCCGATCGGCGGATACTGCAAGATCGAAGGCGAGGACGGCGATTCGGACGACGACCGTTCGTTCATGAAGAAGCCGTGGTGGGCCAAGGTCATCATCCTGGCGGCCGGCGCCTTCATGAACTTCGTGCTGTGCATCGTTTTGCTGACGGCCATCTTCTGGTATTCCGGCGCGTATTCGACAACGCTGGCGGACGTTTCCGACGGTTTCCCGGCTCAACAAGCCGGCATCCGGGCGGGCGACACCATCGTCGCGATCGACGGCAAGGCTTACGACGACTGGATGGAGGTCGTGAACGCGATCGACGCCAGCGAAGGGAAACCTATGACGTTTACAGTCGAAAGAGACGGCGAGACTTACGATTACACGATGTCTGCCGTCGAAAGCGAAGGCCGCTGGCTGATGGGCATCACGTGCAAACTCGTGCATTCGCCTGTAAAGGCTATCGGACAGTCGTTCAGCACGACGAAAGCGACTATGCAGGCCATGGGCCAGTTCTTCGTGCAGCTGTTCACAGGCAAGGCGAACGGAGACGACGTAGTCGGCGTCGTCGGTATCGTATCCATGATCGGACAGCAGGCGAAATTCGGCATCGTCAACGTCGTTTATTTGATGGCGGTCATCTCGCTCAACCTGGGCATGGTCAACCTGCTGCCGCTGCCCGCGCTGGACGGCGGACGCATCCTGTTCGTGTTCATCCGCCTCATCACTCGCGACAAGATCGGCGACAAGGCCGAAGGCATCACGCATGCCATCGGCATGATCCTTCTCTTGGTGCTCATGGCGTTTCTGGTGTTCCGGGACGTCAACCGCTTTATACTTTAGGAGGGCCGCATGACCCGGACAAAACAGGTGTTCTGCGGGAACGTCTCCATCGGAGGAGGCGCGCCCGTCAGCATACAGTCCATGACGAATACGGATACACGCGACGCTGACGCGACGCTGGAACAGATCAGGAGGCTTGCGGACGCAGGCTGCCAGATCATCCGCTGCGCCGTGCCGGATATGGAGGCGGCGAAGGCTTTCGGCAAGATCAAAGCCGGCAGTCCCATTCCCGTAGTGGCTGACATCCATTTCGACTATAAACTGGCGCTCGCAGCTATGGAGAACGGCGCGGACAAGATCCGCATCAATCCCGGCAACATCGGTTCGGAAGACCGCGTTGCCGCGGTGCTCGAAAAGGCGAAGGAATGCGGCATCCCGGTACGCATCGGCGTCAATTCCGGCTCGCTCGAAAAGGATCTGCTGGAAAAGTACGGCGGCGTGACCGCGGAAGCGCTGTGCGAAAGCGCGCTCAAGGCAGTCGCCTATGCGCAGAGCTTCGGCTTCGAAGACATCGTGGTCTCGCTGAAGTCTTCGGACGTCGCGATAAACCATGCGGCGCATAAACTGTTCCGTGCGCAAAGCGACAGACCGCTGCACATCGGACTGACAGAATCGGGCGTCGGACGCATGGCGGAGCTCAAGAGTACAGCCGCTTTAGGTGCATTGCTGCTCGACGGTATCGGAGACACCATGCGCATCTCTCTCACAGGAGACCCGCTGCGCGAAGTGTTGCTGGCCAAAGATCTTCTTACAGCGACCGGCAGAAGAAGGGCGGGCATCGATTTCGTGTCCTGTCCGACCTGCGGACGCACGAGGGTCGATCTGCCGGCCATCGCGGCGAAGGTCGAAACAGCGCTGCAGCCTCTGTCGGAGCAGCTGGCGGAGCAGGGGAAGTTTATTAAAGTGGCAGTCATGGGCTGCGAGGTCAACGGGCCGGGCGAGGCGAAAGAAGCGGATTTCGGCGTCGCGTGCGGCAAAGGCTGCGGCCTGCTGATGGCAAAAGGAAAACAGCTGCGGACGGTCCCGGAAGAGGACATCATCCCGCAGTTACTGGAACTGATCCAAGGAGGACTAAATGGTTAAGGAAATGCTTGAATTCCTGCGCGCGCAGGATCCGGAAGTGGCAGAAGCCATCGAACTCGAACTTGGTAGGCAAAAGAGAAATATCGAACTCATCGCGTCAGAGAATATCGTCAGCGAAGCGGTCCTTGCAGCAGCAGGTTCCGTTCTGACGAACAAGTATGCGGAAGGCTACAGCGGAAAGCGGTATTACGGCGGCTGCGAGTATATCGACGTTGCGGAAACGCTGGCGATCGAACGGGCCAAGAAGCTGTTCGGCGCAAACTTCGCGAACGTGCAGGCGCATTCCGGCGCGAACGCGAACCACGCCGTCTACGTGGCGCTGTGCAAGCTCGGCGATACGGTCATGGGCATGAACCTCGATCACGGCGGCCATCTATCGCACGGATCTCCCGTCAACGAATCCGGCAAGGATTACAACATCGTGCCTTACGGACTCGATCCCGTGACCGAGACGATCGATTACGCCGAACTGCGCCGCCTGGCGCACGAGTGCAAACCGAAGATGATCATCGCAGGCGCATCCGCCTATCCGCGGGTCATCGATTTCAAGGTGTTCCGTGAGATCGCGGACGAAGTCGGCGCTTATCTGATGGTCGATATGGCTCACATCGCAGGCCTTGTCGCGGCAGGCGAGCATCCGTCGCCGATGCCTTACGCGCACGTCGTGACCACGACGACGCACAAGACCCTGAGAGGTCCGCGCGGCGGTCTGATCCTCACGAACGACGAAGCCATCGCGAAGAAGATCAATTCCGCGATCTTCCCGGGTACGCAGGGAGGCCCGCTCGAACACATCATAGCGGCGAAAGCCGTCGCGTTCGGAGAAGCGCTCAAGCCCGAATTCAAGGCGTATCAGCACCAGATCGCCGTGAACGCGAAAGTGCTGGCGGACGAACTGTTGCGCTACGGTTTCGATCTCGTCTCCGGCGGCACGGACAACCATCTGATGCTCGTCGACCTGCGCAATTTCAACGTCACCGGCAGGGAGATGGAGCAGCGGCTCGACCGGGTCTACATCACGGTCAACAAGAACAAGATCCCCAACGATCCGCAGCCCGCGACGCTCACGAGCGGCATCCGTGTCGGCACGCCGGCCGTGACCACAAGAGGGTTCAAAGAGGACGATATGAAGAAGGTCGCGGAACTCATTTATTTGACCGCTTCCGACTTCGAAAACAAGGCAGATCATATCCGCAGCGAAGTGGAGAAGCTCTGCGCTGCACATCCGATCTACGAATAAAAAGACGTTATGAAACTCAAGAATCCCGATAACGAAAAATACATCAAGGCATCGATAGCGGGTTTCTGCGCGGTCGCCGCAGGACTGGTATTGTTTTTCTTCCTGTTCCGGTTCAGCTCCGTGCAGGGTGGTTTCGACAAGGTCGTACAGATCCTGAAACCTTTCGTATACGGCGCGGTCATCGCGTATATCCTGACGCCGTTCTGCAACCGTTTTCTCAGACTGTTCGGCAAAGAATTCTGCAAGGCGCATCCGCAGCTGTCGGAAGCGCTGTCCATCGTCCTGTCTGTTGTCATCGCGGTGCTGATCATCGCTGCGCTGTTCATGCTGGTCATCCCGCAGCTGTGGGACAGCATCGAAGTGCTGGCGCAGACGATGCCCGCCAAGATCGAAGCGGCAGGCAGGAAGATCGAGACCATGCTGGCAGAGCGTCCGCAGCTGCAGGCCGCTTGGGATAAATACGGCGTCGTGCTGCAGGAAAAGCTCGAGAAATGGGTCAACACGGATATGCTTTCGTTCGCGCAGAAGATCCTCGGCAATGCGGCGGTCTACGTACAGCAGACGGCTGTGGTCCTTAAGAACATCGTGCTCGGCGTGCTGATCTCGATCTACATCCTGATCAGCCGCAGGAAGTTCGGCGCGCAGGCAAAGATGCTGCTGCACGGCATTTTCCCGAACCGCGCGGCGCGCGTCATCGAGAAGGAAGTGCGATATGCGGACAGGATGTTCAACGGATTCCTCGTCGGCAAGATCATCGATTCGGCGATCATCGGACTGCTTTGCTTCGTCGGCTGCCTTGTGCTGCACCTCGAATCGCCTGCGCTCATCGCGGTCATCATCGGGGTCACGAACATCATCCCGTTCTTCGGCCCGTTCATCGGCGCCATTCCCTGTGCGCTGATGCTGCTGATCCAAAACCCGGTGCATGCGCTGATATTCGTCATTTTTGTGTTCGTGCTGCAACAGCTGGACGGCAACATCATCGGACCGCGCATCCTCGGCGATTCCACGGGGCTTTCGAGCTTCTGGGTGCTGTTCGCGATCCTGCTGTTCGGTGGTCTGTGGGGCATCACGGGCATGATCGTCGGCGTACCGCTGTTCGCAGTGATCTACGACATCATCCGCCAGCTCGTGTCAATAGGGCTCGGCAAACACGGCCGCAGCGAACTGGAAGCCGCGTACCGCGAGGAATTCCATCCGGAAGACAAAGTATCGTCTGAAATAGAAACAGAGGTATGACATGGGTGATTTCAGGTATTCCGATATCGTGAAGGTCATGGCGAGCGAAGATGACGTTCTTGATCAGGCGATTCAGTATTTGAAAGCTAAATACGGCGAAAAAGGGCTGAAGTACCGTTCCGTGCTGGATCTCGGCTGCGGAACAGGCAGACTGATGCCCCGTTTTGCTGCGCTTTTCTCCAGCGTCACCGGATTGGAACCGGACCCGGATCGCTGCGACGAAGCTATGGAGCAGATTCTCGATCAGGACTTGGAAAACGCGACGGCGCTGTGCATGCATCTGGATGATTATATTCAGGAGTATCCGAATCAGACGTTCGACGTCGTTGTATGCAGCCGCGTGTTCGAGCACATGAAGCACGAGACAGCCTGCGGCATTCTGGAATCCCTGAAACGCGTGATCGGTCCGGATTCCGTATGCCTCTTTATGACGACGTTTACGACCGGCCGCCGGAATATCTATACGCCGGATGAGCCGGATCAGCCGTCTGTCTGCCTGTTCTCCCGCCCCTGGATGGAACGCTTTCTTCTGTCCTGCGGACTGAAGACGAAGCAGTTCCGGCTGATGGGGGAAGACGGCGCGCTCTATCTCTGCGAACCTGTGGAAGGCACGCTGCTGCGCGCATCCTGCGGTCCGGAGACGGCTTCCGGCAAAGTATGCTTCATGCATTCCTATTATCTTGGAAGCGGCGCCGTCACAAACACGTCCGGACTGCGCAAATTGCGGGATGAAGAGGGTGAAGATACGGAAGAGATCCGCGAAACGTTCGCATACATGGAAAGCTATCTGTACGAAGGAGACAGGATCTTTCCTGCGACCAGGCATTACCGCAGGATAAACCTGCAGTGCGAAAAAGTACCTGTAATAGATCCTCATCTCATCGTCAGTTTCTATCCCGGCCCCGGCATCGCGCAGGTGAGCGTCTGTCTTGGCCTGGAAGATATTCCGTGCGACAGTTTTGTGTTTCTGAATCACATTGAATGCGCAGAGGAAGCATACTTTATTCTGGACGGAGAACCTTGCACGATCCCGCAGCTGTGCGAAAACGTTCTGAAGGAGTGCGGTCTGGAGGAGCTGTATCCAGGCCCCGCGGCTATCATCACGGAGCTGAACCGCTTCGGCCGCTGCAGCGATCCGCTTGCCCTGCAGGAAGGCGAAGAACGTTGCCTGTACGGTATCCTGACCGGTGACGAAGCCTATCTGCACGTGCCGAAGGAACGGATCGCGGCGTGTATGGCGGACTGCTGGGCGGAACGCGATTTCGCCAAAGTGATCGCGTTCAACGGCAATTACGTTATCCTGAATTTCAACCGCAGCGAAAAGTATGCGGATTGCATCGATTATCAGACGCCCTATGCCGACCATTATTTTGGCGAACTCGATGATTATTTTACTATGGACGCTCCGACAGCAGGCGTCAATCACGGACTGTACTTTGCCGTTGAAACGGGCCAGGTGATCCGGGCAAGCGCTGACCGCCTGATGGACATGTCGCCACTTCCGGCTGCTTCACATGGTTTCTTTGTTTCAGACGACCTGAAACGCGATCAGCGCATCCGTTCGCAGATGATCCAAACGCTCGGAGATCTCGATCAGGCGGTTCGTACAGAACAAGGTTCTTTGGATGCCTTTGTGATGCGCAGCCTGGATATCCCTCAGAAAGCAGAAGAGATCCGGAATGCGCTCAGCCTCGTAGAATCCGACCTGAGCCTGTTGTACCGTTCCGCCACGAACCGTACGGTTACAGTATTGGCCGTTCTGGGTCTGATCATTGCGATCCTGCAGGCTGTTCATGGCTGATCTATGATGGAACAAACAGATCTGAAACAAACGGCTGAGGCGATCATTGCATGGTACGCGCAGCATAAAAGAGATCTGCCGTGGCGGCAGGGGAAGGATCCTTACCGCATCTGGATCGCGGAGATCATGCTGCAGCAGACGCGCATCGAGGCTGTGATCCCGTATTATAAGCGTTTTCTGAACGAACTGCCGGATGTCACTTCTCTGGCCGAAGTTCCCGAAGACAGATTGCTGAAGCTGTGGGAAGGCCTCGGCTATTACAGCAGGGTACGCAATCTGAAAAAGGCAGCGCAGGCCATCCAGGAACAGTACGGCGGTGCGATGCCGCAGACAGCGGCGGAACTGAAGAAACTGCCTGGCATCGGAGACTATACCGCCGGTTCCATCGCGTCCATCGCGTTCGGACAACCCGAACCCGCGGTCGACGGAAACGTCATGCGCGTGCTGATGCGTCTGCAGGCTTCGGACCGCGACATTATGGAGCAGAAGAACCGCAAAGAGACTGCGGCAGCGCTGAAAGAAGTCTATCCGGAAGGAGAGGACGCATCACTTCTGACCGAAGGCCTGATGGAACTGGGCGAGCGCATCTGCATTCCGAACGGGCAGCCGCTATGCGGCTCCTGCCCCGCGGTAGAGTATTGTATGGCTCATGCGCAGGGCAAAGAACAGGACTATCCCGTGCGCAGCGCGAAGAAAGAACGGCGCGTCGAAGAAAAGACCGTGCTGCTTTTGGAGAACGAAGGCTGCTGGGCGCTGCAGAAACGCCCTCCGGAAGGACTGCTCGCGGGATTATGGGGTTTTCCCATGGAAGACGGCACGTTAAGTGAAACACATATCGTGCAGGCGCTGCGCAAGGCAGGTCTGCAGCCGCAGAAAGCAGAGTCCTGCGGCAAGGCGAAACACATTTTTACCCATATCGAATGGCGCATGCAGGGCTGGAAAGTTCCCTGCGGGAAACGGATCGACAATTACGTTTGGGTATCACCGGAAGAGATCGAAAAAGTTTATTCCATCCCGGCCGCGTTCCGGGCATTCCGTAAGATTGTAAAGGAATAAGAAAGGACAGATTCCATGCAACTGAAAGGCAAAAAAGCAACCGCTGCGATCGTCATCGGCGTCATCCTGCTTCTGATCATCCTGATCGGAGGAACGTATTGGATGTCCAATGCGGCCAGAAAGGATACGGACGACGCGGTCCGCAGCGTCACGCTGCTGTTCCTGGAAGAACTGGCAGGGCGCAGGGAACAGGTCGTGGAAGACAATCTGCAGGAATACATCGAAACGATCTACAACGCCGTCGATCTGATGACGGAAGAGGACCTGTCCGACGAAGCGCACCGTGTGGCCTATCATAACCGGATGCGTACGCTGTATCATCTGGAGAGGTTCGGCCTCGTCGGTAAAAGCGGTATCGTGTATACGTATAAAGGCCCGCAGTACAACATCGGAGAATACAGCTTCAATTACAGGAACATGGCCGAGCCGGATATCTCCATCCGGAAATTGAACTCCGGCGAAAAAAAAGTCGTCATCGCCGTGCCGATCGAAAACAAGACCTTCCAGGGCGATCCGCTGACTGTCTGCTTCATGGAGATCAGCATGGAGCAGGCGCTGAAAGGCGCGTCCATGGATTCGACGAGCGAAGGCGTCACGTTCTGCAACCTCTACACACAGAAGGGTGATCCGCTCACAGATATCGTGCTCGGCGGTCTTGCAAAGGAAACGAACCTGCTCGACGCGCTGAAGATCGCGGAATTCACACCCGTTACTACTACTACAACTACAGCTTCTTCCTATGAGGAGTTTGTCTCCGACTTCAACGAAGGGAACGCAGGCGTCGTCTCGTTTACGTACAACGGCGTACCGGAGATCCTGAGCTACGTTCCCGTCGAAGGAACGGACTGGATGCTGACCTATCTGATCCGGGAGAACAGCATCATCGACCGGATCTCGTCCATCACGAACAACACAATCATGAGGAGCCTGATCCAGTCTCTGTTGACAGTATTAGCGCTCGTCGTCATGTTCGGCTTCATCATCCGTCAGAACCGCCGGAACGCGAAGATCGTTGCCGCGCACGAAGCGGCGGTGGCTGCGAACAAGGCCAAACAGGAAGAGATGGAACATCGTCTGGCGCTGCAGAACGCGCTGCTCGAAGAAAAGGCGCAGGGTGAACAGCAGGGCAAACTGATCACTGCGCTCAGTTCCGATTACCGCAGCGTCTATTATCTCGAACTGGATAGGAACCATGGCGTATGCTACCAGTCCAGAAGCGACATGGACGGCTTCAAAACAGGAGAAGAGTTCCCGTACCTCGAGTCAGTCACAGCGTACTGCAACAAGTACGTCTTAGAGCCTTACCGAGAAGAATTCCTGAACTTCATCCAGCCCGATAATGTCCGTGAAGGTTTAAAGAACAACCGGGTCATCTCCTACCGTTACATGATCGACGTGGACGGCAAGCAGTCCTACGAAGCCGTTAAATTCGCCGGCGTCCGCCATCCGGAAGACAGAGAGGACCATCTGGTCCATACGGTCGGCGCATGCTTCGCTGACGTGGACGCCGAGACGAGAGCCGCGATGCAGCAGAACGAGACGCTCAGCGAAGCGCTGTCTGCTGCGGAACAGGCGAACCGCGCCAAGACGGCGTTCCTGTCCAACATGAGCCACGAGATCCGCACGCCGATGAACGCCATCATCGGCCTGGACAACATCGCGCTCAACGATCCCGAAACGCCGGAAAAAACGAAAGATTATCTTACAAAGATCGGTTCGTCCGCCGAGCATCTGCTCAATCTGATCAACGACATCCTCGATATGTCGCGCATCGAATCCGGCCGTCTGACTCTGAAAACCGAGGAGTTCTCGTTCCCGAAACTGCTCGAAGCCATCAACACGATGTTCAGCGGCCAGGCAGGTGATAAGGGCATCGATTATCAGTGCCATATCCTGAACGATATAGACGATTACTACATCGGCGATAACATGAAGCTGCGCCAGGTGCTGATCAACATCCTGGGCAACGCCATGAAATTCACGCCGGTAGGCGGCAAGGTCGACCTGACCGTACAGCGCACGGCGCAGTTCGATGGTAAATCGACGATGCGCTTCGAGATCGCGGATACCGGAATCGGCATGAGCGAAGACTTCCTGCCGCACCTGTTCGACGCGTTCGCGCAGGAGGATTCGTCAGCCACGAACAAATACGGCAGTTCCGGTCTGGGCATGGCCATCACGAAGCGCATCGTAGAGATGATGAACGGCCATATCGAAGTGGAAAGCAAGAAGGGCGAAGGCTCGAAGTTCACCGTTACCGTGACCCTTGTAGATTCTGAACGGCGCGACGTCGCGGAAGCGGTCGAAGCGGTCCGTCCGTCCGACATGACTGTTCTGGTCGTTGATGACGACCCCGTGGCCTGCGAACACGCGAAACTCGTGCTCGAAAAGGCTGGCATCGCTTCGGAGATCGCGGCAAGCGGCGCCGAAGCCATCGAGATGGTGCGGCTGCGCCACGCGAGAAGAGAGCCGTACAATCTTATCCTCATCGACTGGCAGATGCCTGAGATGGACGGCGTGGAGACGACGCGCAGGATTCGCGACATCACGGGTCATGAATCGGCCATCATCATCCTGACGGCTTACCGCTGGGACGACGTGCTCGAAGAAGCGCTGCAGGCCGGTGTGGACAGCTTTATCCCAAAGCCGCTGTTCGCAGCCAACGTGCTCGAAGAGTTCAAATCCGCGCTCAAGAGAAAGAATATCGCTTCGCCTGAAAAAGTGAAGAAGGCGGACCTGAAGGGACGCAACATCCTGCTGGCCGAAGACGTGCCCATCAACGCGGAGATCATGATGATGGTGCTGCAGGGTAAAGAGATGACCGCGGATCTCGCAGAAAACGGACGCATCGCCGTCGAAAAGTTCGCGGCGAGCGAACCCGGCTTCTACGACGCGGTCCTCATGGATATGCGCATGCCCGAGATGGACGGCCTCGAAGCGACGCGCACGATCCGCGCCATGGACCGTCCCGACGCGAAGAGCGTGCCCATCATCGCGCTCACCGCGAACGCGTTCGACGAAGACGTCCAGCGCAGCCTGCAGGCGGGCCTGAACGCCCACCTGTCCAAACCCGTACAGCCCGAGAATCTGTACGAGACCCTCGAAAGCCTTATCCGTGACGAAGAGTAAAGGATAGACGACGATGTTAGAAAGCCATAAGAAATTCCATTCCACCAACGGCAAGCGCCAGATCCTGATCGCGGAAGACGAACTGATCAACCGCGAGCTGCTGAGCGAGATGTTGAAAAACGAATACGACCTGATCTACGCGACAAACGGCGCGGAGACGTTGGAACAGATGCGCGCGAACAAGGACACGCTGTCGCTCGTATTGCTGGACATCCTGATGCCTGTGATGTCGGGCCTCGACGTCCTGAAGACCGTCCGCGAAGACGACGAACTGAAGCGCATCCCCGTTATCGTGACGACGGCAGAGAAGGAGACGGAGATCGAATCCTTAAAGCTGGGCGCCATCGACTTCATCCCCAAGCCGTATCCTTCTATCGGGGTCATCCAGGCGCGTATCGTGAGAACGATCGAGCTGTCCGAAGACCGCGACATCATCCAGTCTACGGAGCGAGACGAGCTGACCGGACTTTATAACCGGGAGTATTTCTACCGCTATGCGGAGCAGTACGACCAGTACCATAAAGACAAGGATATGGACGCTATCATCGTGGACGTCAACCACTTCCACATGATCAACGAGCGCTACGGACGTGCCTACGGCGACGAAGTGCTGCGTACGATCGGCGAACACGTCCGTGAAATGGTCGCGGAATCCGGCGGCATCGTGTGCCGCAGAGAAGCCGACTCGTTCATGGTGTACTGCCCGCATAGGGAAGATTACCGCGAGATCATGGACAACGCCTCCATCCGTCTGGCCGGCGGCGACTCTTCTGAGAACCGCGTGCGTCTGCGCATGGGCGTCTATCAGCACTGCGACAAGACCATCGACATCGGGCGCCGCTTCGACCACGCGAAAGCTGCTGCGGATACGGTCAAGGGAAGCCTTGCCCGCAACATCGGCTTCTACGACAACGACCTGCACGAACGCGAACTGTACGCGGAGCAGCTCGTGGAAGATTTCCCGGTCGCCATCGCGGAAAATCAGTTCACAGTTTACTATCAGCCGAAGTTCGACATCCGGCCCGATACGCCTCTGCTGACGAGTGCGGAGGCTCTTGTCCGTTGGAACCATCCCAAACTCGGTATGATCAACCCGGGCATCTTCATTCCTCTGTTCGAGGATAACGGCCTGATCGAGAAGCTGGACTATTACGTGCATAAGGAGACCGCGCGTCAGATCCGCGAATGGAAGGACAGACTGCATTATTCCGTTCCCGTATCTGTCAACGTTTCCCGAGTCGATCTGTACGATCCGCTTTTGCCGGAAATGCTTCAGAAGATACTTGTCGAAAACGGACTGACAGAAAAGGACATGCTGCTCGAAGTGACGGAATCCGCTTATACCGAGGATTCCGAACAGATCATCGATGCGGTCGATAAGCTGAGAGAACTCGGTTTCCAGATCGAGATGGACGATTTCGGAACAGGTTATTCTTCGCTGAATATGATCTCGCACCTGCCGATCGACGCTCTGAAGCTCGACATGCAGTTCATCCGCAACGCGTTCCGCGAAGGTGGAAACGCCCATATGATTAAAGTTATCATTGGAATCGCGGATTATCTGAAAGTACCCGTCATCGCGGAAGGCGTCGAGACGGAAGAGCAGCTGCATGCGCTCAAAGCGCTGGGCTGCGACATCGTCCAGGGCTATTTCTTCTCCAAGCCTGTGCCTGCATCCGAATTCGAGGCTTTCATCCTGCAGAAGAAAGAGGCGGATCTCGCCGCGCAGGAAGCTGCCGCGAGAAAACTGGCGGAGAAGGACGAAACGACCGCGGAAGAACAGTTCCATCAGGCCAAGATGAACGCGCTGAAGGAACAGATGGACAAAGAAAGAGCCGCAGAGGCTCTGTCCGCTGTATCCGAGCATCCGGAAGGGCTGCATACGGGTATCCATCTGCGCACCGCGTCGATCTTCTTCCTTGTTCTCGCGTTCGTCGCTGCAGCGGCTCTGCTGATTTCCGATCTGTCGCTCGAAAAGGGCTATCAGCGTATGGAAGCAGCCAGTGACCGGTACATCGCCGCGCAGATGGCTGCGTCCAATATGGAGACCGGATCCGATTATCTGACGGACCGCGTGCGGTGCTTTGTGGTCATAGGCGACGTCGCCTATCTGGAGGACTTTTTCGAGGAAGTCGAAACGACCAGACGCCGCGACAAGGCCGTAGAAGACCTGGAAGAACTGCTGGAAGGGGAAGAAGGCACAGCGCTGTCGAGCCTGAACGCCGCGCTGCAGCTGTCGAATGAACTCGTCGATATCGAGAATCTCGCAATGCGTTTAATGCTGGAGACAGGCAATTACCGCGCCTCCGAAATACCGGACTCCATCGCTTCGATCGAGATCCCTGCCGAATATGCCGGCATGAACCGCCAGCAGCTGAAAGATGCGGCGCAGTCGCTCGTATTCGACAACAACTACATGCATTATAAGGATCGTATCCGTGAGAATGTCGGCCAGTGCACGCAGGCGCTGATCCAGTCCTCGAGCCACGAACTCGAGGCGGCATCCGCGCGCCTGTCCATGCTCGTGAACATTCAGACGTTGGTGACGGGCATCTTCCTGCTGCTGGTGTTGGCGATCGTCATCCTGATCAACATGCTCGTTCGCAATCCGCTGACGAACATGGTGCAGAAGATGCAGAACCAGGAGACGATCGAACCGACCGGCGTCGAAGAACTGCGCTTCGTCACACGCGCTTACAACAGCATGCTGGAGGAGAACCAGCAGGCAAAGGAGAGGCTGAGCCACGAGGCGTCCCACGACCCGCTCACGGGTCTGTTCAACCGCGGCGCTTACGATCTGCTGATGGAAAGCGCCGATACCGAACATATGGCGCTGCTGCTCATCGACGTGGACGACTTCAAGGGGGTCAACGACACGTACGGCCATTCGGTAGGAGACAGGGTCTTGAAGAAAGTCGCGGAGATCCTGCGTCATTCCTTCCGTTCCGTCGATATCCTGTGCCGTATCGGCGGCGACGAATTCGCCGTCGTCATGACCCGTGTCAACAGCTCCATGAAGCAGCTGGTCATGAACAAGATCGCGCAAGCCAACGAAGTGCTGCAGCATCCCAAGGACGACTTGCCGCCCGTTTCCCTGAGCGTGGGCGTGGCGTTCGCCGACCGCGAGAATCCGCAGGGCGACATCTTCCACGACGCGGACGCAGCGCTGTACAGGGTCAAAGAAGCAGGCCGCAAGGGCTGCCAGGTCTTCGAATAGAGAAAATAATTTGTGAAAACGCTTGCAAATTCTGTAAGCCATGTTATTATAGATAAGGTATACGTTATTTCTAAAGAGTGGGCAGGCCCACTCTTTCGTTTTAGAGGAGACGCAATTGGCTGGTAAGAAGATCGAAGAACTGATCGCGTCCTGGATGCAGGAGTACGAAAAAACCGCAGATTACGAGCTCAGCAGGACCGAATTCGTCAAGGAAGGCGCCGATTGGTACCTCCGCGTCTACGTCGATAAAGTGGAAGGCGAAGGGTACGGCATCATGGGCACGGACGACTGCGAGGCGATCAGCCGCTATCTGAGCGCAAAGCTCGACGAAGCGGACCCCATCAAGCAGAATTACTATCTGGAAGTATCTTCACCGGGCATGGACCGGCCACTGATCACGGAAAAGGATTTCCGGCGGTTCATAGGCAGCCTGATCGAGATCAAGCTGTATAAAGCGCTGGACGGCAGCAAGTTCTATACCGGAACACTGACCGGCTATGACAACGGCGCCGTCACCATCGAAGACGCGAAGGGAAAGGCAATCACGCTGCAGCAAAACGACGCAGCTAAGATAAATCTGGCAGTTGTATTCTAAGGAGGACACAGAAAAGCATGAACATGGAATTCATCGAAGCCATCGAGGCTCTGGAAAGAGAAAAGGGCATCTCCAAGGATGTCCTGATCGACGCCATCGAGAGCGCGCTGGTTTCGGCATATAAGAAGAATTACGGCACGTCCCAAAACGTGAGAGTCAACATCGACCGCGAAACGGGCGACATCGACGTCTTCATGAGACGCGACATCGTCGAGGAAGTCGAAGATCCCTTTTCCCAGGCCAGCCTGGAAGAAGCGCAGGAGATCGACCCCGCTTACGAACTGGGCGACGTCATCGAATATCAGGTGACTCCGAAAGATTTCGGCCGCATCGCGGCGCAGACTGCCAAGCAGGTCGTCGTACAGCGCATCCGTGAGACCGAGAGAGGCATGATCTACGACGATTATATCTCCCGCCAGTCTGAAGTGGTCACCGGCATCGTACAGCGCATCTCCGGCGAGACTGTGTTCGTCAGCATGGGCAGAGCCGAAGGCATTTTGTCGTTCAACGAACAGATCCCCGGCGAGAGATACCGCGTCAACGAACGCATCAAGGTCTACGTCATGGACGTGAAAAAGACCACGAAGGGGCCCCAGGTGTTCCTGTCCCGCACGCACCCCGGACTTGTCAAGAGACTGTTCGAACTCGAAGTTCCCGAGATCCAGGAAGGAGTCGTCGAGATCAAGAGCATCGCGAGAGAAGCGGGTTCCCGCACGAAGATCGCCGTGTGCACGTACGATGAGAACGTCGACCCCGTCGGATCCTGCGTCGGTACCAGAGGGTCCCGCGTGCAGGCGGTCGTCGACGAACTCGCCGGCGAGAAGATCGATATCATCAACTGGAGCGACGAACCGGGCAAGCTCATTTCGAGCGCTCTGTCTCCCGCGAAGGTCGAGATGGTGCTGATCGACGAAGAAGGCAAATCCGCAACGGTCGTGGTACCTGATTACCAGCTGTCCCTTGCGATCGGCAAGGAAGGCCAGAACGTAAGACTGGCAGCAAAGCTGTGCGGCTGGAAGATCGACATCAAGAGCCACACCCAGTATCAGCCGACGCTCGAAGCGATGGCCAGAGCTGCCGAAGAACCGGAAGTTCCTGCAGAAGAACCTGTCGAAGAGGCTGCAGCGGAAGAACCTGCAGTCGAAACGGCTGAACTGCCCAACCTGAAGAGATTTAAGAAGGCGGAACTGATCGAATTCGCGCAGGAACACGGCATCGAACTGGACGAAAAGGCAACGAACGCAGCCATGATCGAAGCGATCACCGCTGCGATGGAAGCGTAGAGGCCTGACAATGAGCGAGAAGAAAGTGCCCGAAAGGCGCTGCATCGGATGCATGACGAGCAAGCCGAAACAGGAGCTGCTCCGCATCGTCGCAGGACCGGACGGGCTGCACATAGACCAAAGCGGCAAGATGCCCGGCAGAGGAGCTTACCTTTGCAGGAACAGCGAGTGCGCGAAGCTGACCGTCAAGAAGAACGCTTTCGGAAGAAACCTGAAAACGGAAGTGACGAAGCAGCAGGCGGAAGCGCTCGCAGAGCAGATTGCTCAATTATGCAGATAAGCACGGAGGTATTTGAATGGCCGATACGGAAACCAAAGTTGTAAAAGCACAGACGAAAAAGTCTACAAATACGGCAGGCGAAGGCCCGAAAGTCCAGATCCGCGCCGTCGATAAAGCGATCATAGAAGCACAGCAGGCGAGAAAGGCAAAGCCTGCCGCGAGAGCGCAAAGCGCAGCCAAGGCGGCAGCGGAAACACCGCGCCCCATGACCCCGCCCATCGGCAAGCCCGTTCCCAAGGCGCAGACGGCTGCGGCGAAGCCTTTCCCGTTCGGAAAGCCCATGCCCAAGAATGCGGTGCCGCAGAAGAAGGCGGACGTTCCTCAGACGCTGGAAAAGAAGGAAGAACCCAAGGCGGAACCCGCACCTGAAGTGAAGGCACCCGTCGCGGAAACGCCGGCTCTCGCTGTGGAAGCTGCTCCGGCTGTCCCCGAAGTGAAGGAACCCGAGATGTACGTCGATCCTCCGATCGGCGTCAAGATCGTCAAGAAGGCGGAACCGAAAGAAGAGAAGCCGGAAGAGCCGAAGGAAGAAAAGAAGCCCGCGAAACGGACGACGAAGAAAAAGACGGAAGCTGCTCCGAAGGAAGAAGCTCCCGCGGTCGAACCTGCCGCAGAGCCGAAGGCAGAAGAGCCCAAGCCTGCGGAACCTGTCAAGGAAGAGCCTAAAATCGAAGAGCCCAAGCCCGAACCTGTGGATTACGTGCCCAATATCGGGGTCAAGATCATCCGCAGAGCGGCGGACGAGCCCAAACCAGCTCCCAAGGCGGAAAAGAAGCCCGTCCAGCCTAAGAAGGGCGACGCGAAGAAAGACGGCAAACCGGCCGACCGCAAGCCCAAGGAATACAAGGGCAAGCAGGGCGGCAACGCAGCTGCCGGCACATCTCCGCGCAAGAAAGATTTCGGCGGAAAGAAGACGAACGAGGGCGGCCGCGAAAAGGTCGTCGCTTATACGGCGCCTGCCGGCGGAGATACCCGCCGCAGAAAGAAGGACAAGGACACGCGCGACCGCTTCGAGGAGCAGCTCACCGATCTGACGAAATCCGCGAAGAAGAAGCACTCTAAATATAAGGAGAAGGTCGAAGAGGTCCAGGAGACCGCGGCTGAGATCGAAGCCCAGGCGACCGGCGGCGTCATCATCGACGTGCCCATCACGGTCGGCGGCTTCTGCGAACAGCTCGAAGTCTCCATGTCCGACGCCATCATGGCCCTCATGAAGATGGGCATCATGGCGAACATCAACCAGAACCTGGACGAAGAGACGGCCGTACTGCTCGGTATGGAGCTGGGCAAGACCGTCGTCATCAATAAGGCGGAAGAGATCGTGGAAGAAGAGGGTCTGGACCTGCACGACGATGCGGAATCCGAACTCAAGCCCCGTCCGCCCATCATCACCGTCATGGGCCACGTCGACCACGGCAAGACGTCCCTGCTGGACGCCATCCGCAACACGAACGTCACCGCAGGCGAAGCCGGCGGCATCACGCAGCACATCGGCGCGTCTGAGATCGAGATCAACGGTCAGAAGATCGTGTTCCTGGATACCCCGGGTCACGAGGCGTTCACCGCGATGCGCGCCAGAGGCGCCCACGTCACGGATATCGCCGTCCTGGTCGTCGCAGCGGATGACGGTGTCATGCCGCAGACTATCGAATCCATCAGCCACGCGAAGGCTGCGGGCGTTCCCATCATCGTTGCAATCAACAAGATGGACAAGCCCGGCGCCAATCCGGACAGAGTCAAGAAGGAACTGGCCGACAACAACCTCCTGGTCGAAGACTGGGGCGGCAGCACCATCAGCGTGCCCGTCTCCGCCAAGACCGGCGAAGGCATCACGCAGCTTCTGGAGATGATCCTGCTGCAGGCGGAAATGCTCGAACTGCGCGCCAATCCGGACAGGCTGGCTATGGGTACGGTCATCGAAGCGAGACTGGACAAGGCCAGAGGCCCTGTCGCGACGCTGCTCGTCACGAACGGCACGCTGCAGGCGGGCCAGGCGCTCGTCGTCGGTACGGCTTCCGGCCGCGTGCGCGTCATGAACGACTGGAAGGGCAATCAGATCCGCAAGGCAGGCCCGTCCAGAGCCGTCGAGATCACAGGTCTGACGGAAGTACCCGAAGCAGGCGACGAATTCTACGCGGTCCGCGAAGAGCGCATCGCCAGAGACATCGCAGCCCGCCGCAAGGAAAAGCTCAGAGAAGAGACGCTGGCCAAGAATTCCAGCACTTCTCTGGAACAGCTGTTCGCCACGCTGCAGGAGGGCGAGGTCCGCGACCTCAACCTCATCATCAAGGCGGACGTGCAGGGTTCCGTCGGCGCGCTGGAAGCGTCCCTGGAAAAGCTGCATAACGAGAACGTACGCGTCAAGATCATCCACACGGGCGTCGGTACCGTCACCGAATCCGACGTCATGCTGGCCAGCACGTCCGACGCCGTCATCATCGGCTTCAACGTGCGTCCGAGCTCCGCGGTCCAGGCCATGGCCGACCGCGACGGCGTGGAGATCCGTACGTACCGCATCATCTACGAGATCATCGACGATATCGAAGCGGCCATGAAGGGCATGCTCGATCCCGTGTTCAAGGAGGTCATCCTGGGCAAGGTCGAAGTCCGCAACACCTTCAAGGTGCCCGGCGTAGGCACGGTCGCCGGCGCTTACGTCATGGAAGGCAAGGTGACCCGCAACGCGCAGGTCCGCCTGCTGCGTGACGGCATCGTGATCCACGAAGGCGTCATCTCCTCGCTGAAGCGCTTCAAGGACGATGCGAAGGAAGTCCAGAGCGGTTTCGAATGCGGTATCGGCATCGAGAAGTACAACGACATCAAGGAAGGCGACGTCATCGAAGCCTTCACGATGCAAGAGGTTGAAAGATAATGGGCAAGTCTCACAGACCCCAGAGAATGGGAGAAGAGATGCGCAAGATCCTCAGTGACATGCTCATGCGCGGCGCGTTGAAGGACCCCGGTTTTTCCGGCGCCATGATCAGCGTGAACGCGGTCGACGTTACGACCGACGGCAGCTACGCCACGATCTACGTGACGGCGCTGTCGTTCGGCGGTCCGTCGCTGGACGCGCAGGGCAAGAAGGATATCCTCGCTGCGTTCGAGCGCAGCAAGGGTCACATCCGCACTGAGATCGGCAAGAATCTCAAGGCGCGCCACGTTCCCGAACTCATCTTCAAGTACGATGAGAGCCTGGAATACGGCGCGAAAATGGACGCGATCCTCGACAAGATCGAGATCCCGGCAGACGACTACGATTACGGTCTGCCGAAAGAAGAAGACGAATCCCTGCAGGACGAGGAGTATTTCGACGACTGATGCACGACTGGGATCCAATCATCAAAACGATAGAACAGGCACAGAAGATCCTCATCTTCACCCATGCGAATATGGACGGAGATGCCGCAGGGTCTTCGTGCGCGTTATGCAGGAGTCTTCGCCTGATGGGCAAAGAATGCTTCGTGCTGCTGGAGGACGAATGCCCGGAATACCTGAGTTTCTTGAACGAGGGCGGTTATTTCGTGACCGAAGCGCCCTGGAAGGCTGACGTCAGCATCGCCGTGGATTGCGGCGACGACAGCCGCATCGAGCACCGCACGCTGTATTTTCACGCGGCGGAAAAGACGCTCTGCATCGACCATCATATGAAGACCGGTCCGTTCGCGCAGGAAAGCGTGATCGATCCCGAAGCGCCGGCAGCAGGTTCCCTGATCTTCGAATTGCTGCAGGAAATGAATGCGCCGATCGATAAGCAGGTCGCGGAGGCGATCTACGTCGCGATCGACACGGATACGGGTTCGTTCCGCTACGGCAATACGACGCCGCAGGCGTATCTGGACGCTGCAATGCTGTATGCATATGGCATCGACCATGTGAAGCTCAGCAATCAGGTCTGGGACAGCTATCCGCTGGCGCAGCTGAAACTGGAAGCGCTGGCTGTGGAACGCGCGGTCCTCTTTGCTGAAGGGAAAGCCGCGCTTTCCTGGTGCACGCAGGAGGATCTGAAGGCGTACGGCGCAAGGATGGAGCATTCCGAGATGTGCATCGACCGCATCCGAAGCATTTCCGGCGTAGAGGCGGCCGCATTTATCCGCGAGAAAGCGGACGGCAGCCTGAAGGTTTCTCTGCGTTCGAAGTCCTATGCGGACGTGAACGAGGTAGCCAGAACTTTCGATGGCGGCGGACATCTGCGAGCCAGCGGCTGCACGCTGCGCGGCGTGACGATCGAAAAAGCCGTCGAACAGCTGATCCCTGTCCTGGCAAAGGCAGTGGAGCAGGGCGGAGAACAGGAATGAACGGTATTCTGAACCTGCACAAGCCTGCAGGCTGCACGAGTTTCGACTGCGTCGCGGTGCTGCGCCGGCTGACAGGCGAAAAGAAGATCGGACATACCGGAACGCTGGATCCGCAGGCGACCGGCGTTCTTCCTTTATGCATCGGCAAAGCGACGCGTCTGCTCGAATTCATGGACGAAGCGCCGAAGACCTACGTTGCCGGATGCCTGCTCGGCCTCCAGACCGACACGCAGGATATATGGGGCACTCCGGCAGGCCCGAGAAGCCCTGAAATCGCCTCTGTGACGCGGGAAAGCGTCGAAAAGGCACTGAGATGCTTCGAGGGGGAGATCGAGCAGAAACCGCCCGTTTTTTCGGCTATCAAGGTAAACGGGAAAAAACTGTACGAATACGCCCGCGAGGGGAAAGATGTGGAGATCCCGGTCCGCCGGGTCACTGTTTACAGCATCCGCCTTTTGGATTGGCACGGCCCGGAAGAACTGTTCACGTTCGAAGCGGTCTGTTCGCGCGGCACGTACGTCCGCTCGATCTGCCACGACCTCGGACAGATGCTCGGATGCGGCGCCTGCATGAGTTCGCTCGTACGCACAGCCACCTGCGGATATACGATCGAAAAAGCTGTTCCGCTCGAAGATCTGCGTCAAATGACCACGCAGCAGATCGAAGCGCTGCTCGATCCGCCCGAAACTGCCGTGGCGCACCTTCCGAAACTGGAATTGAACGCGGAACAGGCAAAATTGTTCACGAACGGCAATCCGCTGTGGACAGACAATTTAAAGATATCTAAAGAGATACAAGCTGCTTATTATAATCAAAAGCTGTTAGGGATTATAAGAGACGGTAAAATCGCTAAAGTTTTGTAGATGAATATCTATAGATCCTTACAAGAGATCCATAACATGCCCGCAACAGCGGTCGCGCTCGGCAACTTCGACGGCGTGCATAAAGGCCATCAGATGCTGATCCGCGAATGCGTGGCGGCAGCCAAAGAAAAAGGGCTGCAGCCGTCCGTGTTCACGTTCACGAACCATCCCGTAAACGAGATCGCCGGCCGCGTCGTGATCAAGAACATCATGACGTTCGAAGAAAAGGCCGAACAGCTAGAGATGCTCGGGGTGGAGAACCTGTTTTCCCCGGTGTTCGACGATTTCATCCGCACGAAAAGCGCGCGGGCTTTCGTCGAAGACATCCTGATCGACCGCTTCCACACGAAACATGCGGTCTGCGGGTTCAACTACCACTTCGGCTATAAGGCGGAAGGGGACGCAGACAGGATGCAGCAGCTCGGCAAGGATCTCGGTTACAGCGTTACGGTCGTTCCCGAGATCTGCATCAACGGCAATACGGTCTCCAGCACGCTCATCCGACAGGTCATCGACGAAGGCAGGCTCGACGAGTACACGGATTACACCGGAAGGCTGTACTGTATCGACGGAAAAGTCGTACAGGGCAGGCATCTGGGCCGCCGCATCGGTTTTCCGACGGTCAACCTGAGTCTGGATTCGACCGAAGCGTTCCCGAGAAACGGTGTTTACATAACACTATCGACCGTTGACCATAAGAAATATCATTCTATCACGAACGTCGGCAACAAACCGACGGTCGGAGAATTCGCGAAGAACGCGGAAACGCACATTTTCAACTTCTCCGGCGATCTGTACGGACAGGACGTGCGCATCGAATTCATCAAAATGCTGCGTCCTGAGCGTAAATTCGACAATCTGGAAGATCTGCAGCAGGAGATCCATAAGAACTGTCTGCAGGCAAAGGACTTCTTTGAGACGTATAAGGAGGATTAAACAATGAAATATGCCAATGGATTCACGATCAATGCAACGGGTCACGAATGCTTCCTGACCTTCCTGCAGACACGCCCGAACGGCGAGACGAAGCAGACGGAAGAGGTCGAGACCATCGTCATGACGGAACAGATGGCGCGCCAGATGATCGTGGCGCTCGCCAAGGTCTACAGCAAGGTCGATTCGGACCGCAGCGCGAAGAAGAAGGTCGACGTCAAAGAAGGCGGCCAGTTGTCTTAAAAAGTGCTTTACAACGGGCAAACCGCTGTGCTAATATATATCGTCTGTTTATTGTGTACCCAAGGCTTAAGCATCTGCTGCTCCGGCGTTGACTTCAGCCCCGGGCGAATGTAGAAAAGGAGTTTTTTAAAATGATCGCAAAGGACGTAAAAGAAAACATCATCAAGGAATATGCCACCCACGAAGGAGACACCGGTTCTCCCGAAGTACAGGTCGCAGTTCTCACCTACAGAATCAATGAGCTCAACGAGCATCTGAAGGCGAACCCCAAGGACTTCCACTCCAGAAGAGGTCTGCTGAAGATGGTCGGTCAGAGAAGAAATCTGCTTGCTTACCTCAGAGACAAGGATATCGAGCGCTACAGAAGCCTCATTTCCCGTCTGGGCTTAAGAAAGTAAACAGAGAGAACGGCGGGGCATATCGCCCCGCCTTGTTGTTATTTTTTTCATCATCAGGGGCCGGGCTTGAGAAATAAATCTGCGGGTCACACAGCATCCGCGCACTTATTTGTCAAGCCGGGCCTGATACGAAAGGCAAGGTTATTTATGAGATTTACAGATTACAGAACGTTCCGCACTGCCGTAGGCGGCAGACTGCTGGAAGTCGAGATCGGCAAGGTCTGCGAGCAGGCCAACGGCCAGTGCTGGGTCCGCTACGGCGATACCGTCGTCAACTGCACCGCCACCATGTCGAAGACCCCGAGAGAAGGTGTGGATTTCTTCCCGCTTTCCTGCGACTTCGAGGAAAAACTCTACGCGGCCGGCAAGATCCCCGGCGGCTTCATCAAGAGAGAGGGCAGACCGTCCGAAAAGGCCATCCTGACGTCCCGTCTGATGGACAGACCGCTCCGTCCGCTGTTCCCCAAGGGCTTCTATAACGACGTCCAGGTCGTAGCGACCTGCATGTCCATGGATCACGACTGCGCGCCTGAATTCTGCGCCATGGTCGGTTCCTCCATCGCCATCGCGATCTCCGACATCCCCTGGGACGGCCCGACCGGTTCCGTCATTGTCGGCAGAGTCGACGGCAGGCTGGTCATCAATCCGACGTCCGAGCAGAGAGCTGTCTCAGACATCAACATGACCGTTGCAGGTACGAAGGAAGCTATCATGATGGTCGAAGCCGGCGCGAAGATCGTTCCCGAGAACGAAGTGCTGGACGCCATCATGTTCGCCCACGAAGAGATCAAGAAGATCGTCGCGTTCATCGACGAGATCGTCAAGGAAGTCGGCAAGGAAAAGATCGAGATCGAGCTGTACAAGCCCTCTGAAGAGATCGACGCAGCCGTCCGCGAATATGCGGTCGACAAGATGCACCAGGCTATCATGACCTTCGACAAGCTTGAAAGACTCGACAACATGGATGCTGTCGAGACCGAGACCAAGGAGCACTTCGCGGAGATCTTCCCCGAAGGCGCCAAGGACGTCGACGCAGTCCTGTACAACATCACCAAAGAGCAGGTCCGCAGCATGATCCTGGACGAAGGCATCCGCCCCGACTCCAGAAAGTGCGACGAGATCCGTCCCATCTGGGTCGAGACCGGCGTGCTGCCCAGAGTCCACGGTTCCGGCCTGTTCAAGAGAGGCCAGACGCAGGCTCTGTCCGTTGCTACTCTCGGCATGCTGTCCGAAGGCCAGACCCTCGACGGCATCTTCGAAGAGACCGGCAAGAGATACATGCACCAGTACAACTTCCCCGGTTACTGCACCGGCGAAGCCAAGCCGCTCAGAAGCCCCGGCAGAAGAGAGATCGGTCACGGCGCGCTCGCTGAAAGAGCGCTGCTGCCCGTTCTGCCCAGCGAAGAGGAATTCCCGTACGCGATCCGCGTCGTGTCCGAGATCCTGTCCTCCAACGGGTCATCTTCCATGGCTTCCACCTGCGGTTCCTGCCTCGCTCTGATGGACGCCGGCGTGCCCATCAAGGCTCCCGTAGCCGGCATCGCCATGGGTCTGATCGAAAGAGTCAAGGAAGACGGTTCCAGCGAATACGCCATCCTGAGCGACATCCAGGGCATGGAAGACTTCCTCGGCGACATGGACTTCAAGGTCACCGGTACCGCGGAAGGCGTCACTGCCATCCAGATGGACATCAAAGTCCACGGTCTTTCCAGAGAGATCCTCGAGAAGGCGCTGAAGCAGGCCAAGGAAGGCCGCATGTACATCATGAGCCAGATGCTCGAAGAGATCCCCGAACCCAGAAAAGAACTGTCGAAGTACGCTCCGCTCATTACGAGCATGCAGATCGATCCCGAAAAGATCCGCATCGTCATCGGCAAGGGCGGCGAGACCATCAACCGCATCATTGCTCAGACCGGCGCGAAGATCGACATCGACGATACCGGCCTGATCTTCATCGCGGCGCCCAACACCGAATCCGGCGACGCGGCGCGCAAGGAGATCGAATACCTGACCAAGGACATCGAAGTAGGCGAGACCTACACCGGCAAGGTCGTCCGCCTGATGAACTTCGGCGCGTTCGTCGAATGCCTGCCCGGCAAGGACGGACTGCTGCACATCTCCAAGATCTGCAAGGAGAGAGTGGATAAGGTCGAAGACGTTCTGAATATCGGCGACATCGTCACTGTCAAGGTATCCGAGATCGATTCCCAGGGCAGAGTCAACCTGACCAGAAGAGGTCTGGAAGATACGCCCATCATCAAGGCAAACCAGCAGTAAGACATCAAACGCAAGGGCCGGCTTTATAGCCGGTCCTTTATGCTTTTTAGACGTAATATGATCGAATGCAAGACTTTACCCTGCGGCGTGCGGCTCGTCACGGAGCGCATCCCCCGGTACCAGTCCGCCAGCATCGGCATCTGGATCGGGGCGGGTTCCGCCAGGGAAAACGGTAAGAATAACGGCGTGTCTCATTTTATAGAGCACATGTTCTTTCAAGGTACGGAGACCCGCAGCGCGCTGCAGCTCGCGAAGGATACGGACGATCTCGGCTGCAGCATGAACGCGTTCACGGGAAAGGAAGCGACGTGTTTTCACATTAAAGCACTGACGGACGTGTTCCCACAGGCTGTCGATATCCTGCTCGACATGCTGTGCCGTTCGCTGTTCGCTGAAAAAGAGATGCGCAAAGAGCGCGGCGTGATCCTCGAAGAGCTCAATATGGTCCGCGATACGCCCGACGACTATATCATGGATCTGCTGGACGCGAAGGTGTTTCATCAAACGCCGCTGGCCTGCACCGTGCTCGGCACGAAAGCTTCCGTGAAGGCCCTGAAACGGGACGATCTTCTGGACTATATCCATACGTGGTACACGACGGATAACATCGTCGTTTCCGTTGTCGGCAATTTCGATGAGGTCCGGTTGGAAGAGCAGCTGGAGAACGCGCTGTCTGTCTTCCGAGGAAAGTGCCCGGCAAAAGCAGCCGAATCTATGAAGAATGGCAGGCGTTTCGGTTCCCTGACGAAGGACATCAATCAGACGCACATTGCGCTCGGCGTCCCGACGATCGCGCTCGATTCGCCGGATTATTACGCGCAGCTCGTCGTGTGCGATATCCTCGGCGGCAGTATGAGCTCCCGGCTGTTCCAGAATATCCGGGAACGCAAAGGGCTGGCCTATAACGTCTTCAGTGCCACGCAGAGCTATGCGGACGGCGGCATGTTTTATATTTATGCAGGTCTGACCCCCGGAACGGAACGCGAGTTCCTGGACGCCGTGGCAGAGGAAATGCAGGGTCTGGCGGAAGACGGCATCAGTGAAGAACAGACGGAGATCGTCAAACAGCGGATGAAGAGCGGTTTCATCTTCTCGCTCGAATCGACGAATTCCCGCATGCACAGGCTCGGCAGGAACATGCTGCTGCTCGGCCGCACATATACCGAAGAAGAGACGATGGCGGAGATCGACGCCGTGACCTGCGGGCAGGTCAACGACTTCCTGCATCGCGTGTGCGATCTGAACACGTACAGCGGAGTCGCCATCAGCGGCAGCAAGATTGACATGAAACATCTGTTACAGGGATGAAAGGACATACCATGCAGCGTATCGCAAAGTTTGAAAAAGTCAGCGAACAGCAATTCGCCAGGGACAGCGCGCATATGAGCGGCGAACCTCTCGCCGTGGAATTGCCCGTAAGGGCGACGGCAGGAAGCGCCGGTTACGATATCAAAACACCCTGGACCATACGGCTCGAACCGGGTGAATCTCTTCGCATGCCTACAGGCCTGCGCTGCCGTATCGAACCGGGCTGGGTACTGCTGGTGATGCCGAAGAGCGGACTGGGCTTCAAGTTCCGTCTGCAGCTGGACAATACGGTCGGCGTCATCGACGAAGATTACTACGGCGCTGATAATGAAGGACACATCCAGATCCAGATCACGAACGATTCGAGAAGCGGCAAAGTGCTCGAGATCCCGGCAGGCAAGGCGTTTGCACAGGGTCTGTTCGTCCCGTATGGCATCACGGAAGACGACGAAGCGGAAGCAAAGCGCACCGGCGGCTTCGGCTCCACGAACGCGTAAAGGAGTTTTTATGGTCCTCAGAGAAGAACTCGAAAAAAGAGAATACGAGATGCTTTCGGAATTCGCATGCAAATCGGCGGAAAGCAGGGGCAGGGCCGTGTATGAAAAGCCCTGCGATCTGCGCACGGATTTCCAGCGCGACCGCGACCGCATCATCCACAGCAAAGCGCTGCGCCGGCTCATGCATAAGACGCAGGTCTTCCTGAGCCCGGAGGGAGACCACTTCCGCACGCGCCTGACCCATACGCTCGAAGTCGCGCAGATCGCCCGCACGATCTCCCGCGCGCTCGGGCTGAACGAAGACCTGACTGAAGCGATCGCTCTGGGTCACGATCTGGGACACACCCCGTTCGGCCACAACGGCGAGGAATTCCTGAACGCGATCCATCCCGGCGGCTTTGCGCACAATCTGCAGAGCCTGCGCGTCGTGGACGTGATCGAACGTAACGCGGCAGGACGTTCCATGAATCTGACCGCGGAGGTGCGCGACGGCATCGTCAACCATACGGGTCCTGAATGGCCGTTTACACTGGAAGGTCAGGTCGTGCGCCATTCCGACCGCATCGCTTACATCAATCACGACATCGACGACGCTGTGCGCGGCGGCATCATCCGCGCGGAAGATATTCCGGCCGATTGCGGCGCTCATCTCGGCGCAGACCATCGCAGCCGCATCAACACGCTCGTGACGGACATCGTGCGCAGCAGCGAAGGCAAGGACCACATTGTAATGTCCGAAGACGCGGCATATTACATGAACAAACTACGCGATTATATGTTCAAGAACGTGTATCGAAATCCGCAGGTCAAACTGGTTTCAGAAATGGACAAGATCCGCCATTTGATCGAATCGCTGTACGCGTATTTCCTCGAGAACAGCGGCGAGCTGCCGGCTGAATACCAGAGCATCATCGAACGCGACGGGGTCAACGAGGCGGTGAAAGATTACATCGCCGGCATGACCGACCGCTACGCCATCAACATCTACAGTGAGACCTTCGTGCCGTCCGGCTGGAAATTGCCAAAATAATTTTGCGCGAAAAAAAGGATGGGGCCCGGTCTTCTTGTATAAAAGGGTACAGGAGGAAGAAATGGCAGTCACATCCCTGAGCTCCGCAGCAGAAGAGATCAAGAGCAGATGCAATATCGTCGACGTGATCAGTCCGTTGGTGACCATCAAGCGCGCCGGCAGCAACTACAAGGGCTGTTGTCCTTTCCATAAGGAAAAGACGCCGTCCTTTGTTGTCTCTGAGCAGAAGCAGATCTACCATTGTTTCGGCTGCGGTAAGTCGGGCGACGTCATCAGATTCATCCAGGAATACTACAATATGAGTTTCCCGGACGCCGTGAGAAGGCTTGCACAGCAGTACGGCATCGAGATCGACGACTACGCCGGCGAGATGGGGAAAAAGAAAGAACCGTACTACGAAGCCAACCGCATGGCGGCCCGTTTCTACTTCGATTCGTTCACAAAGAAAGCCAATCCGGGCTACAGCTACATGTACGGCCGCGGCATCCAGCCGGAGACGGTCAAGAAATTCGGTCTCGGTTATGCGGACGACGGCTGGCAGACGCTCAGCGACTATATGCTCGCCCAGGGTACGCCCGAGTCATTGCTGCTCGAGCTGGGTCTGAGCGCAAAATCCTCGAAGAACGATAAACTGTACGATAAATTCCGCAGCCGCGTGATGTTTCCGATCTTCAACACGATGGGGAAGGTCATCGGCTTCGGCGGCCGCACCATCGTCGGTGACGACGCGAAATACCTGAATTCCCAGGAATCCATCGTATTCGAGAAGAAACGCAACTTATACGGACTCAGTCTGACGAAGAAAGAGATACAGGACGAAGGCTATGCGATCCTCGTCGAAGGATATATGGACGTCATCGGGCTGTATCAGGGCGGCGTGCACAACGTCTGCGCGGCTCTTGGCACTGCGCTGACCCCGGAACAGGCACAGCTGCTGAAACGCTACACGAAGAAGGCCGTCCTGTGTCTGGATTCGGACGCGGCCGGCATCAACGCAGCCATGAGAGGCTGCGACGTGCTGCGCGCAGCAGGTCTCGAAGTGCGGGTCATGCACGTGGACGACGGCAAGGATCCGGACGAGTATATCAAAAAACACGGTGCGGACGAATTCCGCGCGCTGCTGGAAAAGACGACACAGACGGATATCGATTTCAAGATCGGTCTTATCGCGCAAAAGTATGACCTGAACGATCTGTCGCAGGCGCTGCGTTTCCTGAAAGAAGTGGCAGACGTGCTGCGTCCGCTTTCTCCGGTAGAAGCGGATCTGTACATCCCGAAGGTCGCTAAGATGGGCGGTATCTCGGAAGGCGCGCTGCGCAGGGAGATAGAGACGCCCTCGAAGAAAGCGCCGGCGCCGCCTCCCGCGAGGAGAGACAGTCAGGAAGAAGAGGCTGTGAAGGCGGGTCCGAAACCGGACGAGAGTCGGGTCATGACCGAACGCATGCTCATCAAACTGTGCCTGCAGCGCAGCGATCTGTGGCCGAAACTGCAGGATTATCCGGAAGCATTCGTTACGGTGGAAGGAGACCGCATCGCGGCCATCCTGTCCGGGCTGTACCGGGAAAACAGCGATTTCGATCTGAAGAGCGTACGCGAACGTCTGGATGAAAGCGCGCTTGCTTATCTCGACCGCATCCTGGACGAGGTCATCACGGGCGACGAAGAAGAAGCGTTCCGCGGATGTATCGAAAAACTGCAGCGCAGGAGGGATAAACTGCGCATACAGGAGATCATGGACATTCTTTCCATGGCAGAGGGAGAGGATGACGCGCAGCTCAACGAGCTGATGCGCGAACTCGCCGCTCTGCAGAGAAAATATATCAAGTAAAGGGGAAAGGCAAAAGAATGAATTACGACAGCGAAAGCGAAAAGAAGGCTTACGAACAGCTGGATCAGATCCTCGAGAGAGCGAAAAAGTCCGGTTCCATCACCTTCAACGAAGTCGACGACGCTTTCTCGGATCTGGACATCACCCAGGCTGAAAAGGACGCGTTCTACGACAAGCTGGAGGAATCCGGCGTAGAAGTCGGACCGCTCATCATTCCGGACGACTTCGATTTCGATGAGATCGAACCTGATCCGGAAGCCGAAGCCGAACTCGAAGAACTGGTCGAAGCCGCAGAAGCCGACGATCTGACCGACATGCCAAAAGGGGTCACGGTCGACGACCCGGTGCGCATGTACCTGAAAGAGATCGGCAAGGTGCCTCTTCTGACGGCAGACGAGGAAATGGATCTGGCGCAGCGCATGGAGCAGGGCGACGAAGAAGCGAAAAAGCGCCTGTGCGAGGCGAACCTGCGTCTCGTCGTGTCCATCGCGAAGCGTTACGTGGGCCGCGGCATGCTGTTCCTGGACCTGATCCAGGAAGGCAATCTCGGCCTGATCAAGGCCGTCGACAAGTTCGATTGGAGAAAAGGCTTCAAGTTCTCGACGTACGCGACCTGGTGGATCCGCCAGTCCATCACGCGTTCCATCGCGGACCAGGCAAGAACGATCCGAATCCCGGTGCATATGGTAGAAACGATAAACAAACAGATCCGCGTGACCCGCCAGCTGCTGCAGGAACTCGGGAGAGACCCGACTCCGGAAGAAATTGCAGCTGAGATGGAGATCCCCGTCGAAAAGGTGCGCGAGATCTCGAAGATCGCGCAGGAACCCGTATCGCTCGAAACGCCCATCGGCGAAGAAGAGGACTCCCACCTTGGAGACTTCATCCCTGACGAAGACGTACCAAGCCCCGCGGACGCTGCCGCATTCTCCATGTTGAAGGAGCAGCTCGACGAAGTGCTTTCCACGCTGACAGACAGAGAACAGGAAGTGCTGCGTCTCAGATTCGGTCTGGACGACGGACGCCAGCGCACGCTGGAAGAAGTCGGTCAGATGTTCAAGGTCACGCGCGAACGCATCCGCCAGATCGAAGCTAAGGCGCTGCGCAAGCTCCGCCATCCCAACAGAAGCAAGCGCCTGAGGGATTATCTTGAATAAGAGCAACGCCTTAAGCGAAAGACTGCAGACGGTCGCAGATCTTGTGATCGCAGGAGGACCCATGGCTGACATCGGTACGGACCACGGGTCTCTTCCGCTGTGGTGTCTGGAGAACGAAGTGGTCCCTTATGCGGTGCTGTCCGACGTGAACGAAGGCCCGCTGGAGCGCGCCAGACAGCGCATGGACAGTTCGTTCGTTGCTGAAGACCGCTACAATCTGCGGCTGGGAAGCGGTTTATCCGTGCTGAAGCCAGGCGAAGCGCAGACTGTCGTGCTCGCAGGCATGGGCGGCGAACTGATCGCGTCCATATTGGATGAGGATCCGGACGTCGCAGAGACCGTGCAGCGCTTTGTCTTCCAACCGCGTACAAGGGCAGGGCATCTGCGCAGCTGGCTGTGGGAGCATGGCTGGCGCATCTGTGCAGAACGGCTTGCGAAGGAACGCGGCAGGCTCTGCCAAATATTCGCGGCGGAAAAAGGGCCACAGGAACCCTATGAATATCCCGATATCCCGGAAGGAAACGATCCTCTGATGATCGAATTCTTGGATAAAAAGATAGTTAACATAAAACTTATTTCTGATAATCTTCTGCATTCAAAAAATGCCGGGGACTTGAAGAAGGCAGAGGCCTTGCAGCGCAAGGTATCAGCACTGGAACAAAGGAGGGACGGACTATGGAAAAGCAGGCATTCTTAAACATCCTGAACGACATCGCGCCGCTTACTCTGCAGGAAGAGTGGGACAACAGCGGCGTGCAGATCGACTGCGGCTCAAAGGACGTTTCACGCGTGCTGCTCGCGCTGGAAGTGACGAAGCGCGTGGTGGACGAAGCTATCAAAGAGAAATGCGATTGGATCGTTTGCCACCATCCTCTGCTTTTCACTCCGGTCAAGCAGATCACGCCGGACTTTACGGTCGGCGATCAGATCCTGCGTCTCATCAAGAACGGAATCAGCGTTTATGCGGCTCACACCTGCTTCGATAAGGCTCCCGGAGGGAACAACGATTACCTGATGAAGGAGATCGGCTGCAGTTTTCCGGAAGATCTGGCCGGCGGCATCGCGCGCATCGGCTATCTCGACCGTCCCGTGCTGTTCGACGAGTTCATCTCGGACGTCAACGCGGCCTGCGGCTACGAAGGTCTGAAGATCCAGGGCGAATCCGACCGTGAGATCAAAAAGGTGGCGGTCTGCACAGGAGGCGGCGGAGAATACGTCTACGACGCGTTCCGGGAAGGCGCGGACGTCTTCGTTTCAGGCGACATCAAGCATCACGACGCGCAGGCGGCGAAGGATCTCGGCATCTGCCTGATCGACGCGGGCCATTACGGAACGGAGTGGCAGTTCGTGCCGAACATGGCCGCGCAGCTGCGCGCCGACGGACGGTTCACAGCCGAACTCCTGAAGTCCGAAAAGATGAAGAATCCGTTCGACTATACGCTATAACTTTATGAGCAGCCCATGCGGTCGCGGGCTCTGCAGGAATGCAGGGCGTGAGGAAAGTCCGGGCTCCGCAGGGCAAGGATGACAGCTAACGGCTGCCGGGGGTGACCCCAGGGAAAGTGCAACAGAAAACAACCGCCCGCAAGGGCAAGGGTGAAAAGGCGAGGTAAGAGCTCACCGGGAT
>JAFYYP010000043.1 GCA_017557505.1 Bacillota bacterium | reverse complement strand
TATCTTCGCCGGAGTTGAAGATGATGCCGCAGTAGCCGATGATGACTCTGGAGAAGAACTGGTCAACGATGGTTCTCTGCATGTTGATGTCGCGGAACAGGATGCCGTACAGGGCGTCGTTCAGCATGACGTCCAGACGTTCCAGCGCACCCATGGCTGCGATCTCGGGCATGCACAGGCCGGAGGAATAGTTGCACAGGCGGATGTATCTGCCGATGTCTTCGCCGACTCTGTCCAGTCTTTCTCTCATGATGCGGAAGTTTTCCTGGGTTGCATAGGTACCGCCGAAACCTTCGGTGGTGGCGCCGTAGGGAACGTAGTCCAGCAGGGACTGGGCTGTCGTTCTGATAACGGCGATGATGTCTGCGCCCTGGCGGGCAGCAGCTTCTGCCTGGTTGACGTCTTCATAGATGTTGCCGGTCGCAACGATGACGTACAGATACGGCTTCTTTCCTTCGCCGATCGTGGCCAGGTACTCTTCTCTCTTTGCCGTCTGCTTGCGGATCTTCGCGAGAGATTCCTCAACGTACGGCTCGATGGCCTTGCGGGCCTCTTCCATGGAGACAGGCTCCAGCTTCATAATGTCAAGTTCGCCCAGAGAGACAGCTTCCGCGATCTCCTGGGGACTCTTTCCCGTTTTGATGATGGCATTGCCGATCCAGTAAGCAATACCCTTGGGCAGACCGCCACCGTCCTTGATCGCGTCGACAAGAACGTTGGGCAGAGGTCTCTCGACGTCATCCACGCCGTCTACGCCCAGAAGTCTGAGAACGGTTCTTTCGGTAGAGACTGTGGTGTGAGCGTTGATGAACTCCTGCATGCTTTCCGCAATGTTCTTCGCATGGTTTCTTGCGCTCGCGATGACGTTTTGGTCCAGATTCAGTTTACTTGTCATCCTTTTTCTCCTTCAATATGTTAAATATTTAACTATGCAACCATTGTATTATATCAAATAAGTGCGGGCCTCGTCTATAATTTCGTCGTAAATCCCGAGGATTTTTGCGATATTTAAGGCGTCGCGGGGCACCTGGCCCACGGTATCGACGGGGATGAGCCGGTAATCCATGTATTTGCCGAGGATCTCGATCCTCTGGCGGCGGTTCGCGGTGGACAGCTCTCTGGCGAGCTTGCCGAAATCCGCGCCGGAAAGGCCCTTCACCTGCAGGTTGTGCACCTCTTCGCCCGAAGCCGCATGGTCGAAATGCGTCGTAATGATCGTGATGTAGGGCTTCTTGGAGAAATACTTCATGAAGCTCTTCGTCAGGGCGAATCCTTCCGCGGGATTCGTACCCGACGCAATCTCGTCGATCATCAGGAGCGAGCGGTCCTGGGCGTTGTCCAGCATTTCCTTCAGCTCTTCCATCTCGCTGCCGAAACTGGACAGACCTCTCTGCACGTTCTGGGAGTCGCCGATGAGCACGTGGATGTAGTTCGAAAGCCCTGCTTCCATGCGCTTGGCAGGCACGTACAGCGCGTACTGCATCATCAGGCAGCACTGGGTCACCATCTTCAGGGAGATGGTCTTGCCGCCCATGTTCGCGCCGGTGATGGCCGTGACCCCGTCGGCAAGTTCGATGCTGACCGGGATATAGCTGCGGCTCTGCGCTTTTAGGGCATCCTCGACCTGGAGGTTGCGCCCCTCCTCGATCAGGATGGTATGCGCGTCGATAACTTCCGGCGCATGGCAGTCGTGCGCCTTTGCGTACAGGCACTTGCCCATATCGAGGTCCAGGCGTCCGATCGCGTCACAGTTCGCGTTCAGCTCTTCAGCGTGCTTGGCGATCTCCAGGGACAATTGCTTGCAGACTGCCAGCTCCTCTTCTTCGATCAGGCCGTTCAGTTCGCTCTGACGGCTCTCCATCGCAAAGATCTCGTCGTTCGCCTTGATCTCGAACAGGATGTTCATGTAGTCTTCGGACGTGCGCGTCAGCTCGGGCAGGCTTTCGGCGAGTGCCAACAGTTCCTTGTTCGCGCGGGGTACGGACAGTTCGAATTTCGGGGTCATCGAAAAGCCGTGAGCGCGCTGCAGCTGTTCGCGGAGCTCTTTCTTGACCCTCCTCACCTGCCGCTCGATCTCGCGGCTCTCGTTGCGGTAAGCCGTCAGCTTTTCGGAAAACGCGTCGTACACGAAGAACGTGTCCATGTATTCTCCGGTCGGATCCATGGCGTCGAGGAGCGGATCGGTATCGCGCAGCTGGTAGCGCCTGGGTACCTTGCCTATCGTTTCGCGAAGCAGGCTGCGCACCCTGCGGGAGTGCACGAGGAAGCTCTTGATGTTGAAGAGCTCGGGGACGCTTAAGACCTGAGACGGGCTGTTCGCGACGGAAGCGGAGATCTCCTTGAGTTCGCACAGCTCGTTGAGCATGGCGTTGACGGATTTCTCATCCGAACAGACCTGGTCGCTCAGAAGACCCATGTCGGTGAGGTGGCCGCGCAGCGCGTCCTCTTCGCCGGGCATGTAGGGCTTGAAGGCCTTCTTCAGCTTGTTTCCGTACGGCGTATGCGTGCCGATCTCGTCCCAGACGTAGGAAAAACCTACGGCTGCGCGGGTCGTTGTTTTGGAAAGAGGCGGTTTGAAGGTGGTGCTCATCCGAGTCCTCCTACTCTGACGTCGACGACGGGAATGTCCGGCAGGGCGTCTTTGACGGCTTTCAGAAGCTCGTCGCGGTCGAAGCTGTAGCCGTGCGGCGAGAACGGGTTGACGGTGACCGCCGCCACCTTGATGTTCTCCAGCACCTGTACGTGCAGGCCCATTTTTTTCAGCTGCTGCCAGCGCGTCGCGCTCACGAAGACCTTCGTGGGGTTTGGCAGCACGATGGTCACCTGCTTGAGCTTGGCCGGCGCGATGTGATCCAGGATGCGCTCCGTGACCGCCCCGGGGATGAACACCCAGCACGTATCTTCGTCGATGGCGTCGTTGACCTTGGGTCCTGCGCCGAGGGCCGTTTTCACGGGCACCTGCGCGACGTTGTAATCTTTGTCGATGGTCAGGATGCGGAACGTGTCGCGGTCTTCCTTTTCCAGAATGGAGCGCAGCGTTCCGTCTTCGACGAGCGGGCTGTTGTACACGCTCACGACGTGCACGGTCTCCTCGATGACCGTCTTGATGCGCCGGGAGATGACCGCGCCGGTCGACAGGATGATCGCGTCCGACGTCGCGGGGTCCGCGATGGACTTGCGGTCGATGGCACCGTCGATGAAGATCATGTCGATGCCCTGTTCGAACATCTGCTCGCATAATTTCTTATGCTCCATGATGCTTCCGGGCCCTGCGATCTGCACATAGCCGCTTCTGGCGACGCGGCACAGCAGGACCTGGCCCAGCGCCGTGCGGCAGCTCGTGCGCTTTAGGATCTCGAGGCTCGTCTCGGCCAGGCTGAACAGCTGCTCGGGGATGGTGACGATCGTATCCTCGAACAGATAGACTTTCGGCTTATCCGTCTCGAACACGAGGTCGCTCGTCTCGCCGTCGCGCCCTGTCGAGGTCACGCCCATGCGCAGCCCTTCGTCGTAGGCTTCTTCCAGCAGATAGTTGAGCGCGGTCGTCTTGCCCGCGTTCTTCTCCATGCCGACGATGGAAACGGTCTTGTATTTAGCTTGGATATCGGCGACAAAGCCCATAATTTCTCCTGACGCTGAATGGATAACAAAGGGCGGAAAACACCTTTCCGCCCTTCGCATGGTTGTTGTTCTTGAAGCGAAGAATTACTTCTTGTTTCTTCTGTGTCTGAGCAGATCCTGGGGCTCCATAGCCAGTCTCTGGCCTCTGTGGAGACCTTCGACGCCTTCGTACTCATACTTCTTCTTGCCCGTGCAGTAATCGCAGGTGCAGGGCAGTTTCGGCAGATCGGTCGGCTCGGTGTAGGTCGTGATGACGCCTTCATAGTTGCGCAGAACGACCTTGCCGGGGCTCTGGGAGATGACGTACTGCGGCATGACAGGAGTCTTGCCGCCGCCGCCCGGGGCGTCGATGACGAACGTCGGAACCGCGTAGCCGGAAGTGTGTCCGCGCAGACCTTCGATGATCTCGATACCTGCGGAAACGGGGGTTCTGAAGTGCTCGATACCGAGGGACAGGTCGCACTGATAGATGTAGTACGGTCTGACTCTCATGGCGACCAGCTTCTGGACCAGTTCTCTCATGATGTGCGGGCAGTCGTTGACGCCGCGCAGCAGTACGGACTGGTTGCCGAGGGGGATACCGGCGTCAGCGAGTCTTGCGCAGGCTCTCTTGGAATCTTCGGTAACTTCCTTCGGGTTGTTGAAGTGGGTATTCAGCCAGATGGGATGATACTTCTTCAGCATGTTGCACAGATCTTCCGTAATACGCATCGGGCATACGACGGGAGTTCTGGAGCCGATTCTTACGATCTCGACGTGGGGGATCTTTCTGAGGTTGGAGATGATGTATTCGAGTACGTCATCTTCGACCAGCAGAGCGTCGCCGCCGGAGAGCAGTACGTCGCGCACCACCGGAGTGTTGCGGATGTACTCGATGCACTTGTCGATATCTTCCATGGAACGGGCGCCGTCCGTTTCGCCGGCCAGTCTTCTTCTGGTGCAGTGTCTGCAGTACATGGAGCACTGGTCGGTGATCAGGAACAGGACTCTGTCCGGATATCTGTGGGTCAGGCCGGGAGCCGGGGAGTCTTCGTCCTCGTGCAGCGGGTCGAGCATGTCGGCGTCGCTTCTGTGGTTCTCAGCGATGACGGGAACAGCCTGCATTCTGACGGGGCAGCGGGGATCGTCCGGATCCATCAGGGAAGCATAGTACGGGGTGATGCCCATGCGGAAGTTCTTGGCGACTTCGCGGATATCAGCCTCTTCCTGCTCGGTGAGGTTGACGACTTTCTTGAGGTCTTCAACCGTGGAAACTCTGTTCGCTACCTGCCAATGCCAGTCGTTCCACTGTTCTTCGGTAACATCCTTCCACAGTTCGATGTCCTTAAAATAGCGTGCCATAAAAATTTTCTCCTTATTCTATGTGCGTTTGCTAAAAATTATGCGTACATTTCCTCGAACAGCTTGCGGATGCCTTCGTGTTCTCTCAGCACCTGCAGAGTGATCTCGGCGTGGCCCTTTGCATAGCCGTTGCCCATGATCATGGTGACGTCCTTGCCTACGCCTTCAGCGCCCAGGGCAGCCTTGGTGAAGCTGGTGGCCATGGAGAAGAAGTAAACAGTGCCCAGATCCTTGGTGCACAGGATGGAAGCCATTTCGGTGTTCTCGATGGAAACGCAGTTGATGACGATGTCGAACAGTTCGCCGTTGGTCAGTTCCATGGCCTTCTCGTACATGCCGACTGCATCGGTCGCATCCATGTGGAAGTATTCGTCAGCCAGATCCAGAGCTCTTGCTCTGTCTTCGGACTTCTGGGAACCTGCAGCGCAGACGACGAGACCGGTGACGCCGGCTCTCTTCTTCGCTTCATACAGGCACAGCAGACCGGACTTGCCACCACCGCCGATGACCAGGACCTTCTGGCCGGACTGGACCAGACGGGCTGCCTGCGCGGGAGCGCCTGCGACGTCCAGAGCGGACAGCGCGGTGCCTGCGGGCATATCGTCGGGCAGCTTTGCATAGATGCCGGACTGGAACAGGATGGCCTTACCCTTGATGTCGACCTGGTCGATGGCCGGTCTCATGGCGATGATCTCGTCGATTCTCAGCGGGGTGAGGGACAGAGATACGAGGGTCGCGATCTTGTCGCCGACCTTCAGGTCGCCCTTGTAGTTCTCGCCGACCTGCTCGATGGTGCCCATCAGCATGCCGCCGGAACCGGTCCAGGGGTTCTTGTGCTTACCGGCGTGTGCGACGATCTCCTTCATCTTCGCGCCGATAGCATCCATTTCTTCCTGGGTGGTGACTTCCGCGGGCTTCTTGCCGAGTACGCGCTTAACGATCTCGGTGAAGGATGCGGAGTCGATGTTCAGGGTCTGAACGTCGATCAGAACTTCGTTGTCCCAGATCTCCATGTCGTTGTCGATAACATCCGCCGGCTGGGGGAGCACTCCCTTGGGGGAGATGACTCTGTAAGTACCGTACGGATTCGGTGCATGTTTCTGCATAGCTTTTGTCCTCCTTATAATAAACTGAACCGTTAGACTGTATGTTATGGGGTGGGCAGAATGCGCCCACTTCACCTAGTCTATCCTCATAGTATAGTACCAATTTTTTGGCGAAAAGTAAATGGAATTGTGTTTTTTTTCACAAAATGCTGTATACTATCTATGGCGCATCCGGCTGGTTTGTTGGATCGCCAGCGGAATTGTTATAAACGTTTATTTGTTCAATACAAGGAGGATTTACAAATGGAAAAGATCACATCTACGATCAGACTCAGAATGTCCGCTAAGGATGCCCATTACGGCGGCGAACTCGTCGACGGCGCGCACATGGTGCACCTATTCGGCGACGTCGCGACCGAGCTGCTCATCAAGCTGGACGGCGACGAAGGTCTGTTCTGCGCATACGACAACGTGGAGTTCCTGGCGCCCACCTATGCCGGCGACTACATCGAAGCTTACGGTGAGATCGACAAGATCGGCAACACGTCCCGCCACATGGTCTTCGAAGCCCGCAAGGTCGTCGTTTCCCGCAAGGACATCTCCGCTTCCGCGGCAGACTTCCTCGAAGAGCCCATCGTAGTATGCAGAGCTTCCGGCACCTGCGTCACCCCGAAGGAATGCAAGAGAAAGTAAGGCATTGACCCTAAAAAGAACTCCCGGCCGTCCGGCCGGGAGTTTTGCGTTTCTAACAGTTCTTCAGGTATTCGATCTCCTGCTGCGTGAGCCTGCGGTACGTGCCCTCGTGCAGTCTTCCGAGCTTGATCTCTCCGATCGCCGTGCGCTGCAGGTCGAGTACGGTGTGACCGACGGCCTTGCACATGCGCCGCACCTGGCGGTTGCGCCCTTCGCAGATCTTGATCTCGAGCACGGTCATGTTGCTCTTTTCTTTCTTGACGGTCACGTAGGCGGAGGCCGTCTTTTTCTTGTCGCCGATGTCGACGCCGTTGCGCAGCGCCCACAGCTCTTCTTTGGTCAGATAGCCCGCGACCGTTGCCAGATACGTCTTCCAGACCTTCTGGGACGGATGGGAGACGTGATACGAAAGGTCTCCGTCGTTCGTCAGGAGCAGCAGGCCTCTCGTCGCGCCGTCGAGACGTCCGACGGGATAGACCCGCGCCGTAACGTCGGTCAGGAGCGACAGCACCGTCGGCCTGTCTTTCTCGTCCGAAGTCGTCGTGATGAAGCCGGCAGGCTTATTGAGCGCGTAATACACGGGCTTTTCCGGCGCTTCGACGGGCTTTCCGTCCACGACGACGGTATCGCCCTCGGCCACGTCGTAGCCGGGCGTCTTGCAAACGGCTCCGTTGATCTTCACTTTTCCCGCGAGGGTGAGTTCGTCCGCTTTTCTTCTGGAACAGATGCCGGATTGGGCGATGTATTTATTCAGGCGCATGGGGATCCTCCTGCTGCATGGTCTGCGTCTTCTCCCTGCGGCGGGCTGCCAGAGCCGCGACGGCGCAGAGAATGATAGGCACGAGCGCCAGGCCGCAGACGGGAAGGTAGAACGTTTTGATGGGGATGGTCATGATCGTGAACGGAAAGATAAAACAGGCCTGGAAATAGACCAGGTAAGCCGGGATCTGCGCGAAGAACGCGATGCGGCCTGTCCTCGTCATGACCTTCGCCGGATCCCTTTCCTGCAAAGAGATCGCGACCCACGCGATAGCCGTGATCATTCCGCACAGCCACACGATGCCCGAAGAGACGAGCACCGGAGGCGCCGCGTTCTCGTACATCATGCCAAACTTGCCGCTGCGCAGCATGCGCATGGCGATCAGGAAATGATAGGGAAAGTAGACGGCCGGAAACAGCCAGATCCAGCGGTATTTCATACGGGTATTATAGCATAAAAAAGCCGGGGGCGTGCGATGCGCGCCCCCGGTACTGTGTTTCAGCCTTTTACCAGGTCTTGATCAGTTCGTTCGCGTCGGTCCAGGGTCTGTTCTGCTTTAAAGCCGTCTCCTTCAGGGTCAGGTAGCCGCCCCAGCAGGTGAGGCCTGCGCGCAGATACTGGTCGTCTTCAATGGCCTTCTTCACGCCCTTGTCGGCGATCGCCAGCAGCATGGGCAGCGTGGCGTTGGCCAGGGTCACGGAAGCGGTCTGCGCGAAGGCGGCCGGGATGTTGTCCACGCAGTAGTGCATGATGCCTTCCTCGAAGTAGACCGGATCGGTGTGCGTGGTGCTCTCGGTGGTCTCGATCGCTCCGTGGTCGTCGCAGGCCACGTCCACGATCATTGCGCCCTTCTTCATCAGGCGGACGTCTTCTCTGTATACGATGTGGTCCGTGCGTTCCTTCGCCCACTGCGTGCCGTTGAAGAGCACGTCGGTCTCCTTTAAGCATCTCTCGAGGTTCTCGCGGTTGGAGAACATGAACTGGACGTTGGGCAGGTGCTTCTTCGCTTCGAGCATCACGTCGATGTTGATGTCGAGGACGCGGACGTCCAGGCCCCAGGCACTGGCCATTTCCGCGATGGCGGTGCCGATGTTGCCGCAGCCGAGGCAGGTGATGATCGGAGTCGGCACGCCTGCCACGTTGCACAGCAGTTTGCCCGGGCCGCCGTGGATGGTCTGCATGAAGTTGAGCGCTGCGATAAAGCCGCCCTTGCCTGCGATCTCGGACATCGGACGCAGCAGCGGGAAGATGCCGTTCTTGTCGGGGATGTCCTCGTAGGCGATGGCCGTGCACTTGGAATCGAGCAGTACGTCGGTCTCTGCGGGATGCGCGTTGGAATGGATGTAGGTGAAGATGATCTTGTCTTCCTTGATCCACTTGAATTCTTCGGGGAAGAACTCCTTGACCTTGTAGTACAGCTGGGACTTCTCCCAAACGGTGTCCTTGTCGGCCACGATGGCGCCGGCAGCTTCGTATTCCTCGTCGCTGTAGCCGGAGCCTACGCCTGCGCCGCTCTGGACGTAGACAGTATGGCCGTGGGCCACGATCTCCTTGACCGTCGCGGGGATGGCCGCCACTCTGTATTCATTGGGCTTGATTTCCTTTAATACGCCGATAACCATAATGTTCTCCTTTCGTCATTAATCGTACAGTTTGATCTGGCCGATCGACATCGCGACGTAGCCGATCATGGAATTGATGTCGAACACGGGTACGCCGAACTTCTCGCGGATCTGCTGCGCGTACGGCGGCAGGTCCGTGCACTCCAGAACGATGATGGCCGTTTTGGGGTGTTCTTCGAAGCCCTTTTCGACCGCGCTGAGGATCTCCTTGGAGACGGCTTCCATGTCGAACGGATTGTCCGGTTCGTCGAAGATCTTGCGCCATTCCTTGCAGTCTTCGAGGCCGACGACATAGACGTTGTGCTCGTCCGTGATGTTGCAGGCGCGCATGTGCTCGCGGGTCAGCGAAGCCTTATTCGCCGTGATGATCCCCACTTCCTCGTCTTTGCCGATGATGGCCTGCGCGAACGGGACCTGCAGGATGGACGACGTGAACACGGGGATGTCCACCGCTTCGGACAGCTCTTTCTGGAACACCGCGTTGAAGCCGCAGCTCGTCGTGACCGCGCAGATGCCCTCTTTCTCCATCTCTTTGACGGTATCGATCATGCGGGCCAGCACTTCGCGGCTGGGATGAATGATGACGGTCTCGGTGTTGGCTCCTTTCACCTCCACCATTTTGACCGGAAACGGATAGGAGTCAGGATTCGTGCTGTTGCCGTTCATCCGCTCCAGCTGCATCAATCCTTCGGGGACGTGTCCGGATTCCCAGCGAAGGATCCCGATCTTGGGTATTTTCACGATTTCCATATGTTTACCTCCTCTTATATTCTTTCCTCTCACTTTTAATGATGAAGCACGGGACGGGCAAAGTCAAGAAATTAATACAAAATTGTATACAAATTGCGACTCGTCCAAAAGGGTACAAAAAAGCCCGCCGTAGATGCGACGGGCTGTAAGTCCTTACAGGCCTCTGGATTTCTTGATGTCGCCTTCGCCTAGCCCGATGTCGTCGAGCAAGGCTGCAATGCCGGCTTCCTCATCCTTTGCGCAGAACGCTTCGAACATGCGCTTATGAAGTACCAGCGAACGGCTGTTGTCCGCGGACGTGTCCCAGAACAGAAGATAGGTCGAGAGCTTGTTGTACAGTTCGTCGAGATACTTCTCGTAATAGGGGTTGCCGGCGTCGCGGGTGAGCAGCAGGTGGAACGTGCGGTTGAGCGAGACGTATTCGTTCAGATCGAAGCGGGCCTCCAGCGCCTCCTGCTTCGCAAGGTTCTCTTTCAGCAGCTCGACAGTGCCTTCCGTATGCGCGTGCAGCGCCTTGCGGAACGCTTCAGTCTCCAGGAGCTTGCGCGCCTCGAACACGCTGCGGAAGTCCTCTTCCGACGGCTTCGAGACGTAGCTGCCCCGGTTGGGGATCTGCTCCACGAGGCCGACGTTCGCCAGGCGCGACAGAGCCGCCCGGATGGGCGTGCGACTGACCCCGAGAGCCTCCGCAACGTCCTCTTCGATGATGCGGTTGCCCGGGTAGAGCCTGCGGGTGACGATCTGCTCCTTGATGTAGTTGTACACCTTATCGGCAGGTGTGATCTTTACAGTCATGGATCCTCCTAGCGCAGCACTGCGGGATCGAGCGCCGCCGCGATGGCGATGGAAAGCGATTTATCCACGACGGGAGCCGAACGGCTCGTCAGGATGACGGGCACGCTCGCGCCGATGACCAGCCCCGCGAGCACCGCGTTCGCCGTGCACATCAGGGTCTTGACCATCAGGTTGCCCGCCTGGATGTCCGGCGCGACGAGAATGTCCGCCTGGCCCGCGACAGGACTCATGTAGCGTTTCGTAACGGCCGCCTGCGGCACCATGGCCAGGTCGTACGAGATCGGGCCTTCCACGATGCACATGGGCATCTCGCCCTTCTCCCAGCGCTTCTTGATCTCCGCCGCGTCCACGCAGGCCGGCATCTTCGGATTCGTCTCCTCGACGCAGGCCAGCAGGGCAACTTTCGGCCAGGGCACGCCGATGGCGTGCATCAGGTTGACCGCGTTGCGCACCTCTTCCATCTTCTTTTCTACGTCCGGATACGTGAGCAGCGCCGCGTCGGTCACGGCTAAAAGCCGGTTGAGCCCCGGCACTTCCATGAGCGCCACGTGGCTCATGACCCCGCGTTCGCAGATGCCCGTCTCGTGGTTGACGATGGCGCGCATCATCGTGCCGGTCTGGATGAGCCCCTTGAAGAGCACGTCGCAGTCCCCGGCCTTGACGAGGCCGATCGCGATCTGCACCGCCTGTTCGTCCGTTGCAGCCGGGATGATCCGGAACTGCTCGAAGCAGTTGTGCTTTGCCAGCAGCATGTGGATCTCGTCCTCGTGGCCGATCAGCGTCGGCTGCACGTCGTAGCGCTGATGCACGTCTATCATGGCTTCGATCACGTGGTCCTCATGGGCGCAGATCGCAGCCACCTTCTTGTTGCCGGCTACCGGATTGGCTTCCAGCAGCTCGACGAAGTTCTTATACATGGCTTTCCGCCTGCCTTACTTTCTGGTCAGCAGTTTCTGACCGCCCATGTAGGGCTGCAGCTTTTCGGGAATGATGACCGTGCCGTCGGGTCTGTAGTGGTTCTCCAGGAACGCGATGAGCATTCTGGGAGGCGCGACGACGGTGTTGTTCAGCGTGTGAGCGAAGTAGTTGCCGTTCTCCTTGTCGCGTACGCGGATGCCCAGTCTTCTGGCCTGCGCGTCACCCAGGTTGGAGCAGCTGCCGACCTCGAAGTACTTCTGCTGGCGCGGAGACCACGCTTCGACGTCCAGGGACTTGACCTTCAGGTCTGCCAGGTCGCCGGAGCAGCACTCGAGCGTGCGTACAGGGATATCCAGGCTGCGGAAGAACTCGACGGTGTTGTTCCAGAGCTTATCGAACCACATCGGGGAATCCTCAGGTTCGCAGATGACGACCATCTCCTGCTTCTCGAACTGGTGGATGCGGTACACGCCTCTCTCCTCGATGCCGTGCGCGCCGACTTCCTTGCGGAAGCAGGGGCTGTAGCTGGTCAGCGCCTGGGGCAGCTGATCCTTTTCGAGCATCTGACCGATGTAGCGGCCGACCATGGAGTGTTCGGACGTACCGATCAGGTACAGGTCTTCCCCCTCGATCTTGTACATCATGTTCTCCATTTCCTTGAAGCTCATGACGCCCTTCACGACGTCGCCGTGGATCATGAACGGAGGAATGAAGTATTCGAATCCCTTGTTGATCATGAAGTCGCGGGCATAGGACAGGATGCTGGAGTGCAGTCTGGCGATGTCGCCCTTCAGATAGTAGAAGCCGTTGCCGGACGTTCTGCGCGCGCTGTCGAGATCCACGCCGTTGAACATCTCCATGATGTCGATGTGGTACGGCACTTCCCATTCGGGCACGACCGGCTCGCCGAAGCGTTCGAGTTCGACGTTCTCGGAATCGTCCTTGCCGATGGGCACGGAATCGTCGATCATCTGCGGGATGACCATCATGCGCTGCGTGATCTCGGCCTGCAGCTCTTCTTCCTTCTTTTCGAGGGCTGCCAGCTCGTCTGCCATCTCGGTGACCTGCTTCTTGGCCTCTTCCGCCTCGTCCTTCTTGCCGGCCTTCATGAGCTGGCCGATCTGCTTGGACACGGCGTTGCGGTTGGCTCTCAGTTCGTCGCCTCTCGTCTTGGCGGCTCTGAGCTCTTCGTCCATCGCGATGACTTCGTCGACCATGGGCAGCTTTTCATCCTGGAACTTCTTGCGGATGTTCTCTTTGACCGCCTCGGGGTTCGCTCTTACAAACTTGATATCTAACATGTTTTCCTCCTTCGTCCGACGGGCTTAAAACACCGGAATCGTCTTTGTTGATAACATCTAATTATATATCTCTGCCGTTGGAATTGCAAGACAGCGCGGTCTTCAATTCGTCCATCAGCACGTTGATATCGATGGGTTTGGCGATGTGCGCCTGCATGCCGGCGTCCAGTGCCGCCTGCACGTCTTCGTGGAACGCGTTCGCGGTCATGGCCAGGATCGGGATATTCGCCAGGCGAGGATCGTCCAGCGCGCGGATGTGCCTGGCTGCGGTATAGCCGTCCATGACGGGCATCTGGATGTCCATCAGGATGGCGTCGTACGTGCCGGGTTCGGACGATGCGACTTTGTCCACCGCCTCCTGCCCGTTCTCCGCAGTATCCACCGTAAAGCCCTTCTGCTCCAGGATCATGCGGGCGATCTCCTTGTTCACGAGATTATCCTCGACGAGAAGCAGCTTCTTCTGCGAGAAATCGATCTCTTCCTCCTGTTCAGCGGTCGGCTTTGGCATGTCTTCTTCGGTCGCGAGCTTCAGCTTCAGCCGCATGATCATCTGCGTGCCGCTGCCCGGAGAGGTGACGACCTCGATCGTGCCGCCCATCAGATCGATGAGCTTCTTCGTGATGGCAAGGCCCAGACCTGTTCCTTCGATGCCGCTGACCGTGGACGTGCGCTCGCGCTCGAACGCGTTGAACATCTTCTCCACGAATTCCTTGGACATGCCGATGCCGGTATCCTGCACGCGCAGTTCGTAAGAGCCGTAGCCGTTGTCGCTTCCCGCCTCATACAGGGTCGCCGTGATCGATCCGCCTTCGGGCGTGAACTTGTACGCGTTGCTGATGACGTTCAGAAGCACGCGGTTAATGTTTTTCTTATCGCACCAGACCAGACGGTCCGCGACCTGCGAATCGTGGACCTCGAACGTCAGGCCCTTTTGCTTCATCTGCTCTTCGAACAGGTGGCCGATCTCCTCGAACAGTGCGCAAAGGTCGTACGGCTCATAGGAGAGTTCTATCTTGCCGCTTTCGATGCGGCTCATCTCCAGGATATCGTTGATCAGGTCGAGCAGGTGCTTGCTCGAAGTATCGATCTTGTCCAGGTATTCCCTCACGACTTCCGGGGATCCTTCTTCGCGCGCGAGGTTCGTGTAGCCGATGATCGCGTTCATGGGCGTGCGGATGTCGTGCGACATGTTGAACAGGAACTGGCTCTTCGCGAGGCTTCCTTCGACCGCGCGGATCTTTTCGCGTTCCGTCGCCTCGTGCTTCTTGCGCACGACGTTCTGGATATACAGCATGACCCCCAGACCGACGAAAATGATGAGCATCAAAACGATGCCGTCTTTCACGAGCGCGGTGCGTACCGCTTCCATGCCGTCCTTGGCGTACAGCTGTTTCGCGACCCACAGAAGCGCCGCGTACACGAGCAGGGCGAACAGGACGGTGCCTGACGTGGACATGCCGCTGTACTCAGCCAGCGTGCTGCGCCGGATCGTCTGCCAGTAGAACACGAAACCAAGGAAGCACCAAAGCGACAACAGAAGGAACGCTTCGCTGCCCATCGCGTCGATGGCCGCCAGATGCGGCACGAGCTGCACGATGGCGAACAGGGCGGCGATGCAGGCGCCCAGACGCCCGAGGACAACGATCTTTCCGTCGTTTTCGACTTTCGCCCTCTTGCTTGCCGCCGCGCAGGTATAGCCGTACGCGACGATCGCGCCGAAGGCCGTCAGGTCCACGAACCAGATGAGCGTGTTGCGGCCTAAAAGCGAGATGAGGATGGACAGCAGCATGATGAACAGGATGCTGTACGTCGTTTTGGAGAAGAAATCGGACAGAATGCGGTCTTCGGCCATGGTGGACAGCACGCGCACCATGGCGCGGTAGGCTCCGATGATGCCGGTCAGGATGGCAGCAAAGGCCGAGACCGCGATCAGCACGAGGCCGCCTGTGCCCAGGATGGTCTTTGCCGCATAGAACGTGGGAACGGATGCGACGCCGCCGAGTTCGTTCAGATGAGCGATGTATTCGCCCCAGGAGGCGAAGCCGTCCGGATGGACTGTGACGCTCACGAGGGTCATCGCGGTGTACGCGAAAGCCGCGAGCAGCACCGACGTGAGCAGGATGACGCCGGCTTTTTTCACAGGGAATTTGAAGTGAGCCGTATCGAACGTGATGACTTCGAAGCCGACGTAGGCCCACGGTGCCAGGATCACGAGGGTGAAGATACCGAAGCCCGGACCGACGTTCTGCGTTCCGTACATATTCAGATCGCCGAAAGACAGATGGTGCGGCAGGCAGAGAACAGCCGTCGCGACGACGCCTGCGGCCAGGATGAGCGACAGGATCGTGTGCAGTTTCTGCAGCACGGGTTTTGCCGCGATGAACAGGATCCCGACGCCCGCAAGGGCCAGGATGGACGTACCGACCTCGCGCAGATAGATCTCGCTGCCCGCGACCGTGTACGAAGCACCTGTCTGGATGCCGTCGCCGAAGACCGTGCGGATGACCACGAACAGCGCGCTGCCGTTCAGGAATACGACGGTCAGATACGACAGGCATAAAAACCAGGCACACAGGAACGCGTGATCGCGTCCGAACGCCTCTTTCGTATATGAGTAGATACCACCCGTCTGCGGGCTTTTACGCATCAGATAAGACGTGCACATGCCGATGATGAGCATCACGGCCATGCCGATGAGAAGGGCCAGGATCGTACCGGCCGGCCCTGCGACGGGCAGGAACGTCGTTCCGGGCATCACAAAGGCGCCCCAGCCGATCATGCAGCCGAAGGCCATCGCCCAGACGTCGACGGGCGAGAGATACCGGTCCAGTGCTTTATTGTCGATCAGGTGATCCATATCGGGTTTATCCTTCCAGGCTCTTCATCGCGTCCAGCGTCTTCTGCAGCAGCTCGTCCAGCTCCCAGCCGAGCATTTCGGCGCCCTGCTGGATGACTTCCCGGCTGCAGCCGGCTGCGAATTTCTTATCTTTATACTTCTTCTTCAGGGATTTGAGTTCCATGTCCGCGCAGGACTTCGACGGCCGCATGAGCGCGGCCGCGCCGATCAAGCCGGTCAGTTCGTCGGAGGCGAACAGGAGCTTTTCCATCTGGCTCTCGGGCTGGCAGGTGATGCCGGTCAGGCCCCAGCCGTGCGCGCAGATCGCGTGGATCATGGCGGGGTCGCAGTCCATATCTTTCAGCCACTGCTCTTCCTTGACGCAGTGCTCTTCGGGGAACTCCTCGTAGTCCAGGTCGTGGAGCATGCCCACGCAGCGCCAGAATTCCTCGCGCTCGGGGTCGAATTCCTTCGCGAAATATCCCATGACCCCGGAGACCGTCTCCGCGTGCTGGCGGTGGAATGCCTCCTGGTTATGTTCTTCCATCAGTTTTCTTGCTTCTTCCAGTGTCGGTGTAAACATGTCAGCCTCCTTAAAACGCAGTTTCCTGCATGATGACGATCTCTTCTCCGTCTGCTGGGATGAGCAGCTGATCTCTGCTGACCCCGGCGGCATCCGCCGCAGCCCTCAGGTCTGAACGGGTGACGCTCGCATGGTCCGTCGTCTCGAAGTGGACCGCGATGATCTTCGCGCCGGGCGCCGCTTTACAGACTGCAAGCACGTCTTCTATCCCCATAGTGATCTCTTCGCCGTTCCACAAAGCACCGCCGCCGTGCACGATGATCACCTGCGGCTGGTAGACCTCGATGGTCTTTTTCACCTCGTCACACCAGACCGTGTCGCCGGTCCAGTAAACGGTAGGTTCTCCCGCCGCCATGAAGACGTAGCCGCCGGATTCCCCCATATCTGCCAGGACGTCTCCGGAGTGGCCGTGGCGCCCGGGGACGTGCTCGAAAGCGACTTCGTTATACAGTCCCGTGCCGTCCACGGGCCGCAGGTCGGTGAACCCGGTAAGCAGCGGCGCTTCTGCGTCACAGGAGGGGAAGAACAGCGGCCTGTCTTTGTCGAGGAAGTCTGCAGCCTCTTTGTCGAAGTGATCCGAATGCAGGTGCGACAGCAGCACGCAGTCCGCGCGGCTCTCCGCCTCCCACATTTTGCAGGGCATGTCGACCAGCGGGCTGTTTTCTTTTCCTGCATACGAGAGCCCTTTGCCCTTCGCGGCGAACCACGGATCCAGCAGGAAGCAGGTCCCGCCGAAGTCCAGTTTGGCCGTCGCGTGGCGTATGAGTTTATACTTCATATATGTCTTGCTCCTTATATGACATATATTAACACAAAAACGGACCCAAAAGGGTCCGTTTTGCTTCTTATGAAATTTTGAGCTTACAGCTCCGCGATGACCTCGATCTCAACGAGGGCGTCCTTGGGCAGGCGGGCGATCTCCACGCAGCTTCTTGCGGGATATGCACCTTCCTTGAAGAACGTGCCGTAGATCTCGTTGACCTTGCCGAAATCGTCCATGTTCTTGATGAAGACCAGGGTCTTGACGACCTTGTCCATGCTGGTGCCGGCAGCTTCCAGAATGTTCTTGATGTTGGTCAGGGACTGGAGCGCCTGCGCCTGGATGCCTGCGGGCAGCGTGCCGTTGGGGAACATGCCCAGCTGGCCGGACGTATAGACCATGCCGTTAACGATCTTTGCCTGGCTGTAGGGGCCGATGGCGCCGGGAGCCTTTTCGGTTGCAACTGTCTGAATCATGGGAAACACCTCCAAATTCAATTGTTTTCTCATATAGAAGCCTTAAATAAGGCGATTTGCCACTTCCGCGAATTCCGCCAAAGACAGCGTTTCCGCGCGTCTCTGCGGATCGATGCCTGCGCCGGCAAGCGCCGCGAGCACCTTGGCTTTGTCCGCGCCGCGCACGCCCGCGAGCGAATTGGACAGCGTCTTGCGCCTCTGCGCAAAACCCGCCTTTACGGTCTCGAAGAACAGCGCTTCGTCTTCCGCGTGCACCGCTCTTTCCTTCCTCACGTGCAGGGTCAGCACTGAGGAATCCACTTTCGGACGGGGAAGGAATACTTCCTTCGGTACATCCATTATATATTCGATCTCGCAGAAATACTGCACATGGATCGAAAGAACGCCGTAATTTTTTGCACCCGCCTCCGCCATCATCTTTTCGGCGACCTCTTTCTGCACCATGATGGTAAGCGAGGTGAACAGCTCCGGCAGCGCCATGAGCTTGTTCAGGATGGGCGTCGTGATGTAATACGGCAGGTTGCCGATCAGGCGCACGCTTTCGGCTTGTGACCCGTCCGGCAGCGTCTTTTCCTCTGCGACGATCGCTTCGAGATCCGCCTGCAGGACGTCCTCGTTGATGATCTTGACGTTCGGCTGCCAGCCGACGGTCTCCGCGAGGATGGGCAGCAGTTTTTTATCGATCTCGATGGCGACGAGCTTGCCGCAGCGCTGCGCGGCCTTCGAGGTGATGACCCCGAGGCCCGGCCCGATCTCGATCACGAGGTCTTTGGGACCCGCACCCGCCGCCTCGATGATGCGTTCCGTCACGGACGGGTCCGTCACGAAGTTCTGCCCGAGGCTCCTGGCCGTCTTGAAGTCGTAGCGCCTCTCGATCGATTCTACCTGCTTTCTTGTGAAATCCTGCGCCATGCGGCAAGGAACTCCTCTCTCGTGATCCCGAACGCCTGCAGCCGCTTCGCAAGCGACTTCGCGTTGCAGCTGCCGATGCCCAGCTCTTTGCCGAGAACCTGGCGCAGCCGTTTGCTGCCGGCGTCTCCCGCAAGGCCGAGCGCGATCAGCTCCGCCTGCGTCACGGCGGGCTCTGCAGCATTTTCGCGCGTTTCCGCTCTGGCGGCCAAAAGCGCGTCCCGGATGACTTCGGGCGAAGCGTTCTCCACGCCGACGTCGACCGTCCGGCCGTCTTTTTCTTTGACAGCGTCCGGCCGCGCCAGATAGGCGTGCTTCGCGTCCGGAAACATCGCCGCGAGCCTTCTGCGGGACTCTTCCCCCGCGTGGTCGGGGTCCGTCAGGATGATGATGCCCTGTTTTTCATAAGCGCTCTGGATGCGCTCCAGCGCTTCGGCGGGAAATCCCCAGCCGTGCGTCGGGATCACGGCGGCGTCGACGGCGCGCAGCACCGCGGCTTCGTCGTCCCTTCCTTCCACGACGACGGCTTCCTTCAGGGAGAGCTTCTCCATCAGGGCTTCGCCTCTTCGGCCGGCGCTTCTTCCGCCGGTTCTTCTTCGGGCTCCGCCTGCGTGTACTCCGTGCTGCTGGGCACGATGTACAGCACTTCGCCCGGTTTGATCATATGCAGCTGGCTTCTGGCCTGCTGCTCGACGTACTCGTCGGAATTGACCATCAGAAGCTCGTTTTCGAGCTCGCTGCGGCGCTTCTCCAGCTCTTCGAGCTGCGCCTGCACCATCGCCCTCTCCCGGGTCAGCGCGATCATGCGCTGCACGGAACGCACGGTAAACGTGCCGATCACCACGACAGCAATCAGAAGGACCAGTATCGTCCGGCGGCGGTTCTTCGCCCGCTTTTCCTTCGCAGGGTCGTCTTTTACTTTTGTTCTGTCTTCCAGCTTCTTTCTGCGGATCTCGCGGCGCTCTTTCTGTTCTTCCGTCTGGCTTTCGCGCTCCAAAAGATCGTAGGTGAAGCTGCTGACTTTCTTCTCTTCTTTCATGCGTCTGGTTAATCGATGTTCGGGGTGCCCCTGTGCGAGGCGACCCGGAGGGTAATGATGAATTTCGTTCCTTTGCCCAGCGTGCTTTCCGCCGTGATGGTGCCCTGGTGCTCTTCCACGATCTGCTTCGTGATCGCAAGGCCCAATCCCGTGCCGCCCATCTTGCGCGAGCGGGCCTTATCGACCCGGTAGAAGCGCTCGAAGATGCGGGGCAGTTCTTCTTCGGAAATGCCGATGCCGTTGTCGGAAACGATGATCTGCACGTATTTGCCGTCCGAATCGATGTCGACGTCGATCCGGCCGCCGTCCGGCGTGTACTTGATGGCGTTGGTCAGCACGTTCAGGATGACCTGCTCCATGCGGTCCTTGTCCATCAGCACGCGGATGTTCATCTTCTCGTCGAACAGCGCGTTCAGCTGGTGCCCTTTCTGCTGGGCGGTCATCTCGACCTTCACCATGCACTGGCGGACAAGCGAGACGATGTTGGCCTCCAGGAAGTTCATGCGCTCCTGGCGGTGGTCCAGCCTCGACAGCTGCAGAAGGTCCTTGACGAGACGGTTCATGCGGTCCGCCTCGTTGTCGACGATGCCCAGGAAGCTCCTGGCCATCTCGGGATCTTCCACGGCGCCGTCCATCAGCGTCTCGGTATAGCTCTTGATGGTCGTGAGCGGCGTCTTCAGCTCGTGCGACACGTTCGCCACGAAATCGCGCTGCATGTCCTCGAGCTTTTGCCGTTCGGTGATGTCCTGGATCAGGATGATGATGCCGATATCCTCGCCGTCTTCATCCTTGAACCGGTCGTAATGGATCGCGAAGATGCTGCTGCCGTAGGAGAACACGTCCTGCGCCCCGTGGATCTCGCAGTTGCCCTTGATCCGCTCCAGGCCGATGTTGTCGGAGATGTGGCCCATCAGAGCGTCGTAGTCTTTGGGCAGCGGGTCCACCGGATCCAATTCGAGGATCGCCCTGGCCGCAGGGTTGACGTGGATGATGCCCCCGTCCAGGTCGATGGCGACGAGTCCGTCCGCCATGTATTCGAGGATCGTGGACAGCTTGTTCTTTTCTCCCGTGATCTCCGACAGCGTATCGGACAGCTTTTCGCGCATCATGTTGAACATGTCCGCGAGCTGGCCGATCTCGTCGTCGCTGTTGACGGTGACGCCTTCGGAAAAGTCGCCCGAAGACATCTTCTGTACCGTATCCGTCACGTCGTTGATGGGCCGCGTGATGCTGCCCGCAAGGGCAAAGCCCAGGATAACGGTCGCCAGCAGAGCGATCAGGATGACCCGGATGAAGATCACCTTGCTCTGCGACACGAACGACTGGATGCTCGAAAGGTCCGCCCTGACATAGATGACGCCCGGGTCCTTCGCATTCGGGATGCTGTAGCACAGATTCTTGACCGGAATACCGCCCGACAGGACGGCGTCCGATTCTCCGGGATCGCCGGAGAGCAGGCAGGACGCGATGATGGACGCGTCGAACACGTCCGCGGCGGACCTGCCCACGAGGTTCGCGTTCGTGGACGCGCAGATCTGCATCTTCCCGTCCACGACCGACAGTTCTTCGGTAAAGCTGCTCCAGCTGGAATCCAGGACGTCCTGGATCTCTTCCCCATAGGAAGACAGCGAATCATAGGCTCCCAGGTAAGACGGGAGGTTGCTTTCGCTGATGGTCTTGGCGATATTCTCTTTTAGAGAGGACAGCTGGTACTGCTCGATGCGGTTCACGAGGAAGACCGCCACGAGCGTCATGACGACGAAGAACAGCATGAAGTAGATCAGCGCTATTCTCCACCGTACGCTGCCGCGCCGGAAGATATTCACTGCTTGCTGAAGTAATAGCCTATGCCGCGTTTCGTGATGATGTATTTCGGATCGCCGGGGTCATCCTCCAGCTTTTCCCGCAGGCGGCGCACCGTGACGTCCACGGTGCGGATATCGCCGTAATACTCATAGCCCCAGACGTCTTCCAGCAGCTGTTCTCTGGAAAAGACCTTGTCGTCTCTCGTCGCCAGATACTTCAGCAGCTCGAATTCGCGGAGCGTCAGATCCAGAGGCTGTCCGTCCTTGCGGACTTCGTAGCGGTTCATGTCGATCTGCAGCTTGCCGAACTCCTGAACGTCCGCAGGCTCCTCCGCCTTGCTGTCCAGAAGTTCGGTGCGGCGCAGATTCGCCTTGATGCGCGCCAGCAGTTCCCGCATGCCGAACGGCTTCGTGATGTAGTCGTCCGCGCCGAGCTCCAGGCCGAGGACCTTATCGGCTTCCTCTTCCTTGGCGGTCAGCATGATGATGGGGATCTCGCTGGTCTCGCGGATCCTTTTGCACACCTCAAACCCGCTCATGATCGGAAGCATGATGTCCAGGAGGATGAGCTGGGCGCCGCAGCTGCGGGCCTTGTCCAGTCCTTCCTGGCCGTCGTACGCGGTCTCGACTTCGTAGCCTTCTTTCACGAGATTGAACTTGATGATGTCGGAGATCGGCTTCTCGTCCTCGATGATGAGGATCTTTCTGCCGGTTTCGGTGCTCATAGGGTCCTCCTTAGACTCTCTTGACCAGATCCTTGGGGATGGTGGGAGTGCCCTGGCCGTAGAATTTGAACACGTCGATGGACTGCTGGATCTGCTCCGGCGTCATCTGCTTCATCTTGCCGCAAGCTTTGGCGGCCAGATAGCACTTCGCTGCCTCTTCGAGATAGACGGCTGCGTACAGAGCCTGCTTTAAGCCCTTGTCCTTGCCGACGGTCATGACGCCGTGATGCGCCATGATGATCGCCAGGCTGTCGCCGATGTAGTTCACGGTGTCGATGCCCATGTCGATGGAACCGGCGGAGCTGTACGGGGTCACCTTGACGGGGCCTGCCGTGGCGTTGGCCAGCGTCGTGAGGTTGACTTCGAATTCATCCTGAACGAGGCCGATGGCGGTCGCGTACGGCTGATGCGTGTGGATGACCGCGGTGACTTCGGGCATGTTCTGGAAGATGTACAGGATGGCTTCGGTGTCGGAGGAGGGTTTGCGCGTTCCTTCGATGATCTTGCCCTGCAGGTCCATGACGAGGATGTCGTCGGGGACCAGATCTTCATAGATCATGCCGGACGGCGTGACGAGGATCTCGCCGGAGGGCATTCTGACGGATACGTTGCCGCCGGACAGGGCGATCAGACCGTAGCGGTCCAGGCTCATACCTGCTTTGATGATTTGTTTTTTGGTATCTTCGAACATTAGTTATCTCCTTTATGCGCTTACGCGACGCCGTTGAAATCTTCGAAGCGGACTGCCTCGATCTCGGATTCGTCGATGCCGAGGTCCTTGCCGATCAGCTTTTCGACTGCCTTGACGCAGCTCATGGCGTCCACGCCGTACTTCTTCAGCAGGAACATCTTGGACGCGCCGTGGGTGTACAGATCGTTGACGCCGACCTTGACGAGCGGCTTGGCGATCGCGTTCTCTGCCATGACTTCGGCAACGCAGGTGCCCAGGCCGCCGATGATGTTGTGGTTCTCATAGGTGACCGCGCCGTACTTGACCTTCTTCAAAGCGTCCACGACCTGCGGGTCGGTGAACGGCTTGAGCGTGGATACGGACAGCATCTGCACGGATACGCCGTGGTTCTGCAGCACCTTGACGGCCTTCAGGCCTTCTTCGGTGGCGATGTTCTCGGTGAAGAGGGCCACGTCGGAGCCTTCCGCCGCGATCCTCGCGTGGTTGAACTCGATGGGTTCGTTTGCCGGGAACAGTCTGGGAACGGACTTGCGCAGCATGCGTACGTAGAACGGACCCCCGGCTTCATAGGCCATGGGCAGGAAGCCCTCGATATCCGTCGCGTCTGCGATGGAGTAGATGCGCATGTTGGGTACGCAGCGCAGCGTGCCGATGTCGTTGGTGGACTGGTGCGATACGCCGCCGGGCGTGGTCAGGCCGGGCACGAAGCCCACGAGGCCGACCGGCAGGTTGCCGTAAGCCACGGACATCTCGACCTGGTCCAGAACGCGTCTGTACAGGAAAACGCCGAAGGAATGCAGGTAAGGCAGGAAGCCTTCTCTGGCAAGACCCGCGGCCCAGCCGATCATGTTCTGCTCGGCGATGCCCAGGGAGAAATAACGGTCGGGATAATTCTTCTTGAACTCCATGATCTCGCAGGAGGTGCCCAGGTCCGCGGACAGCACGACGGTCTCGGGATGTTTGGCGCCCCATTCGGTAATGCTCTTGGAGTATACGTTTGTTTCCATGATCATAGCGCTTTCCTCCTATTCCATGCTGTCGTAGAAAGCCTTGGCTTCCGCGATCTGTTCAGGTGTCTTGACGTTCACGAAGTGCAGTCTCTCGGTGCGGTGATCGAGGAACGGCATGCCGTGGGTCGGTTTAGTGTCGCACAGCACGACGAGCGGCTGACCCGGATGGGGCGTTCTGCACGCATCCTTGATCGCCTGGATGTCGTGGCCGTCGATCTCGACGGTCTTGGCGCCGAACGCAGTGAAGCGGTCGTACAGGGGCTGCGTGTTCATGATCTCCTTCGTCGGACCTTCGATCTGCTGGCCGTTGATGTCGCAGACGAGGACGAAGTTGTCGAGCTTGTAGAACGCGGCTGCCTGGATGGCTTCCCACAGCTGTCCTTCTTCCAGCTCGCCGTCGGACATGAAGCACCAGATCGTGCCTTCTTCGCCCTTCAGCTTGCGCGCGTGGGCGTGTCCGCAGGCAACGGAGATGGTCTGCGCCAGGGACCCTGCCGTGGTCTCGAAACCGGGGGAGTGCTCCGCGCCGATCTGTTCGAAGATCCAACCGTCTTTGTTAAAGCGTTCGATACCGGTCTCGCTGACGCGGCCGACTGCAAACAGTGTGCAGTACAGCGTGCAGGCGTAGTGGGCCGGGGACAGGAAGAACCTGTCGTACGGTGCCTTCGTGGGACCGTTGTAGCTGTTGCCTCTCGGAAAATCCATGTTGTCGGGGCCGGGAACGCCGGGGAACAGGATACCGTCGGGATCGCCTTCGCTCTCGCCGAGGTTCATGACGTCCAGGTACAGCGTTGCCAGCACTTCTGCGGATGAATTCGTCTGGGTGATGTAGCATCCGCCTCTTTCGATGGCAAACTTGAGAACCTGCTTACGGATCTTGTTCGCGGTCCGCTGGATCTCTTCGTTGGTGTAGGATTTCTTTGCCATTCTGACCTCCTATCTGTGATGTATCGTACGGAACGGCCGTAGCCGCTTTTTTAACGGAACTTTAACCAATTAATTATATCACAACGTCTCTTCAATAGCAAAGGCCTCCGGCATGCCGTGCCGGAGGCCTGCTTTCCTTCATTCTGCTGTCATACGAGACCGCGCTCCCGGTAAACAGGAGGCACGAAGTAGGGGTTATCCACGTCGGGGCGTTTTCCGTCCTGCTTGAGCTTTCCGTCTAAGATCATGCGGGCAACGGTCTCCGTGACGAACGCCGCGACCTTCGCGTCGTGGCCCGATCCGTCGTGGTCGTTGTACGCGTGGAACTCTTCTTCAATCTTCCAGTCATAGGCTTTACCGAGATTATGTTCGAGCACGTCCGCGCACAGCACGCTGCCGTACTTTTCCTCGAACGCATCGAACACGGTACGGATGAGCGCGTGGCAGTCGTCGTAGTAACCGGGCAGGTCGTCGATGGGACGGCCGTAGAACAGGCTGATGGCCATGGCTGCGCCGCACAGCGCGCCACAGGTGCCCTTCAGCGAGATGCATCCGCCGCCGGCCAGGCCGAAAGACGCTTTGACCATGTCAGAGGTCAGCCCCATGTCGGGAAACGCCTCCATCAGGCCGCAGAGCACGCTCTGGATGCAGTTGCCGTAGTCGTATTCGATGTGCCAGGCGACATCCATCGCCCTTTTGACGAGGGCTTCTTTTTCTTCCGCCGGAAGCGATGCGTAATCCTTCATTGCTGTTCTCCTTAAACAAACCCGCTGTATAGGAATACCTTTTCGATTCTATTGTATCTGCGTCGTTCTGCCTGTACAATAGATATTTAGAGAGAGGCAGCAAACTTCGCAGAAACGCTGTTCCTTTTGAAGAATAATAAAGGAGGATCCCATGTATATTTCAATCGCAGGTTTGTTCGTCAAAGACCTGGAAGGTGCGAGACAGTTTTTCGAAGACTATTTCGGAGCAACGCTGGCAGCTGAATATAATGAAGAAGAGAACCAGTACTATTCCTACATCATGAATGTCGGCGACGGCGCGCGCCTCGAGCTCATGACCAAGCCCGAGATCGTGGATATCCCGAAAGATCCGAACCGCACGGGGTTTGCGCATATCGCGATCCGCGTGCCCAGCAGAGAAAAACTGGACGAGATCATCCGCCGCTTCCATGAAAACGGCTATCATTTCTTCTATGAACCCGCGCCCGGAGAAGGCAGCGGCGAATGCCGCGTCATGACGTTCGAAGATATCGTTCTGGAAGTCAGCTACAATCCAAAGAAGCCGAAGACGGTGATCGCCAACATCGGCATGTTCGTCAAGGATTTGGACGCTGCCAGATCCTTCTTTGAAGACAATTTCGGCGCTACGTTGGCAGCAGAGTACAATGAAGAAGAAAACAAGTACTACTCCTACATCATGGATATTGGCGACGGTGCACGCCTCGAGCTCATGACAAAGCCGGAAATTGCAGATCAGCCGAAGGAATGGAACCGGACAGGTATCGTCCATATGGCGATCCGCGTCGACAGCAGAGAAAAGCTGAACGAGGTCATCCGCCGCTTCCATGAAAACGGATACCACTTCTTCTACGAGCCAGCAGACGGAAAGGGCCGTGAATGCCGCGTCGTCACCTTCGAAGACAACATCCTCGAAGTCAGCGTGGCATCCGGACTCTAACGGTCTATTCTGCACAAAAAGAGCGCTTCCGGTATGGTCCGGAAGCGCTTTCTTTTTTTGCCTACAATGTGATGTCCCCTTCCGGGCTGACGATGTTGAACAGGATCATCGATACGATGGTGATTGCTGTTAGCAACGTCGCCATTGCCGAAGCCACACCATAATGTCCGCGGACGATCTGCGTATAGATCGCAACGGTCAGCGTCTGGGTACGAGCCGTATACAGGAAAATAGCGGTCGACAACTCCGTCACCAGCGTAACCCAGGACAAAATCGCGCCTGCAATGATGCCGGAAGACATCATTGGGATCGTGATACGAGCAAACGTCTTCAGCTTGCTGGCTCCCAGCGAGATCGCCGCTTCTTCGATGGACAGCGGGATCTGCTGCAACGTAGCGACGGACGCCCGGATCGTATAGGGCAAACGCCGTATGACGAGGGAGATGACCATGATCGTCGTGGTTGCGGTCAGGATCAGCGGCGGCTTGTTGAAGCTCGTGACCATCGCGATACCGACGACTGTGCCGGGGATGATGTACGGAATCATGGAGATCATGTCCACGGAACTTGTCAGCGCATTGCGGCGCCGTACGGAGATGTAGGCGATCAGTACGGCAAAGACCAGGATGAACGCCAGGGAGATCACGGGGATCTTGATGGTGTTCACCACGCTGCGGTGCAGTTTTCCGAACATCTCACGATAACTTTGCAGCGAATAGCCGTCGATGTAGAGCATGCCGCTCGTATTGCGGAACGAGCAGTACGTAACGTAGACCTGCGGCAGGATGGAGATACCGGTCACGAGGTAAATATAGAAATGGACCAGGAATGCTGCAAGGCCTTTTGGCTTCTTCTTAGGCACGGGATTGAGCGCGCTCATGGCAAAGGACGTCTTGACCGTCGCGATGTTCTGCACGATGTAGATCGCGCAGGTGATGGCGATCGCTACAATGCCGATAGCGGAAGCAAATCCCTTGTTCTGGGAGACCTCGCCGACGAATTCGTTGTACAGGGTCACCGGGAAGGTACGGTAGCCTTCACCCAGCAGCAAAGGCGTACCGAAGTCGGACAGCGCGCGGATGAACACCAACAAACCGGAGGCCAGGATGCTGGGCATGATCAGCGGGACGATCACCTTGAAGAAGCGGTTGACCCCACTGCACCCCATGTTTACGGACGCCTCCATGAGCGAGTTGTCCATTTTGCTCATAGCACCGGTGATATACAGAAACACCAGGGGGAACAGCTGCGTCGTAAAAACGAGCAGGATGCCGCCGAAACCGTAGATGCTGGGAATCTCGACCTGAGGAAACAGGTTCTGCAGGAAGACGGTAAACGCGCCGTTGCGGCCCATCAGAAGGATCCAGGCGTATGCCCCGACGAAAGGCGCCGACATAGTCGCGAGGACGATGCACATGCGCACGGTTTTCGCCAACTTGATCTCGTATACGGAATACAGATAACCCATGGTCACACCGACGATCAGGGAAACGATCGTAGCTGCCGTGGAGACCTTAAAGCTGTTCGCGATGGTCATCGTGTAGTATTTCTTCGTGAAAAACGTCTGGAAATACTTCAGCGTAAAACTCTCGCCATCATAGAAGGCCATGCGGAACAGATTCCCCATCGGGAAGAGCAGAAAGACGAGATACAGGAGCAGCAGGCCGAGCGTTATGGCGAACCATATGTCCATTTTGAATGTTTTCTTCGTCATGGTTTCGCTCCTTATCCTCTCAGATAATTTCTATTGCCGTCTTCCGTGAAAATGTTGATCTTCCGCTCGTTGAGAGTCAGCCACACGCGTTCGCCCATCCGGTAGTTATCCGCCAGCGTGGATTCCTGGATGACGAGGACTTCTTCACCGCTCTCCAGCCTGACCATATAGTGCGTGTCCATGCCCAAATAGATCGTATCGGTAACGGTGCCCGGAATTCCGGTCTGCACTTCTGCGGAGATCAGGAACTCTTCGGGACGGATGGCTGCCTTCACAGGACCGTCCGGGATATTAACCCAGAATTCGTGCGTAAAGCGGGAACCTTCCAAAATCAGGCTGCCATTCTCCATACGGCCGGCCAGCGTGTTGCTGCGGCCGATGAAATTCGACACGAACAGGTTAGCCGGACGTTGGTAGATCTCCTTCGGCGCGCCAAGGTGCTGGATGACTCCGTGATCCATAACTGCGATCGTATCGGAGATACTCATAGCCTCTTCCTGATCATGCGTGACGTAAACGGTCGTAATGCCAAGATCCCGTTGGATGTTGCGGATCGCCTGGCGCATTTCCAGACGCAGTTTCGCGTCCAGGTTTGATAGAGGCTCGTCCATCAACAGCACATCGGGTTTTACAGCAAGGGCTCTCGCCAACGCCACTCGCTGCTGCTGCCCGCCGGACAGGTTCTGCGGCAAACGGTCGGCATATTCGTCGATCTTCATCATCCGCAGGAAGCGGTCCGTTTCTTCCGTGACGGTCTTTTTATCAAGTTTACGGTTGTTCAGGCCAAACGCGACGTTCTTTCGCACCGTCAAGTGCGGGAAGACTGCGTAGTTCTGGAACACCATACCGATATTCCGCTTAGCAGGATCCTTGTCGTTGATCCGCTCATCGTTGAAATAGAAATCGCCGCCCTCGATCGTGTTGAAGCCGGCAATCATGCGCAGCAGCGTTGTTTTTCCACAGCCGGATGGTCCCAGCAACGTAAACAGCTCTCCGTCTTTGATCTCCAGATTGAGCCCTTCAATGACAGTGATATCGCCGTATTTTTTCAGCGCATTTTTGATGGTAATCGTGCTCATAGCGTTCCCCTGTAAAAGCGGAAATTCCGATGGAATAGTGAGAGGACTTTGGCTGCTTCTTGCAGCAGCCAAAGTCCTTTATATGCTTGGAAATGTTAAGAAAAATTCTGGCCAAACTAGAAGCCAATAGTGGTCTGGATGTCCTTGCAGCGCTCGATCAGCTCAGGATTATGCTCGTTGATGTAATCCTGGTCGAGTACGACGGTATAAACGTCTGCCACGGATGCGAAGTAGTCGGGATAATCGACGTCATCGCGGACGGGACGCAGGCACAGATCCTTGCACAGGATGTTCTGAACTTCCTGACTCAGAACGAGGTCGACAAACTTCTTGGCATTCTCGAGATGCTTGCAGTCCTTGAAGATGCCCAGCGTGGTCGGGGTAAAGACGGTGCCTTCCTCCATGTATACGATGGTAACGTTTGCCCCCTGGCTCTTCAGGCGGACAGATGCTTCTTCATAGGTGAGCGCGACAGTATTTTCACCGTCAACGACTGACTTGTAAGCAGCAGAGGAACCGGAAGCCATCTTGCCGTCCATGTTCTCATACAGCTTGGTCAGGTAATCCCAGCCCTGTTCGTTATTGACGTTCAAACCGCCGAAGTCGGTCAGGATGGTCTGCACATGCATGATGGCGCTGGAAGATGCGGTCGGATCCGGCATCGCAATCTTTCCCTTCAGTTCGGGCTGGAGCAGATCCTCGTAACCCTTGATCTCGATATCGCCGATCAGATCATTGTTATAGAGCAAGGTCGGGCAGTCCAGATAGTAATAGGTGATCCATCCGGTATTGTTGCGGAACTCGGGAATCAGGTTGGGATCCTCGGAGCTCACGTACGGCTGGAACAGGTGGGAATAGGCGTTGAAGTTGGATTCGCCGCCGCCCAGGAACAGGTCGCCGTAGGGGTCAGCCTTTTCGGAGTCTGCACGGGCCAGCATTTCGCCGGTGCCTGCGGAGATGACTTCGACTTCGACGCCGTACATTTCCTCATAGAGGGGAACGATAACGTCGAGCTGTTCGTCGGAAGCTGCGGTGTAAACGACCAGCTTGGCTTCCTCTTCTGCGCCTCCGTCGCCGGTATCTGCCGGAGCGGGTTCGTTTCCGCCGCTAGAGCAGGCAGCAAGGCTGAAGACCAGCATCATGGCCAGCAGGATTGCAAGAAACTTCTTCATGGTAATGTTTCCTCCTTAATAACAACTCTTGATACCTCGGGATCAGACGTCCGAGGACACTTTGTTACCTTAAAGTATATAGAATCAGAAGAAAAACCCAGAGGGAATTTTATTGCTTCTTGGCGAAAAATCTATCCTCTTTAACGAGGCGCTGAAAGTCTTTTGGCGTGCATCCCACGTAACGGGTGAACACTATGCGAAAATACTTGTACTCCGAGAAACCGCAGAGGGCGGCGATCTCGGACAGTGTGTTTTCCGACGTGCGCATCAGATCCATCGCCCGGCTGATCCGGTATTGCGACAGATACTCCGAGAAGTTCGCCTTCACCTCTTCCTTGAAGCGGCGCAGAATGAAGTTCTCGCTGTAATGCAGATGTTCTGCGATGATTCCCAGCGTGATTTTCTCAGAATAATGATCATGGACATAATCCAGCATCTGCGTAACGATCGGACCGTACTGCTGCTGCGGTTTCTCGACGAAGAACCCGCTGTTGATGAAGTTGTTGCAAGATGTCTGATAATCCTCGAGCAGACTCTGCTTATGCAGTTCTTCCTTCGCCTTTTCCACAGCTTCCAGCAGCTTATCCGTATCCACCGGCTTCAGCAAATACGCTGTGACCCCATACTCGATGGCCTGCTGCGCATACTCGAAATCTGAATAGCCGCTGATGATGATGGGAATGTACTTGTACTCCACCATCGTCTCTTCAATGATCTCTAAGCCCGAACGTATAGGCATGCAGATGTCCGTGATCACGATATCCGGCTGAAACGATTTGATCATTTCCAGCCCTTCCGCACCATTGGATGCCTCCCGGACCTCCGTGATGCCGTGAGCTTTCCAGTCCGTGAAAAGTGCAAGCCCTTTGCGGATCATGACCTCATCTTCAATGATCAACATCTTATATCCCATCGCCGTCCACCTTCTTCTTAAGCGTAAGCTCCACAGTTAGTCCTTTTCCGTATTCACTGTCAAGTACGACGGTACTGTCTTCTCCGTATTGCAGTTTCAGGCTGCGAGCCACCAGACCGATACCGAAATGACCCTCCGCGAACTGGCCTTCCTCCAGAAGGCGTCGCTGCAGTGTCAGTTCCTCTTCTGTCATACCGATGCCATTGTCGCTGATGCGAATGTGGAGCTCCTCCCCATCCAGCCACGTCTGAACTGACAATTCAAGGGTATCCTGACCTGCGAAACCGTACTTCAGACTGTTCTCCAACAACGGCTGTACGAACAGCGGCGGAATAAGATAAGATTTCGTGTCCTCTTCGATCTCAAACTGATAACGGAAGCGGTTGCCGTAGCGAAAGCGCATGATGTCCAGATATTCCCTGATATGCTCCATATCCTCTTCGAGACTGATGAAATCGTTATGTTCCACCGAATAACGCAGCAGACTCGTAAGCGCCAACAACATATCGCTGGCTCTTTTGTCATCGTCCATCAGGATGGCAAACCGTATGCTCTCAAGCGTATTGTAGATAAAATGCGGATGGAACTGCGCTTTGATCTGAGCTTTAGCCAGATCGTTTCTGCTGCGTTCCAGCGCAAGGCTCTTCTGGTTCAGTTCCTGCACGTGATCCAGCATGCGATTGATTCCGCCGGCGATATCGCTGAACTCGTCGTCTGATTCGACGGAGATCCGTAATTCCGGATCTCTCTGAACAGATGCCATCTCCGAATGCAGTTTTTCAAGCGACCTGGCGCTGTCCAACGCAAGATCCCTGCCAAAACGGGTCGACTGATAGGCGATCAATCCCAAGATCACGGCAAGCGCGCCGAGGTACGGCAGAATGTAACCTCTCCAGTTCGGCCGTTCGGAAAGCGCGGAAACGCTGGCATCCAGACGGGTCAGAGGCACGGTCCGGACCAGATAGGACGAATCGTCTCCCGAGTAAGAGGACCGGTTCGCAAAGAGCAGGCGATGTCGATGATCCAGCAGATCGTGATTCGTGGTCATCGCAGCCAATCCGCCATTGTCCGCCAACACGATCTCGTAGCTGAACTGGTGAAAAGCAAGCTCCAGATCCGCTTCGCCCAAAAGGATAAATGCCTGCCCTATCGAATCGCCGGAATCGTCAAATATCACTGCGTTCAGAATCCAGGAGGCATCCCCGAGAAAATAGTAGAAACGGCTGAGGACGGAACTGTCTATGGGCCGGTATTGAAAAATCGTTTCCCGGTAATACTCAGGATGAAGTGCGGTCACATCGCTCCTGCCGCTGTAATAGACCTGTTCGCCGTGGTTGTTCAATAACAGCAGATCCGCTTTCACAGGCGCTTCTTCGCAGCGCATCCGGAATGCGTAGGTCATCAGCCGCTCGCTGATCTCCCCGCCATAAAACTTCTTAATATCCTCCTGTGCATCTTTATCTGACAGGTAAGAAACATAATACTCATAGATCGCATCCGCCTGGTCGCGCGCCTGCACGGCTCTGGCATTCAGGCTATAACGGGAAAAGCCCTCGCTGTAAGCCAGCAGAACCGCAGCAAAGACCGCGAAACAAATCAGAATGGGCAGTATCGTACTCCGCAGAAACTGATTCTGAAGTTTTTCCTGATACCGTCCGTTCACGTTCTTCTCCATGCGTACCATTCCACACAATCTTTTCTGAGATGTACAGTTTTTTACCATTGACGGGTCAATTCCCCCCTATAGTATACTATAAAAAAGAGTACTGTTATGTCCGCTTTTCACAGGCTTTGCGGAAAGGAGACCTCTTTGGGAAAAAAACTACTCGCCATGGATCTGGACGGTACGATCCTGGATTCTGACGGCGTACTTCACGAAGAAAGCATGCGCGCGCTCAATATGCTGCGTGCGCATGGACATGTCGTAAGCTATGCTACAGGCCGCCGGGAATACGATATGGTGAACTTCCAATATCTGTACGACTGCACGGATTACGTCATCCTGAACACGGGCAGTATCATTGAGCACCGCCCGTCGAAGGAACGCTTTTACGAAAAGTTTGTGGATCCGCAGACGACCCGTCGGTTGATCAACGTCTGTAACGCAAACGGCTGGCAGCTCTACGTGGTCATCGCGGAAGGGTTTTGCCTGAACATTATGACAGACGGTGTAGAGGAATACATCGGCCGCACCGGTGTGGAACCAATCATGTACCGGACGGCGGATGATCTGCCGCTGGACCGTATCGAAGGTTTCATGACTGCCCGGGACAGCGACGAGATCCTCGCCTATATCCGGGAAAACGATCTGCCGCTGGATCATTTTAATTCCGAGCCTGGCTGTTTCGACCTCACCCCGCGGGGCATCAGCAAGTGGAACGGAATCTGCATTCTGGCGGATCATCTGAACATCCCAATAGAAGATATCGTGACCATGGGCAACTGGCTGAACGATATGGAAATGGTCAAAGGCGCGGGAATCGGCATCGCAGTGGCAGATGCAGCTCAAGAGTTGAAAGACGCTGCTGATTACGTAACGCAGCGAGACCACGACCATGACCCCCTGCTGGACGTGTGCCGGGACATCTTCAATCTGAACGCAGAACAGAAAGTCGCAGGTGACAAACATGATCAAGTTTGACGAACAAAAGCAAAGAGACAGCATCCAGAACGCGCTGGCACTGCGCCCGCAGATCGAAGAGATCGTGGATGGACTCTGCGAACGGAGTTTCCGCAATCTCTATTTTCTGGGCATTGGCGGCACATGGGCTTCCGCGATGCAAGCGGAAGTCCACATGAAAGAGAGATCTGTCATATGGGTCAGTTCGCTGCTGTCCTCCCAATACAACACGACCGGAGACCGCTGTGTAGGAGAAGGTACGGTGATCATTTTCTCGTCCGTAACAGGAACGACCGTCGAAGTTGTGGAGTCCGTACGAAAGGCAAAGGCTGCAGGAGCTGTGATCTTCGGTTTCGTGGATACACCGGACACGCCGCTGGCAGAGCTTTCCGACTACTGCATCCAATATCCTGCCAACGAACAGCTGAAATTTTTCATGGCTGCAGATCGCTTCCTGTACGATAACGGCGAATTTCCCGAATACGAAGACTATTACAGGGAAATGGACGCTCATTTGGCAGATGCTCTCATAGAAACGAGCAAACTGTCGGACAGCTTTGCCCGCGCTTTTGCAGAAAAGCACCATGACGATTCCATGCATTACTTCATCGGATGCGGCAACCAGTACGGACATACCTATTCCTATGCTATGTGCTTTTGGGAAGAGCAGCATTGGAGACGGTCCAAATCCATCCATGCCGGCGAATTCTTCCATGGCACGCTGGAGATCATAGACCGCGACACCCCGGTGACGCTGTTCCTTGGAGAAGATTCGCAGCGTCCGCTTGCAGAGCGGGTCGCGCGCTTCCTCCCGCAGGTCTGCGCCAACTACACCTTTATCGATACGAAGGATTACCCGCTGACAGGCATCCGCCCTGCGTTCCGCGGAAGCATTTCACACCTTGTGGCCCGCACGATCACGACGAGGATCGACGCGCACATGGAGCAGATCAATTGCCATCCCACGCAGATCCGCCGGTACTACCGGCAGTGGGATTATTGACCGGAATCCAAAAGCCCGCTTCTGAAAAGAAGCGGGCTTATTAAATTACCGTTCTCCTACCCCCTATTCCTCCTTTTCTGTAGATATATGTTTAAGATGTTTTTTATGAAGGAGCGGGGGTCTCAAACATGTCTGGATCATGTTCGAAACCCCCGCGGATGGAAAGCAAATGAAAAGGGCTGTGGAAAAAACCACAGCCCGTATTTACTGCGTTGATAAGCCTTTCCGATTTCCGCGCCGGTTGCTTGCTCTCCTGTGCAGGTCTCCTGGCTTGCGCGTCTTCGCTCGGGCGCCTTCTCGGGTTTTCCCAATGGCTTTTGCCTTCGCTCTTCGCTTACAGTGGCGGGACTGCGCCAGACTTGAACCGGCTTCCCTCTTGGCCGAATCGCTTCGGAACACAGAAGCGATTCATTTCTGCATAAAGTGTATCACTTTGTAAATTAAAGTGTAATATGCGGCAAAATGGACGGAACGATTTATCCCAGGGTCATGCCGCCGTCGGCGAGCCAGTTCGACCCGTTGACGTACGACGCCTCGTCCGAACACAGGAAGGCCACGATATTGGCCATTTCCATGGGTTCCGCCGGACGGCCCAGCGGACCGAGCGTCACGTTGTCGAGGGGGTCGTCGAACGTCTCCCGGTACTGGTCCAGGATGCGGCGGAACATCTTCGTG
>JAFYYP010000042.1 GCA_017557505.1 Bacillota bacterium | reverse complement strand
TGATCGTGATCATGGTGGTGTTCGTGTTCCTCATGATTGTGGTCATGGTGATGATGCTCATGCTCGTGCTCGTCTTCATCATCGTCGTCATCGTCATCATCGTGGTCGTGATGATGGTGGTGATGCTCGTGTTCTTCGTGGTCGTGATCATGCTCTTCGTGCTCGGCGTCTTCTGCCTCCCACTTGGCGTCTTCTTCGACGTGCTGGCGAATCAGCTCTGCCAGTTCCTCGGACAGCGCGTCCCTGCCGTCGATGATAGCCAGCATGTCCTTGCCGTCCAGGTCGTCCCAGTCCGCTGTGACGATTTGAGCCTTATCGTTGAGCTCGCGCAGCAGGCGCACTGCTTCTTCGACCTTCTCCGCGGAGATCTTGCCTGTGCGGCTCAGCACGATGGTGTGGGCCGTACCGACCTGATCCTTGAAGAATTCGCCGAAGTTCTTCAGGTACAGTTTGCATTTGGACGCGTCGACGACCGTCGTCAGACCGCCGAGCTCCAGGCGTTCGTCGCCCGTCGCCATGACGGCCGCCGCGACCTCGGACAGTTTGCCGACGCCGGAGGGCTCGATGACGATGCGGTCGGGGGCATATTCCTCGAGCGCCATCTTCAGCGCGACCTTGAAGTCGCCTGTGAGGCTGCAGCAGATGCAGCCGGAATTCATTTCGCGAACCTGCACGCCGGCGTCCTGCAGGAAGCCGCCGTCGATACCGATCTCGCCGAATTCGTTCTCGATGATCATGATCTTCTGGCCTTTGTACGCTTCCGCAACCAGTTTCTTGATCAGTGTGGTTTTACCTGCCCCGAGGAAACCGGAGTAGATGTCGATCTTAGTCATATGATTCACCTCTTTTTGAGTCGATTAGCTTTACAGAATATTATAACACAAAAGCGGCACGATAGTCGCGCCGCCTGCGTTTGTTTCACTCTATTCCGCCAGATCGCTGACCCCGGAAAAACCGTTGACCGTATCTTCGAGTACGAAGTCCGCCGTCAGGTCGCCTGCGCTGACGCCTTCCTGGCCCTGCATGCCCGGGAACTGCCCGTCGAAGCCCTCGGGAGGTTTGCCCGGGAAGCTGCCGTCGGAGCCTTCCGGCATCTCAGGTCTTTCGCCGCCAAAACCCTCGGGAGGCTCACCCGGGAAGTTGCCATCCGGCTGCTGCCCATCGAAGCCTTCCGGCATTTCAGGTCGTTCTCCGCTGAAGCCCTCGGGAGGCTCGCCCGGGAACTCGCCGTCCGGTCTCTCGCCGCCGAAGCCGCCGGGGCCTCCGCCGAATCCTCCTAAACCGCCGAGCTGGCCCACGGAGCTATAGCCCTGCTGTATGCCGCCGACGTAGACCGTATAGGTGCCGCCAACCTGCAGGCCTTCGCAGGAGACGATCGCGCCGCGGTACTGCCGCGCGTTGCCGCCGACGACCTTATCTGCTTCGGGTTCATAGTAGAATACCGTATTGCCATCCGCGTCCTTGATCTCGATCTCTTCGTCCGCGCTCTCGTAGCTGCTGAACTGCAGGTTCATGACCGCCTGCGTCGTATCGGTACCGTCGCTTTCCGCCCAGTCCATCGTGGAGCCGAGCGCCAGAACGGTGCCGCCGTAGATATAGCTGCCCTTGTCGGAATCCAGGCCGGAGTCGCTGATCGGGCTTGCACTTGCAACGACTTCACCGCCGTTGATGACGAGATAGCCGTTGGAGTCCACGCCGTCGCCCTCGCTGCCCAGGCCGCCGAGAATGTGCACGCTGCCGCCGTTGATCGTAAAGACCGACACGCCGTCCTCGTTCACGTTGATGCCGTCGTCCTGCGCGAAGATGTTCACCTGGCCGCCGTTGATGGTCAGATGCAGCTCGCTGTCCAAGCCTTCGTGGGTGCTGGTGATGTTCAGCACACCGGTGCCCTCTTCTTCGCCGTCGATGTTCATGGAGACGTACGAATACACTGCGCCGTCCGTTTTATGAGATTTCTTCTGCGCCTGACCTGCATAACTCACGGAATCGTCCTTGAACTTCGTCTTCAGAATGCGGAAGACGTTGCAGCCGCTGAAGTTGTTCTCCGTGCCGTCCGCGATGATGATGTTCGCGCCGGCCTCCGCCGTATCGACGACCGGACCGTACTCATCTCTGTCTTCCCAGGCGTTGTCGCATTCGTACACGTCGTCGAAGATGAGCGCCGGAGCGACCGTGCAGGTCACGTCTGCGCCAGCGAGGATCAGAGTCACCTTCGCTTCGGGATCGGTGAGAGTATCGTCTTCGTCACCAAGATCCACGAGGATCTGGCCGTTCCAGGTACCGGAAACGATGTAGGTGCCCGCCTGCCGGATGTGGATCACGGGGTTCGCGTACGCGTCTTCTTCGCTGTGCATCATGGAGGTGGGAACACCGCTGTTTCCCTGCTGCACAGGCAGCGTGGAGAAGATGTAGTCCGTATAGCCTTCCGCCGTGTAGTAATAGCACCACTCGGTCTCGTCGTCATAAGTCTGTTTGACGAAGGCATCCGCGTCGAGTTCCGGATAGTAAATGATGTCGTGCGCGATGTACGCCGCGGCATCCGTATCGGGCTCGGTGCCGGTATAGTATTCCGCCGGCGAGTTCTTGACGTCGTCGTGGGCCTCGGACGGATCCGCGTGCCACGTGTAGTCGAACTCCTCCAATGCCTCGCCGTCCAGCGTCGCCGTACCGTCTTCGTTCAAGACGAGCACGTGCGCATCCGGATATTCGGTCTGCAGTTCGGCTGCGTCTGTTTCTGTTGTTTCTTCGGTCTGCGCAGTCTCCTGCGTGCAGCCTGCCAGGAGTCCTATCGCCATAACGAGCGCCAGCAGGACTGCCAGGCCCTTCTTTTTATTCGTCTGAATGAGTTTCATGTTTCTTTCCCCCTTTTGTGACATAAAAGATACCCACATTGTGTGGGTATCCCGTGAAGAAAGGGTAAACGTAATTTGTTATAATCCCAAGAGTTTTGTGATGAACCAGCTGCCTTCCTGGATGTCGCGGAAGAAACTGACGTTGCGCAATTCGCATACTTTCATCACGATAAAGAGGATCGCGAGGCACTCCAATAACCCTATGACAAAACCCCCGAGCCAGTCCAATTGCTTCAGCACCGGCGCGTCGTTGATCTTGTCGACGAGCGCATTGATGGGCTTCGCCAGCAGCAGCCCCAGGATCGCGATGACAAGGAACAGCACCGCATGCACGACTTCCCTTAGGGCTATATGCACGAGATCCAGCAGTTTCGCCTTTGGCGCCTCCGTCCAGGAGACCTGCTCCTTTTCCTCCAGGACTTCGCCTGCCGCCTCGTCCAGATGGGTCAGCTTCAGCAGGCTCTCTGCGGTCTTTCCCACGGAATCGTGCAGCTCCGTGATCGTCTTACCCACGCTGGAATCGTAGTTCTCCGAGACCGTCTCTTCGACCTTCGGCCACACCTTTTCCATGGCCGGTTCCGTCAGGAAGTTCGCTCCGGCGATGCCCAGCGCGATCGCGACGACGAGGGCGATGATGCCCGAAAACGTCTTGTAGAAGCCCCTTTTCGCATGCCATAAAGCGAACAGCAGGAAGATCAGACCGATCGCGATGTCCACGATCAGGCCGAAGTGCGAGTTGACCGCCGCATTCGATCCGACTGTTTCGCTGAATTCCAGGATTTCCGACATAGTCTCTCCTCCCCTGCAGTTCCCCATAAAAAACTCTGCAGTCTACTCACATTATATACTGCAGAGGATATTTGGCAAATTACAGTTATATTGCAGAGACTGAGGAGCCGCTTTCGGACAAGCGAGTCAATCTTCCCTTGACGAGCGGTTCGAAACGGTCCGAAGGCTCACCATAAAACGCTCACTCCAGAAACTCTCTCAGTTCCTCCAGCCCCTGCCCCGTATAGCTGCTCACGACAAAAATCGGGTCTGCGCCGGCCAGCTGCAGCAGTTCCTTCGCCTGTTCCAGCTGCTCCTCCGTCGCCAGATCCGCCTTTGTGATCACGCCTGCTACCGGCACGGGGAATGCCGCCGACTGCCCGCCCGAATACATGAACCGTTCCTGCGTCGGGTCCATCAGAAACAGGACGAGGTCCGTATCGACCGAGGTCACCAGCAGGTTCTGCAGGTGCACGCGGCGTTCCAGATACTCGCCCGGCGAATCGATGTGACCCGCCACGATCTCGATGGACTGCGTCTTCTTGTACTCGAGGGGCTGATTGTCCAGGGCCTGCAGCAGCGTCGTCTTGCCGCAGGCCACGTTGCCGACCATCAGTACTTTTTTCATGCTTACGTCCTCGTGATGACCGTCGGCGTAAAGCCGATGACCGTGCCGAGCGTATCGATGACGTTGTGAAGCGCAGATTCCACGCTCGCCACGTCGCCGTTGATGATCAGCGTGCCGTTGAAGCGGTCCACGAAGACCACCTCGACGCTGGCAGCCTTCGTCGCGACGTCCGCCGCGATGATGGCGCCTTCCGAAGGGGTAATGGTCATGATGCCGAGCGCGCCTTCCGGCTCGCCGAGCACGCCCAGCTTCTTGTACAGGCTTTTATCCGGATTCGCGATCAGGTGCGCTAACGTCACCTGCTTGCCCGGCACGAATTCCTGTATGATCCTCTGTTTGTTGTCCTTTTCGTCAAACATGGGCGCCCTCCTTTACAGCAGGCTCTCCAGCAATCCGGGATGCGGGCTGGGGATGACCACGGAAGACACGAGCATGCCTTCCGCCGCCGGAGTATGGATGCCGGCTTCGATCGCCGCGTGCACGGCTGCCACCTCGCCCGTGACCACGACGAACGACTTGCCGCCGATGCCCGTGCCCAGGCGCACGTCCACGAGGTCCACGTTCGCAGCCTTGACCGCTGCATCCGCGGAGTAGACTGACGCGGTCACGGAGAAATACTCCATGACGCCGATGGCCGCCATTTCCTCAGGGAAAGACGTCTGGTTGATGGCCCGGACGACTTTCTCGTCGATGTTCGGAATGACGCAGGAATCGACTGCGTGGTCCGCCGCGATGACGAGTCCGCTGTCCACGGACGCCTGCACCGCAGCAACGTCTCCGGTAAAGAAAATGTAGTACTTGCCGGGGCAGCTCGCCTTGGAAAACAGCAGGTCGACTTCGGCTGTCTTCAGCACAATGTCCGCCGTCTCCACGCCTTTGGCGATGCTGTTCAGTTCGATAAATCCAATCGCTTTCTTCATGCTCTTCACCTGCCGTCGTACTCGACGAAATTGCTCACGTCCAGTTTGTTGTAGCGGTATACGCCCGCGCGGGCCGCGACCTTATCGGTCGGCGCCTTGCGCAGTTCGCGTTCGGGATTGGGCGTCCAGGAATCGCCTGTACGCTCGTAGCGTATGCCTGCCTCGCGCAGTTCGGACCGGATGATCGCGTTGATCTTCCTGGGATTGAGACCCATGGGGCACGCGTAGACCTCGCAGATGCCGCATTCGCAGCAAAGCGCCGCGGAGCGGATGACAGGGTCGTCCAGCATGTCTTTGGGGTCGCCGCCCATGGCCATCTTGCGCATGATCTTATGCGGCTCGAGCGGATGACCCAGCATGTGCCGCGGGCAGAGCTGGCTGCAGTTCGAGCACTGGATGCACGCCGACTTCGCGCGGCTGAGCATGCGTTTGATGTTCAGCTGCGCGGACCGTTCGTGATAGCCGCCCTTGGGCAGCACGAGGATGCCGCCGGTCGTCTTGGTGACCGCCGCTTCCGCCAGTTTTTCCGGCGCGATGGGAAAGCCCATCATCGGTCCGCCGCTGACCACGAGATAGTCGTCGATCTTCGCGCCGCCCGCCAGTTCGATGCACTTCAGGATGGGCGTGCCCACGGGCACGTGCATCACGGAAGGCACGTTCACTTCGCCGGTCACGGTCAGGAACTTCTTCGTGAACGGGATGCCCTGCATGGCTTCCCAGACCGCGTACAGCGTCGCGACGTTGTCCACGACGGCGCCGACAGCTGCCGGAATGCCAGCAGGAGGCACGACGCGGCCGGTCACCTCGTAGACCATGGTCTGCTCATCGCCTGCCGGATAGAAGCTCTCCATCCGGTGGACGGTCACGGAAGAACCGCGCGAAGCGATGGCCGATTCCAGTGCAGCCGCCTCTTCTTCGTAGTGGCCCTTGAGCGCGACGACGGCCTTGGGAATGTTCAGTTCCGCCGCGATCGCGTCCATGGCCTCGATGATCTCCTTCGCCTTGTTGCGCATCAGCCAACGGTCGTGGCGCAGACAGGGTTCGCACTCGGCGCCGTTGGCGATCAGGTATTCAAATGTGCCGGACAGCTTGCGGTGGGTCGGAAAGCCTGCGCCTCCGCAGCCCACGACGCCCGCCGCCTCGATCTTTTCGATCAGGTTCATGGCGCTACTTTGCCTTTCTGTTGATCTCCAAGCTGTCGATGATGCCTACGATGGCCATATCTGCCGGGATGTCGTCGTTGCCGAACGCCTTGCGGGCCGTGCTGCCGGAAACGCAGATCACGCGCTCGCCGATGCCGGCGCCGACGACGTCGGCTGCCACGTAAGTCTTATCCGTCTTGGGCTCGTCCTCCTGGACGACCATCAGTTTCAGGCCTTCCAGATTGGGTTCTTTCTTCGTCGCCCAGACGTGTCCTATTACTTTGCAAATGATCATTTGCTTCTCCTTTTACACCGTTTCCAGTCTGATCCTGGCATTGGTAAAGATATCTCTTGCTGCCGGTGTGACGATGGTGCCCTTCTCGATGCGCACGGTATCGCCGCGCTGCAGTCCTGCCTTCATCTGTCTCGCATCCGCCTCGGTGATCAGCTTTCTGCTGTGCGCCGCGGGCGAGGGATAAGGCGGTCTGCACTGGGGCGTGAACGTCTTCTTCGCGGGGGCAGATCGATTCGACGGAGCTGGCTGCGCCGCCAAGGCGGGACTGCTGCCGCATGCGGAAGCCAGCCGTCCGGTCGCACCGGGTCCGATGGATCCCGCGTTCGCCTCGTCGAAGTCGATGTGCATGGCCAGCGCCATGTCGCTACGCACCCGGCAGACGATGCCGTCGAACGTGATGGGCCGCGCCGAATCGACGCGCACGCTCACGATCTGACCGTCGCGCAGGCCGTAGTGCTGGGCGTCCGCGGGCGTCAGATGCAGATGAGCCCTGGCGATGATCACGGAGCCGTTCGCCTGCAGATAGCCGTTGGGACCGATGATCATCATGTCCGCCGCGCCGCTGAGGTCGCCGGACAAGTTGACCGGTGCCTTGATCCCAAGGCTCTTCGCGTCCGTCGCGGACAGCTCCACCTGCACAACTTTGCGTTCCGGGCCGAGTACCGCGACGTTTTCGATCTGTCCCTTCGGGGTCACGAGCTTGACCCGCTCTTCCGACAGGAACTCTCCGGGCTGGCTGAGCATCTTTTTCTTCCCGAGCTGGTGACCTGCGCCGAACAGCACGTCCACCGCCTCACGGGTGAGATGCACGTGCCGCGCCGAGACTTCCACGGGGAAGGGATCCGCGCAGGGCGAACCGGCCGGAGCCCCTGCAGCGGGCATTTCTGCCGCGCCGAGGCCCTTCAGCACGTTCTCCACCATCGTCCGTATGTCTTTTTCGTTGTAATCCATAGCTGTTTCCCCTCTCTGTCAGGGAGCAGGTACCTACTTCAGGGTGGGCAGGATGTACTCCACGTCGTCGTGGGGTCTGGGGATGACGTGTACGGAGACGAGGTCGCCGACTCTGCCTGCCGCTGCCGCGCCTGCGTCGGTCGCTGCCTTGACCGCGCCGACGTCGCCTCTGACCATGACGGTCACGAGGCCGCCGCCTACGTGCACCTTGCCGATCAGCTTGACGTTCGCCGCCTTGACCATCGCGTCCGCCGCTTCGATGGACGCCACGAGACCCTTGGTCTCGACCATGCCTAATGCCTGTAACGTTGCCATTGCTGTTTCTCCTTCCTGAAACTACTTGTCGCTCTTTTCGAGGGTGGGCAGGATGTACTCCACGTCGTCGTGGGGTCTGGGGATGACGTGTACGGAGATGAGTTCGCCGACTCTTTCCGCTGCCGCCGCTCCTGCGTCTGTCGCGCTCTTGACCGCGCCGACGTCGCCTCTGACCATGACGGTCACGAGGCCGCCGCCTACGTGCACCTTACCGATCAGCTTGACGTTCGCTGCCTTGACCATAGCATCCGCTGCTTCGATGGATGCGACGAGTCCCTTGGTTTCGACCATTCCTAATGCCTGTAAAGTTGCCATTGTGTTTCCTCCTGTTCTTTACGTCTACAGTTTGCTGAGCCGCGCCAGTACTGCGCGCGTGATATTTTCTACGTCTTCTCTTGTGTATGTCGCCGCTCTGGCCGCCTCGCCGGGAGCGTCAGAGTTGTAGCTGAAATTGGTCCTTCCGGCCACCCCGGTCTGTACCGGGGCCGGAGCGGGGCTTCCCTTCCGGAGGTCGGACAACTCGCAGATGCCGTAAGCCACTCTGCGGATGTTGACCAGGTTCATCGGGCTGACGTTGTCGGACGTCGCCGAACCGCCCACCGCGCCGCAGCCCAGCGTGAACGCCGGGGTCAGGGACGTAGTCGCGCCGGTGCCGCCCAGCGCGCCTGCCGTGTTGACGAGCAGTCTCGAAACGGGCTTTTTCAGCGCGAATTCACGGATGACGCTCTCGTCCTGGCTGTGGATGGTCATCGTGTGACCCTTGCCCTCGTTGAAGAGGATCTCGATGCTGCGCTTGCAGGCATCCTGCCAGTTCTCTTCCACGTAGAACGCCAGGATCGGGCAGAGCTTTTCCCGCGAATAGGGGTTGTCCTTGCCCACCGTCGTCTGCGGGGAGATGAGCACGCGCGTGCCGGCCGGGATGGAGATGCCCGCCATGTCGGCGATGACCTGGGCGGATCTGCCCACGATTTTCGGATTCATGGTGCCGTTCGCCCTCATGATGAAGCGGCCGACCTTGTCGGATTCTTCCGGACTGAGGAAATAGCCGCCCTGGCGGACCGCCTCTTCCTTGACTTTCTCTGCGATGCACCGTTCGGTGACGATGCTCTGTTCGGACGCGCAGATCGTGCCGTTGTCGAACGTCTTCGAGTCGAAGATGCGGCGGATCGCCGTGGGGATGTCCGCGCTCTTTTCGATGAACGACGGGCCGTTGCCGGGTCCCACGCCGAGCGCCGGATTGCCGGACGAATAGGCCGCCTTGACCATCGCCTCGCCGCCCGTTGCCAGGATGATGCCGATATCCGGGTGCTTCAGCAGCGTGTCCGTGCCCTGCATCGTCGGGATGGAGACGCACTGGACGATCTTGTCCGGAGCGCCTGCGCTCTTGGCTGCCTGCGCGATGATCTTATACGTCTCCAGGATGCACTTCAGCGCGCCGGGATGCGGGCTGATGATGATGGCGTTGCCCGACTTCAGGCAGATGATGCTCTTGTACATGACTGTCGACGTCGGGTTCGTCGACGGGATGAGGGCCGCGACCACACCCATGGGTACGCCCACTTCGATGAGTTTCTTTTCCTTGTCCTCCTTCAGGATGCCCACGCACTTCATGTCCTTGAACGCTTCGTAGGTGAGCGTGCTGCCGAGCTTGTTCTTCAGCACTTTATCCTGCCATACGCCGTATCCGGTCTCTTCGTTGGCCATCTTCGCGAGCTTCTCCAGATTCTGCTCGCAGGCCTTCGTGACCGCCAGACAGATCTTGTCCATCTGTTCCTGGGAATACTCCGCGTATTCCGCCTGGGCAGCCTTCGCATTCGCTACGAGATTGCGGATCTCCTGTATGGATTGCAGATCTTTATCGAATTCCAAACGCTTTCCTCCTTTCTCCTTCTTAATAGTTCAGCGGCAGAGCCGCAATGCTTTCCACGGTCCTTGCAAACGCCTCGCAGGCGTCCTTGCACGCGGATTGTTCGCCCTTCAGCAGGCCGCCCGCGAAGTTCGTCTCCGTCGGCGGTCCGTAGAACAGCGCGATCTCGGTGCCCGACGACTTGACCGCCGCGTCCAGCCCCATGATGGCTTCCATGGGCGGCGCGATCAGATAGGCCAGCGGCTCCCCGGGTTTGATGCCCGCCTCTTTGGACAGGTACGTGCCGGTACGCGAGATCAGCTGGGCGAAGTACACGACCGATCCGTCGTCATTGGCCGTGTAGAACGACGCGTCGTTCTCGATGTACGAGATGGCTGCGTCCAGGCCACTCTTGACTTCGGACGGGTCGGGACCCGAAAGGATGCCGATGAACTCGCCGGCCAGCTTCGTGCTGGCGTTGCCGGATCCTGCGTACATGCTCCTCGCGTACACGACTTTGACGTCCGCCTTCTTCGTGGCTTCGTCGAGCGCCGCGTAGCTGACGTCGTCGCAGTCCGTCGTGAAGATGCCCAGGCTCCGGTGTGCTTTGGGCACCTTGAGGCTCGATAAAAGCAGCGGATCCGCGTTGGGGAGCATCTGAACGCTCAGAACGTTGGTTTTGACTTTTTCTCCGGTCATACGCATCCCTCCTCTATTTCACCAGATCCACGCCGCTCGCCTTGCGTTCGAGGATCTGCTGGATGACTTCCGTGATGTAGGCGCCCGCCTCGACCGCGGTAAGGCCGTCTTTATGGATGTTCGAGACGACCGTGCGCTTCGCTTCGGGGATGCCCACGTATGAATTGTAAACGATGTAGGCGCTCATGGATTCCGCTGTGGCAAGGCCCGGCCGTTCGCCGATGAGCACACACACGACTTTGGCGCCGAGAACCTCCGCGACCTGGTCTTCCGCCGCCACGCGCCCGAAGCGCATGTAGAACGGCGTGCCGACCGTCAGGCCCTTGGCCTGCAGGCCTTCCGTGAGCACCGGCAGGATCTTTTCGAGGTTCGCCTCGATCGCTGCGCTCGACAGGCCGTCCGACGCGTAGATCTGCACGTCTGGCGACATTCTGCAGTGCTGCCGCAGCGCTTCGACTCCCTTGGGGCAGATTTTTCTGCCAAGGTCCGGCCGCGTGATGTGCGTATTCCTGTCGCCTGCCTGCGATTCGATGGTCAGCAGGCCCAGTCTTTCGATGAAGGCCGGGTCGACGTCCGCGAACACCGAATCCTGCGCTCTGGCGTGATCCGCGCGCAGCGCGAGCATGGTCTGCGTCTTGAGCCTTGCGCCTGCCTTGCCGACGCCGATGCGGGCCGTCGTGCGCTTCTTCATGCGCTCCAGCGCCTCGGGATCCAGCGGATCTTCCAGCAGACGATCGGTGCCGACAGTGCCTGCAGGGGCAGACGGCGGTTCCTGTCCGTAGGAAGGCGCGCGGTCCGGCAGGACGACGCGGCCGCTCGCGGTCAGCTGTTTGATGACTTCTTCCGTGATGAGGGCGATGAGTCTTTCGTCTAACATGTTGCTCCCTCCCCTCTAAAAATTGCTGCGCGTCGTGAAGATGGTCGGGTCACCGGCGCGGGCCGTCAGATGTCCGTTCTCCATGATGCCCATCTTCTCGAGCCAGCGCTCGAACTCCGCGATCGGGCGCAGCCCCAGCACTTCGCGCACGGCGTTCACGTCGTGATAGGCGTTCGTCTGATAGTTCAGCATGACGTCGTCGCTCGTGGGGACGCCCAGGATATAGTTGACGCCCGCGCTGCCCAGCAGCAGGGCGAGGTTTTCGATGTCGTTCTGGTCGGCCATCATGTGGTTCGTGTAGCAGCAGTCGCAGCCCATGGGGATGCCGGACAGCTTGCCCATGAAGTGGTCTTCGAGG
>JAFYYP010000041.1 GCA_017557505.1 Bacillota bacterium | reverse complement strand
GCCCCGGATGACGTTGAACAGGTTCGGGGGCGTGCCCTTGATCGCGTACAGGTCTTCTCCCTTGATGCCCAGTTGGGGCAGGGAAGACAGCAGCGCCCAGGTGTACGGATGCCGCGGATCGTAGAACACTTCCTCGCAGGTGCCGACCTCTACGATATCTCCTGCATACATGACGGCGATCCTGTCCGCCACGTTCGCGACGACGCCGAGGTCGTGCGTGATGTAGATGGTCGTCAGACCGTATTTTTCCTTCAAGTTGCGGATCAGCTGCAGGATCTGCGCCTGGATGGTGACGTCCAGGGCGGTCGTGGGCTCGTCGCAGATGAGGATCTGCGGATTGCAGGCCATGGCGATGGCGATGACGACTCTCTGGCGCATGCCGCCGGAGAATTCGTGCGGATACTGCTTGGCGCGTCGCTCCGCTTCGGGAATGCCGACGTCCTGCAGGATCTCGACCGCTTTCTTTGCAGCCGCTTCGCCCCGCAGCCCCTGGTGGAGCTTTAAGGCTTCTTCGATCTGCCAGCCTATGGTCTTCAGCGGGTTGAGGGAGGTCATCGGGTCCTGCATGACCATCGCGACTTCCTTGCCGCGGATCTTCTGCCAGTCCTCCTCGGTCTTGTACTTCGCGAGATCGACCGGATTATGATCGTCCATGCCGTAATACCAGATCTTGCCGGAATCGACCCAGCCGTTCTTGTCGAGCAGGCCGATGAAGTTCTTCGTGAATACGGATTTGCCCGAACCGGATTCGCCCACGATGGCGAGGGATTCGCCTTTGTACAGGTCCAGGGAGATGCCCCGGATCGCGTTCAGCACCTTGCCGCGGAGGCTGAATTTCACATGCAGGTCTTTGACGGAAAGGATCACGTCTCCATTGTTCAACATGTCTTGGCCTCCTTTCTAAACGTGGTTGCGCGGGTCGGACGCGTCTGCGAACGTGTTGCCGATCAGGTAGAACGAAACGGTGATGAACGTAACGACCAGCGCCGGGAAGATCAGCTGGTAGCGGCTGCTCGTCATCATCATCTTGCGGCCTTCCTCGACCAGGTTGCCCAGGGACGCGATGTTCTTCGGCATGCCCAGGCCGCAGTAGGTGAGGAAGACTTCGTCGGAGATGACCGACGGGATCGCCAGAGCCGTTTGCAGCATGATGACGGACACCATGTACGGCAGCAGGTTCTTGATCATGATCTTGCGCGTGCTCGTGCCAAGGCAGCGCGACGCGAGGTTGTAGTCGCGGTCGCGGATCATCAGGATCTGGTTGCGGATGAACCGCGCCATGCCGAGCCAGCCCACGCAGCACATGGAGATGATCATGGTCCACATGCCGGGACGCAGGATGTACGAGATGAGGATCAGGATGATGGTCCTCGGGATGTTGTCGATGATGTTGTAGACTTCCGTGAGCAGCGCATCGAGTTTGCGCACGTAGCCCCACAGGATGCCGATCGTAATGCCGATGACGTTATCGCTGATGGCGACGATGAGCGCAATGAACAAAGACATGCGCGTGCCGCTCCAGACGCGGCTCCACAGATCCTGGCCCACGGCGTTCGTGCCGAACCAGAATTCGCTTGAGGGCGGCAGGTTTCTCATGACCGTGCCGTCGGGAAAGTCGTAGATCTGCGCGGGCGGTCTCTGACCCGGCAGATGCGGCTGGATGATCGTGAACAGGATCAGGGCCAGCAGCGCGATCAGCAGAAAGCGCGCCAGTTTGTTGTTCCAGAACGCGCGGAACGTGCTCTTCCAGTAGGAATAACTGGAGTAGCCGGTCTTTTCAGCCAGCGTGTCGTCGAACTCCGCGAATTCGAAGCGGTCGGCGGTCAGTTCCTCTGTCTGCTCCGGGGTGAGATCGTCGGGAAGGGAATCGCGCAGCGCCTGTTCGAGCTGGTCAGCCATGCCTTCGGAAGCTTTTTCCATGAGGGCGCCTTTTCTGAATAAAGGTTTCATCAGCGGCTCTCCTCCTTTCCTGTCAGACTGATGCGCGGGTCAACGAGCACCATGAGGATGTCTCCGAGGAACAGTCCGATGATGCCCACGGAGGCGAAGATCAGCACCAGCGCCTGCACCATCGTGTTGTCCTGGCGCTGGATGACGTCGATCAGCAGACCGCCCATGCCGGGGACGGAGTAGATCGACTCAACATATAGAGAACCCATGATGGTGAACAGCAGGGACGACGGGATGGTCTGGACCATGGGAACAAAGGCGTTGCGGAACACGTGCCGCATCATGACGGCTTTGTTCGAAACGCCCTTGGCGCGGGCTAGCTTGACGTAGTCCTGGTTCATCTGGTCCACCATGTAGCGGCGCATCCACATGCCGTAGTTGGCGATGGAGGGAAGAGCCAGCGAGATGATGGGCAGGATCCATGAGATGGGTTTGCTGTCGTTGTATAGCATCGGCAGACCGGTGCCTTTCGTAGCGTACATCTGGATGAACAGGAAGTACACGGCTGAGGGCGCCGCCTGCAGGAACACGATGAAGGCGGTGCCCAGTTTGTCCGGCCACTTGCCTTTGCTCCTCGCCATAGCCGCGCCTAACGGTATGCCGACGATGAGGGAGAGCGCCATCGCCATGGCGCCGAGTTTCGCGGAGATCTTGATCTTGGGCTTGATGATCTTGACGCTATCCACGTTTTCGCGGTAGATCCACGATTTGCCCAGGTCTCCGCGCGCGAGATTCCGATAAAAATTGACGAGCTGCACGGGCACGGGCTTGTCGAGACCCTTGGCCGCCAGCTTCGCGTGGATGACCTCTTCGCTCAGCTTGTCCACGTTCGGCCCCAGATACCCTTCGAGGGGCATCAGACGCAGCAGACAGAAGATGAGCGTTATGATGATGAAAAGGCTGAGAAGGGCAGCGCCGAAGCGCTTGAGTACGTATTTACCCATCTTTACCTCCTCCTTGTACGTTCTTCTTTGAAAAGAGCCCCCTCTTGTTTGCAAAGAGGGGGCTCGACTGTCTAACGATTATTTCGCTTTGTCTGCTTCCCAAGCGGCCTTTGCAGTCTCGAATTCGTCCATGGAGTAGGACTTTTCGAGCAGATGCATGCCCTTATACTTGTAGGCGCAGATACCGGCCATCGCGTTCTCGGCTTCGAACAGAGCGAGCTTGGAGGCGACGTAGCCTTCGTTGTACTGCTGATAGGGCATCAGCAGCGCTTCTTCCAGCGCGTACTCTTCTGCCTTGGCGAACAGCTCGTAGCGGGCGTTCAGTTCCTTCTCGGCTCTTGCAGCTTCGACGAGGGAGTTGAAGACCATCTGCGGTGCGCCGACGAGATCCTCGTCGTCGATCACGTTGTTGGCGTAATCTTCTTCCGTGTAGATGTAACCGGTCTTGTATTCGTCACCCTCGATGTATTCCTGGGAACCGAAGGTCCAGCCGTAGCCGAACGGTTCGAAGTAGGTGGCGGGGTCAGCATAGTCCGGGGACCAGCCCTGTTCATAGAGGCCCCACTTGCCGGGACGGCGGACTTCACCGATGAAGTTCGTGGTCGGGCCGGCATAGACGGTGATGTCGATGTAGTCGTTGCCGAGCAGTTCTTCGAGCTGCTTTTCGATCAGCTGGAAGGAGTTGTCCATGTTCGGCGTGGACGGGTTATAGAATACGGGGATCTGGATGGGCAGGGGCACGCCGGCAGCTTCGAGTTCAGCCTTGGCAGCATCTCTGTATTCCAGAGCCTTCGCTTCGTCATAGAAGCCCTTGGACAGTTCGGGCAGGTTGCCGAACGTGACGTAGTCCTTGCCGTCGACCATCGCGAAGTCGGACGGGATCATCAGGTTCGCGACACGGTCCTTCGCGAAGTAAGGATCGTAGGCGGACAGGGTGTATTCCTTGTTCAGACCGCACTGGATGGACTTACGGAAGTTCTTGTTGTTGACGGCAGCTCTGTACGCTTCGTTTGCAGTTTCATCTTCCATCTTCGGGTTGAAGTTGAACAGCATGTACATGATGGTGCCGAGCTTCTTGGACTGGTGGACATACTGTGCGTTGTCGCCGTTCAGCCATTCGTCCAGGATGTTCGTGGTGACGGAGCAGGAGTCGATCTCGCCGCGCAGGAACATTTCGGGCGCGATGGAGTCGGCCTGTGCGTTGTACTTGCCGTTGATCTTCGTGATGTAGACCTTGTCCGCATCGAAGTAGTTCTCGTTCTTGACCCAGATGTATTCTTCCTGCGGCATCCAGCTCTCGCAGATGTAAGCGCCGCAGTACAGGATCTTGTCGTAGTCGGTACCGAACTCGTTGGTCACGAGTTCTTCCTCGCCGCTGTCGTTGATGGTCGGCGTCGGGTTCTCGACTTCGCAGGATTCATAGAACGCCTCGTTGACCGGCAGATAGCAGCCGTAGGTGAGCAGGGTCAGGAAGTAAGCGCAGGGCTGCTTCAGGTGATAGACCAGGGTGTAGTCGTCGACCGCCTCGACACCCAGCTGGGTGAAGTCGTCGATGACGCCGTTGTACAGCTCGGAACCGTTTACGATGTAAGAGGTGAGCATGTCGGGCATGTCGGAGTCGAACTTGACGTCCGCGACCAGTCTGGCTGCCTTGACGAAGTCGTTCGCGGTGACAGGCGCGTATTCTTCGCCTTCGCAGGTATACCACTTGGCGTCATCTCTCAGATGGAACGTCCAGGTGAGGCCGTCGTCGCTCTCTTCCCAGCTCGTGGCCAGGTCGGGAACGATGTTGCCCAGGTTGTCGTACTCGATCAGAGTATCGACGAAGTTGGCCAGGGATTTCTGGTTCGCAGAGACGGAAGTCGCCAGATAGTTCATGCTGGTGATCTCTTCGGAATACAGATAGTCGTACTCCGTGTCGCTGGAGTATGCGATGCCGGTATACGGATCGGTACCCAGATCTCCGGATTCGCCGCCGCCCTGGGGCTGGCTGCCGCCGCCGGAGCATCCGGCGAGCAGGCCGATGACCATGACCACTGAGAGCAGCAGTGCAAGATACTTCTTCATAATTTTCCTCCTTATGAATGGTGCATTTATACTGCAGTATGCAGTCCTAATACGTTTTTTATTATACTACAGTTCACGAAATCTTCACAATTTTTTCGTGTCTGTTTGTGGCTGAAAACGAAAAAAGACGGAATAATTTCCGTCTTTTTCGTGCTGTGTTTTCATTTTTCAAGAAGCTCCAGAAAATCCGCCGAAGGTTCTTCTCCGTATTCGCAGATCTCGAAAACTTCCACATATTTTATGCTTTCCGCCTCTTCGCCGAACTTCTCCAGAACTTCCGCCGCGTAGGTGCTTCTGTAGCGGGAGAACATCCTTCCGAAGCGTTCCGCGAGGTCCGCGACCTGCTTTTCCCTGGGCCAGTCGATCTTCTCGAGGTGATCCGGCCAGAGGAGCCAGTCGAAATACTGGCTTTCGTGGCAGCTGGCCGCTTTGACGACCGTATCGAACTGTCCGTCGATGGGGACGACGACGTCCGCTTTGAACGGATAGGGCTTTTGGAACGAATCGTGCCAGTACAGCATGACGGGCATATACGTCAGGTTGGGCACGTCCGGGCAGCAGAAGGGGACCGTCAGCAGGTAGGACGCGTCCTGCACGAGCAGGGCGGTGTTGCGGTGATCCGGATGGTAGTCGTTCGGCCGGTTCGTGATGACCAGGTCCGGCCTGAATTCGCGGATGTAGCGGATAAGGCGCTCCCGGTTCTCGAGGCTCGGCGTCAGCCGCGCGTCCTCGATGTCCCAGCAGTCGTATCGTCCGCCGAACAGGGCGCCGCTCGCTGCGGCTTCCTTTTTCCGGATCTCCGCCAGGCAAGGACCGGCCAGTTCTTCGCGGAACGTACCACGGGACCCGTCGGTCAGCGAGAGCATCCGCACTTCCCAGCCTTTGTCCGCCAGCTTTTTCAGCAGTCCGCCGGAACTGGTGTCCGCGTCGTCCTGATGCGCGCCGATGCTCAGTACTCTGTACTTTTTCTCTTCCATGGTCTTCCCTCTAGTCCGCCAGGATCTCGCGGTACTTCGCTTCCTCCTCATGGTTGGCCATGATGAAGTGGCCCTCCTCGATCTCGATCCAGCGCGGCGGGTCGCTCTCATAGTGATGCACGCTCGGGTCGTACACCTTGACGACTTTCTTCTTCTCGTTGTCCGGGTCGGGCATCGGGATGGC
>JAFYYP010000040.1 GCA_017557505.1 Bacillota bacterium | reverse complement strand
TCGCTCTCCGTCACGCTGGCGTTTCTTCTGCCACTGGTCCAGCAGCTTCAGGATCACATCGCTCATCTGACGGGGCGTGTAGGACTTCGGGAAGTACTTCCGGAGCTGTTCGCTTTTGAAGGCGACACGCTCCAGATCGCCCTTTTTGACTTCGCCCAGGATCACGCACATGTCCTCTAAGGAGCAGCCGCTTTCCTGGCTGAGCTTTTTCAAACGCTGGGCCTGGGAAAGGGAAGGAGCTGCCTGAGTGAAGTCCATGGCTTCGATCAGGTTCTTCTGTTCCTCCGGCTTCAGATACGAGAGCTCTACAGCCGGATTGAAAGAGATCTTTTTCTGGTCGAGCATTTCCAGAAGCTCCGGAATCAGGTTGGTGAGACGGATGAAGCGTTTGACGGTGTCTTTACTCTTGCCGTCCTTCTCACCAATGATAGCTGTGGTCAACTTCGGTGCAACTTGCACTGAAGTTCCATCTCTCTGCAAATCTGTCCGCTCTCCCTGATGCTTCATGGCATCTGCCTTCATTTTGTAAGCAAATGCTCTTTCTGACGGCAGGATATTCTCTCGCTGGAGGTTGCTGTCCACAACGAGGATCTTTGCCACATCATCATCCATGTCCCGGACGATCACCGGGACCTCTGTCAGCCCGACAGCCTCTGCAGCGTGAGCTCTCCTGTGGCCGGAGATGATCTCATACTTTCCGTCTTCCGCAGGTCTTGCGATCAGCGGCGTCAGCACACCGAACATGGCGATGCTCTCTGTGGTCCTGAGCATGGATTCATCCTCGACTACTTTGAAAGGGTGATCCTTGAACGGGATCAGTTCCGAGATCGAGATCTTCTGAACCCGGTCCATCTGTTTTTCATCATCCATTGGCATTTCTCACCTCCTCATGCATGGAAGCCGCAGAAGTCATGGTTTACTTGGTTCTGATAATAGGGACTGATCGTAACCGGGGCATTGTAGAGCGCTGCCAGCAGATACTTCTTGATGTTTTTTACTTCTGAAGTGTTTTCGTGCAGACAGTCCAGAACGTACTGGATGTGCAGGAAGTTCAGCTTCATCAATCTGCCTTTTACAACTTCTCTGGGCATGTCGTCCCCGGCTATACGGATCATTTTTCTCTTTGAACTGCAGGTCTCTGCGAGTATCTCCAGGATTCCTTCGATCGTTTCCTTCTCTGTAGGATGATCCTGTAAGAGAGCATCAAACTCTAATTCCATCCTGAAATAGTTTTTATAGCGCTCATAATCACTCATCCCATCCTTATCCCATCCGGATAAGATAGGATTCTCTGTATAACTAAGATCAATATTATTTTGATCTTTATTACTTGGTCGTGATTTTGGCGGCTCCGGAATCGTGATTTCCGCGACCCCGGAATCGTGATTTTCACGAGTCTGGAATCGTGATTCCACAGGGTTATCCACAGTCAGAAAGTTCTTAACGTAGATTAAGTCAGGCTTGCACAAGCCCTGACGTTTCCGTTCGATCAGCCCGCATTTGTCCTCCAGCTCTTTCAGCAGCTTGGTGGCCTTGTTGTCAGCGCAGTTCATCTTCTCCATGACTTCAGCGAGAGTGCAGATGATATACACCCGGCCCTGGTCGTCGATCCAGCCGTTCTTTGCGGACAGGTCCATCCGGCCAAGAAGCAATCCATAGAGGACCTTAGCTTCAGCAGAAAGATACTTGTACTGGTCATCCGTAAACATGAGCGTCGGAACTCTGATGAAAGAGAACTGGCTCGCTTGGGCACCGTAAAAATAATCAAGCACTCATCTCACCACCTCCCGTCCCGTAACACAGTCTGTGCGGAGAGGCTTCTGCCGGAAGACTTCATTGTCCGGCTTGCCATAGGGGCATTTGGCATATAGGCATCTCCTGTATTTGAAGTCCGGATGGTAATAGCAGCAGTTCCTGCATCTCGGTGCTGTCCTGTTGCGGTCATACGAGATCTCATTCTTCATGAGCTTCCTGAAGAACTTCAGATCCTCCACTTCATAAAACCCATTACGCATTGACCGGCACCTCCATCTTTGTCCCGAAGACCTCGTTCATGCACTTCTTCATGCAGAAACTGACGCAGGGACCATAGCAGCAGCCTTCACATGGCGACTTCGTTATCGGAGACTCTGCAAGGTAATAGCAGTTCTCCTTTTTGAGCGTGCAGCCGACCTTGCGGTTCTTCCAGAAGAAACAGCCTCTGCAGCTTCGCGGACGGTCAGCATAGTAACGCACGCCGTCGATCATGATCGTTTCTTTTTCCATCGATAAATCCTCCTCTTGGTTATTTGTTCTGCAGAGCCTGCAGAAATGGAAAAAGCCCGGTCACCGTCGTTAAACAGTCACCGGGCTATGTAAGGAGGCCTATTCTTCTGTAAAGAGAAAGACGCCCGGCAGAAGAGCTTTCTGCTGAACGTCTCAAATGAGGATAAACGAGGATACGAATTATCAGATTCGGTCAGAATCCGCCAATCGTTCCGGATAATCCGGAAGTAGAAAAGCAATGGGTTTATGGCCAGAGACTTGCCCTCGAAAAATGAGAATTAACTACACTTCTTACTCTCTGCCATTTTCGGATTGGTGCCCCATTTTTTAACTAAAAGAGGCCCGTTAGCCCCTGTTGCCCCAGTATTAACTACTAAATCTTCGTCAGAATTCATCAAAATGAGTCGAAATCAATCAAAAGGATTTGGGCATGAAAAGACCCCGGAAATGGCGTATTTCCGGGGTTTTTCGCATCTCTCTGTGATCCGATTAACGCTTCGAGAACTGCGGAGCACGTCTCGCTGCTTTGAGGCCGTACTTCTTTCTTTCCTTCATTCTCGGGTCTCTGGTCAGGAAACCGGCCGCCTTCAGGGCAGGTCTGTTTTCGGGATCGGCCACGCACAGGGCGCGGGAGATGCCGTGGCGCAGGGCGCCGCTCTGACCGGTGGTGCCGCCGCCGTAAACGGTAGCGATCACGTCGAACTTATCTTCGGCGGAGACGAGCTGCAGGGGTCTTCTGACCTCTCTCTTCAGCAGTTCCATGCCGAAATAGTCGTCCAGGGACTTCTTGTTGATGGTGATGTTGCCATTGCCGGGGACGAGTCTTACTCTGGCGACGGAAGACTTTCTTCTGCCGGTTGCGCTATACTGCATTTTTGCCATTGTCTACTCCTCCCTTCCTTAGAATTCCCAGACTTCAGGCTTCTGAGCCGCGTGCTTGTGCTCGGGGCCTGCGTAGACCTTCAGCTTCTTGTACATCTGACGGCCGAGGGGTCCCTTGGGCATCATGCCCTTGACTGCGTGGCGGATGATCTCTTCCGGATCCTTGGCCTGCAGCTTTTCGAAGGTGATCTCACGGAGTCCGCCGGGATAACCGGTGTGATGCTTGTAGATCTTTTCCTTTGCCTTCTTACCGGTGACTTCGATCTTTTCCGCATTGATGACGATGACGTAATCGCCGCAGTCGAGGAACGGGGTGTAAGTCGGCTTCTTCTTGCCTCTGAGAATGGAAGCGGCTTCGGATGCCAGGTGACCGAGGGTCTTGCCTTCCGCATCCAGAACGTACCACTTTCTTTCGATCTCAGAAGGTCTTGCGATGTAACTGGACATGGCTGTTAACCTCCTTTGCCTACTCATATGCGGGGCGTGACCCGCATAGATTTCGACGCCTACTCTGATGGCGTCCGACCATCGTTTTCGGCACTACTATTGTTGATAGTTCGGCCTAGGGCCTCTGGGGCCTGTGCCTTTGTCACGCCCAAATATTTTATATGCCCGGAAAACTCATGTCAAGTCCTCCGGGCATAGAATTTCAATATTTTTGGGGTTTTTGCCTACTTTTCGTACAGCGGATAGCCCGCGCTCTCCAGGCGGATGATCAGTTGTTCGATGTGCGCGGCGTCGCGCGTTTCGAGCACCATGGCCACCACGCAGGCCGATACGTCCGAATCCTTATCCTCGCGGTCGTGGCTGATCGACAGCACGTTCGCGCCCGTCGAAGACACGATCTGCAGCAGCTTGATGAGGCTGCCGGGCTTATCTTCGATCTTTGTCTCGATCTCGAGGATGCGGCCGCTCTTGGAAAGGCCTCTTGTAATGATCCTCGACAGCATCGTGACGTCCACGTTGCCGCCGGACACGACGCAAACGGTCTTCTTCATCGCATCGACGTGGCCGAACATGCATGCCGCGACGGTCGTTGCGCCTGCGCCTTCGGCGATGGTCTTCTGGTTTTCCAATAGCGACAGGATGGCCGCCGCGATCTCGTCTTCCTCGACGGTGATCACTTCGTCCACATACCTGCTGACCGCTTCGAACGTCAGCTGCCCCGGTGTCAGCACGTGGATTCCGTCCGCGATGGTGGCGCCGTCGGGAACGGTCACGACGTGACCCGCTTCCAGCGAAGCCTTCATGGAGGCGACGGTCGCCGCCTGCACGCCGATGACGCGGCACTCCGGTTTCAGGCTCTTGACCGCTGTCGCGATGCCCGAGATCAGTCCGCCGCCCCCGATGGGCACGACGATCTGCTCGACGTCCGGCAGCTGCTCGAAGATCTCCAGGCCTATCGTTCCCTGGCCCGCCATGACGGCTTCGTCGTTGAACGGGTGGGCGAACGTGTAGCCCTTTTCTTCCGCGAGTCTCGCCGCTTCCCTGGCCGCGTCGTCGTAGACGCCGGGCACGAGCACGACCTCCGCTCCGTAGCCGCGCGTATTTTCGACCTTGCTGATCGGAGCGCCTTCCGGCATGCAGATGACGGACTTGATGCCCTGCATGGACGCGGACAACGCGATGCCCTGGGCGTGGTTGCCCGCCGAGCACGCGATGACGCCGCGCGCAGCTTCTTCAGGCGTCAGACTGCGGATCTTGTTGAAAGCGCCGCGGATCTTGAACGCGCCTGTCAGCTGCAGGTTCTCCGACTTGATCCACACGTTGGCGCCGATCTTGGGCGCCGGGGTGAGCGGGGTCACGCGGACGGTGCCTTTCATGGCTTCCTGCGCTTCCCGGATCGCTTGTAACGTAAGCATGGTTTGCTCCTATTCGTTCTTCAGTCCTTCCAGTACGGACAGGTTCATGGCGCGCTGCGCCGGGCTGTAGCCCGAGATGACGCCGATGAACGTCGCAAAGGCGAGCGCTGCGAGGGTCAGCCACAAGGGGATGACCGAGACTTTGCTGCCCATGCCGCCCATGATGCCGCCGATCGCGCCGGACAGGAAATGATTCATGACGAACGAGATGCCGTAGCTGAGCGCGATGCCGATGAGGCCGCCGCCGAAGCCGATCATGCCGGCCTCGAGCAGGAACATCTTGCGGATGTCCTTGAGGCTCGCGCCGATGACTTTCATGACGGAGATCTCGCGCGTGCGCTCGTACACAGACATGATCATCGTGTTGGCGATGCCGATGGCTGCGACTAAAAGCGAGATGCCGCCGATGCCGCCTAAGACTGCCTCGATCATGCCCATGGTCTTCTGCATCTCCTTGACCATGTCGTTTAAGGAGTAGGTGGAGAATCCGTAATCGTTGCGGATGGTCTCCGAAATGGTCGCGACCTTGTTCAGGTCTTCGACGTAGATCAGCACCTGGTCATAGCTCTTCTGGCCATTGTTGCCGCCCGAAGATCTGCCGCCGTTCTGCGCCTTTTCCCATTCTGTCTTCAGTTTCTGCACGAACTCGATGCTGGAATAGACGTTGTACGCGTATTCGTCGTCTTCGTTGGCTAAAAGGCCAACGCCCTGCGCCTCGATCTCCAGCAAGACCGTCTCTCCCATGTCCTGACCCTGCTGGTTCGTGCCGTAGTTCCAGTCGTTCGTCAGGATGAACTTCGTCAGCGGATCGACCGTCGGTTCCATGCTGCCCCAGTTGCCGTACTCCTGCTTGCGCGGGTCATAGAACGAGGCCGCGACCGCCTTGCCGAACAGCAGCGGCGCCTTGTCCGAACTGTTGAGCATGCGCCCCTTTTCGATCTCCAGGCCCAGCACCTCGAGCATCTCGGGCTTCATGCCGATGATGGACGTATCCGCCCTCTTGTGGTCACCGGACAGGATCACGTACTGGCTGATCTGCGGAGAAACGCACGTCGCCCCGTCGAGCTTCTCGAAGTTGGTGATCATGCGGTCGTCCAGCGTGTTCTGGCTGTTGCTGCTGCCCCAGCTGTACACCTGGATCGTATGCAGGTTGCCGTACGATTCCAGCTGGTCCTGGAAGCCCTGCGACAGGCCCAGGCCCAGCGAGAGCATGACGATGATGGCAGTCGTGCCGATGACGACACCGATGACGGAAAGGATGGTCCTGGTCCTGCGGCGAAGGAGATTCCCGAAGCAGAGCTGTAGAATATCCTTGTTACTCATCCAGTTCCAACGCCTCCGCTTTCTTCTTCTTGTGTCTCTTGCTCAGCGCGATGCCCGCGACGGCTGCGCCTGCTGCGGCAACGCCGATCGCGATCTTCTTCCACAGCGGCATCGGCTGCTTGACGGGTTCGATCGGCATGTCGCCCGGGTCTTCCCATTCGGGAGCGGGCTGGATGTTAAACACGAATTCCTTCTCGATCGTCTGTTCCTTGCCCATCGAATTCTCGAACGTGAACACAGCCTTGCCGTGCATCTCGCCTTCGCCGTTGGGGAAGAAGTTGAACGAGAAGTAGTCGCTTCTGCCGTCCGCCATGTTGCCGACGTACTGCGAGCTGTCACCGTCAACCGTGAAGTCGCCGGATACGGACACTCTCAGGTTGCGAAGCGTCGTCTTGCCCATGTTGTAGTACTTGATCTGCGCGTAGCCCTGTTCGCCCGCCATCAGCCAGCCAGGATCGAGAATGTCGTCGATCACGAGGCGGTCTTCCTGCGTCACGGGCACGGTGATCGTATCAGAACTGGTATGCGTGCCGCCGTCCAGATCTTCGTAGCTCATGTTGACCGCGATGGTGCTGTTGCCCGCGACCGCGTCGTTATTGACGGTCATGGGCATCAGTCTGCTGATGGATCCGCCGGCCGCGATGCTGTTCACGAAGAAGCTGTTGCTCCCTTCCGAGGGCAGTAAGGCTCCGGTGGAATCCTGTACGGTCACCTTGATGTTGCGCAGCGTCTTGCCGGACGTGTTCGTGATGGTGAGGCTCAAGGGGAAATCCTTGCCCGCCATGACGTAGTAACCGCCGATGTCGTAATTCGTGACCATCAGAATGGGGTTGACGACGCCGTTGTTCTTCTTTTCCTCTTCTTCCTCGGGCTTCTTCTCGATGGACAGGGAGATCGGATAGCTGGACTGCTGCTGCAGATGATCCGGCTCGTAATAGTAATTCATATCGACACCCAGCGTCGTCTGGGTAACGTCCGTATCCTTGACCGTGCGGAACGTAACGGAACCGTTCACCTTTTCGCCCGGCTTGATGGAGTCGAACTTGATGACGCTGGTGCCTGTCGGCACGATGGCGCCGGAAGGATCGAGCACGTTGACGACGGCCTTGGTGATCTCCTTGGAGCCGGTGTTCAGGAACGTGAGTTTCAGGGTGAATTCCGCGTCTCTCTTCAGAAGATTCGTGCTGCCATAGTCGAACGAATCGACGATGAGCAAGGGAACGGAATCGTCCTTCTTTTCTTCTTCCTGTTCTTTTTCCTTGCCGATGACCGGGATGTAGATCGCTTCGACCGCGGATTTATCTTCACCGGCATATTCGCCTGTGAGCTTGACCGTGATCGGATAGCTGCCCGTGAAAACTTCAGAATCGACGAGGATCGGATAATCCACGGACTTCGTGTCGCCGATGGCGAAATTACCGAGGTTTCTCGAAGCGGGGCCGCTCTGGATGGACATGCCGGCAGGCATCTCGATGTCCACTCTCGCGTTGCGGATATTCGTGTTGCCGCGGTTGAACAGGGTCAGTTTGACGAAGTTCTGGCCCGCAGCGAGTGAATCGCTGCCCTGGATGGTATAACTGACTTCGAACGCAGCTTTGCCCTGCGAGGAGAAACTGTTGATGTTCTCCACGACATCGACATAGACGTTCTGTTCGCCCAGGATCTTGGACGAATCGGTCGGATCGACGGCTCTTAAAACCAGCGTCTTGTAACCGGACTCTGCTTTGCGGGCCACCGTGAAAGAGAACGTCTGCTTGGCGTTGCCGCTCAGGATGCCGCTCTTGCCGTTGTCTATGGTGATGCCTTTGTCATCACATTCCAGGATCAGCTTGTAGCTGACGTCGTCCGCTGCTGCCGCTTCGACGTTTACGTACGAAGACCCCCCTTGCATCACGAACAGCGTGCTGCTGACGGTGAATTGGACCGGATCGTTCTTGGCCGCGTACGAATAGACCGGCAGGCAGCCTGCCAGCAGTACGGCCAGAACGAGCACAGCAATGATTTTTCTGACTGTTTTCATCTCTAACTATTTCCCTTCTGTTCTACATTGATGATGTTGCCATCCTGGATGGTAACGATCTTATCCGCATAATCGGCGATGCTCCTGTCGTGGGTCACGAGGATGAGCGTCTGCCCGTTTTCCTTGACCATTCTGCTGATCAGGTCCATGACTTCCTTCGTCGTGCGGGAGTCGAGGTTGCCTGTCGGTTCGTCCGCGAAGATGATCTTCGGCTTTCCGACCAGGGCCCTGGCGATGCCCACTCTCTGCTGCTGGCCGCCGGACATCTGGTTGGGCCTGCGGGATTCATACCCTTTCAGGCCGACCTGTTCCATGGCCTTTTCCGCAGCCGGGATGCGTTCGTCTTTGGGTACGCCTTTGAGCATCAGAGGCAGCGCGACGTTTTCGAGCGCAGTCATGCTGGGCATGAGGTGATAAGCCTGGAAGATGAAGCCGATGTTCTTCTGGCGGAAGATGGTCACCTGGGCTTCGTTGAGCTTGTGGATGGGCACCTTGCCGATCCAGATCTCGCCCTTCGTGGGTTTTTCGAGCCCCGCGACCATATTCAGAAACGTGGATTTTCCCGAGCCGGACGTGCCCAGGAAGCACACGAATTCCCCTTTGTAGATATCGAGACTGACGTCGTCCAATGCGACGACTCTCTCTTCTCCCATGCGGTAGACCTTTCGAACGTGGTCTACCCGTATTAAAGGCGTATTGTTTTCCATACGCATTCCCCCTTCTGTAACGTACGGAGTATAGTGTACTACACTTAGTAGTACAGTTCAAGAGATAGTTTTTTCAGGATCTCCGCGGCGGGTCCTTTGACCGCGCTGCGCTTGTACGCGAGCGTGGTACGGCCGGGGATGTGGGCTTCGATGGCTTCGGCAAGCGCTGCCGCAAAGGGTTCGAGCAGTTCCTCTTCCGCGCGTGACCCTTCCAGCACCTGCGCCGCTTCTTCGCAGAAGTAAGGCGTCTGGCCGGCGGCGCCGAGCACGACGCTCACCGCGGACAGTCTTCCATCCTTTATGACAGATTTTGCAGCCAGTTGGATGCGCGCGACCGTAACGATATCCCGGTCGCCGAGTTTGGCGAAGGCCGAGACCGGGGTCCCTGAATCCGCCGAAGGGTCTTCCGGCAGCGGCAGGCAGAATCCGGTGATGCATTCGCCGTTTTCGCCGATGACCTCGCGCTCCGCGCCGAAAAGTATCAGGCAGGGCATGGTGTCCGCCGCGGGCGAGGCGTTGGCGACGTTTCCGCCTATCGTGCCGCGGTTGCGGATCTGCACAGAACCCACCTGCGCGCAGGCCTCCGCGAGCGCTTTAAAGTATTTCTGCACGAGTCCGTTCTCCGCGATCTGCGCATGCGTGCAGCAGGAGCCGATGAATAACTCGTTATTCTCGACAGCGATCTGCTGCAGTTCCGGAATATGCGTCAGATCGATGATGCGGTCCGCGTCCCAGGGCCTTCCGATCTTGCCGGGCAGGATGTCCGTGCAGCCGGCCGCCAGGATGGTCTTTCCTTCCTTTTCCGCCAATGCGGCGGCAAGTTCGATGATCGATGCCGGTCGAACGAAGATCATAGGCTCACCTCCCGCAGGCGTTTCGCCGCGTCCTTTACCGCCATGACGATCTGCCGGTAATCCGAACAGCGGCAGATGTTGCCGGACAGGGCTTCGCGGATCTCAGCCTCCGACGGATCCTGGTTCTTCATGAGCAGTCCCTTCGCGCTCATGATCATGCCGGGCGTGCAGAAGCCGCAGTGCACGGCGTTGTTTTCGACGAAGGCGTTCTGGAGGAGATCGAGTTCACCGTTTTGTACCAGTCCTTCGACCGTCAGCACCTCATGGCCTTCCAGCTGTCCTGCGAGTACCAGACAGGAATGCACGGGCAGCCCGTCCATCAGGACGGTGCAGGAACCGCATTCCCCTTCGCCGCAGCCCTCCTTGGCGCCGGTCAGGAAGAAATTCTCTCTTAAAATATCGATCAGGCGGCGGGACGGATCGAGATCCGGGCTCACCAGCTCGCCGTTCAGTACGAATTTTATGATCATCTGCCGGCCTCCTTTTCCAGAAATGCGAGGACTTTCTCCGGGGTCACGGGGACGGAAGAGAAGCTGCTGCCCAGCGCGTCGTTGAGCGCGGCCAGCACCGCGGGCATGACCGGGACCAGCGCGGCTTCTCCGATGGATTTGGCGCCGAACGGGCCGTCCGCCGTACCGTCTTCGAGGAACTCGACCTTGACGTCGGGCAGCTCCGCGGCGCGCATCACGTGATAGCGCTCCAGGCTGTCGTTGAGGATGGCGCCTGTCTTCGGATCCAGCCGGACTTCTTCACAGAACACCATGCCGGCGCCGCTCTGCACGGCGCTGCCGATCTGTGACCGGCAGACTTCGGGGTTGATGGCCTTGCCGATATCGTGCACGCAGGCGAAATCGGTCAGGCGGCAATGACCGGTATAGGTGTCGACCTCCACCTCCGCGAAGTCCGCGGAAGCGGGACCCGGATTGGACTCGGGCCAGTAGGTGTGCGCCGCGAACAGCGCGCCTTTGCCGTGGTCCGCCGCGTAATACGCGATGTCGGTGTAACGCAGCGCTGCGGAGGGGTCGTCGGTGCGGCGCACCGCTTCGTCTTCGCAGTAGAGAATGTCCCGCCCGCAGCTCCAGATCTCCTGCGCGTAGTCCAGCAGCTGGCCTTTCAGGACCTCTGCTGTCTCCATGACGGAGCGCCCGAGCACGAAGACGGAACGGCTCGTGTAGCAGCCGTTGTCGATCGCGTTGTAGAGCGTGTCGCCCTCGGGGACCGCCACGCGCGCGGGATCCAGGGACAGCACCTCTCCCACGATCTTCTGGAACGCCAGCACGCTGCCGCAGCCGTGATCGTGGATGTTGCAGTTGACGGACACAGAGCCATCCTCCTCCATCTTGATCACGATGGTGCCCCAGTCCGGGCGCCTCGGGAAGTAGCCGGACGTGTGCGTGCTGATGGCCATGCCGATGCCCCGCAGATAGCGGCCGTCCTGCTTCGGACGCGCCTTCTTTTCCTCCCAGCCGAACAGCTTCGCGCCGCGGTCCATGACCTCCGCCAGCGGCAGGCTGCCCAGATTGAAATCGCCCACTTTCGTGACCGACCAGGGAGGCAGGATGCTCTTTTTGCGGAAAGCGACCGGGTCCTCGCCGTAGCTCTTAGCCGCCATGTTCACGAAATTCTCCATGGCGAAGCAAAGCTCCGGGCCGCCCCAGCCCCGGTAGCTGCCGGAGACGGGCGTGTTCGTGCACACGGAAACGCTGTTGACGGACGCGCTGTCCATATCGTAAGTCCAGTTGATCTTCTTGGCCATGGACAGGCAGTAGTCCGGGCTGACGGTCTGATATGCGCCGGCGTCCAGCAGGATGTCGAGATGCACGCCGGTCAGCTTGCGGTCTGCGTTGAACTTGCCGCGGACAAACGTCCCGACCGGGTGGCGCAGCACCGTGCAGGCCATGACTTCCGCGCGGTTCAGCCACAGTTTGACGGGCCTTCCCGTCGCGACGGAGCCAGCCGCGGCCAGCGGCTCCAGGATCATCTCCTGCTTGCAGCCGAACGACCCGCCCATGGGCGTCTTGTGCACGCGGATCTTGTGCATGTCCATGCCGAAGATCGTCGCAATGGCGCTGCGCGCGCCGAAGACCGACTGCGTGCCGGTCCAGACTTCCATCTCGCCGCTACCTGCGTGGTAATCCGCCACCGCGCAGTGGTTCTCCATGGCGACATGCGTCGTGCGGGAAGATCCCGTCAGCTGGGACAGCTCCTCGCCCGGATCCGCTTCGTAGTCGCCGAACGCGATCACGTCCGGCCGGATGATCTCATCCGTCTCATGGATGGGGACCTGCGTGCCGGCCAGGGTCTGCTGCGGCGTAAGATAAGAGGGATACTCTTCGATCTCCAGCGTTATGAAGCTCGCCGCCAGTTCCGCTGCCTCCTTCGTCTCCGCGAGCACCGCTCCGATGCGGTCGCCCACGAAGCGCACGTGATCCGTGAACAGCGTCTCCTGATCGGGCACGTCTTCGCTCGCCCTCACGCGGCCGCGGTTGTATTTCACCTGCGGCGTATTGCGCCAGTCCAGGATCTTGACCACACCGGGCACAGTCTGCGCGCGTGAAACGTCCATCTCCATGACCCTTCCGTGGGGCACGGGGCTGAGGATGAGCTTCATGTGCAGCATGCGGGGCAGGTGCAGGTCGCAGGCATACAAAGCGCCACCGGAAGCCTTGTCCTGAGTGTTGAAGACGGAGTCGTCTTTTCCTACGTACTTGAGGTCCATGTCCTCTCCTTTGAAAAAGGGGCCGGCAATGCGCCGGCCCCAGCCTGTCTCTTACTGCAGCTTAACTTTCAGGAAGGTCTTCTTGCCCTTCTTGAACAGGATGCCGTCCTCGCCGAACATGTCGGGAGTAATGGTCTGCTTGGGATCGGTCACCTTCTCGCCGTTCATCAGCAGGCCGCCCTGCTCGATGGTGCGGAAGCCTTCGCCGTTGGAGGGTACGAGGCCCACGGTCTTGATCAGGCTCACAAGGCCCATGCCGTCGCCCAGCACGTCCGCTCCGATCGTCTTGGTCGGAACGTCCGCCATGCCGGCGCCGCCCGCGCCGAATGCAGCTCTGGCTGCTTCCTGCGCCTTAGTGGCTTCCTCTTCGCCGTGGACGAGCTTCGTCACTTCGAAGGCCAGCACTTCCTTGGCGTGGTTGATCTCCTGATCCTTTAAGGCCGACAGTCTTTCGACCTCTTCCATGGGCAGGAACGTCAGCATGCGCAGGCACTTGTTCACGTCCGCGTCGTCGACGTTTCTCCAGTACTGGTAGAAGTCGTACGGCGAACAGCGGTCCGCTCTCAGCCACAGCGCGCCCTTCTGGGACTTGCCCATCTTGGTGCCGTCGGCCTTGGTGAGCAGCGCGAACGTCATGCCGTAGTAGTCGTCCTTGCCGAGCAGTCTTCTCGTGAGGTCACGCCCGCCGAGGATGTTGCTCCACTGGTCGTTGCCGCCGAACTGGATCTTGCAGTCGACGTCTCTTGCGAGGGCGTAGAAGTCGTAGCTCTGCAGCAGCATGTAGTTGAATTCGAGGAAGGACAGGCCCTTCTCCAGGCGCTGCTTGTAGCACTCGGCCCGCAGCATCTCGTTGACGGAGAAGTGTCTGCCTACGTCTCACATGAATTCCAGGTAGTTCAGGCCGCGCAGCCAGTCCGCGTTGTTGACGCAGATGGCCTTGCCGGGATCGGGCTCCTTGTTCTGGCCGCCCTTGCCCAGCACGCCTTCGCCCTGGATGTGCTTCCATTCGTCGTCGAATTCGAGGAAGCGGTCGAACAGTTTCTTGAACTGTCTGCCGTTCTCGTCGATCTGCTCCGCGGTCATCATCGGACGCGCGTCGGTGCGGCCGGAGGGGTCGCCGAGCATCGTGGTGCCGCCGCCGATCAGCACGATCGGGGTGTGGCCGTACTTCTGCATGTACATCATGATGATGACCTGCATGAAGTGACCCACGTGCAGGCAGTCCGCCGTGGCGTCGAAGCCGATGTAGAACTTGACCTTCTCGCGGCCCAGCAGTTCTCTGATGCCTTCGTCGTCGGTCGTCTGTTCGATAAATCCGCGCTCTTTCAGCACGTCGAATACGTTATCGAATTTGCTTACGTTATCGGGTATTTGAAACATTTGATGGTCTATTCTCCTAATCTGTTATTTTGTTCCGTACAGTCTGTCGCCTGCGTCGCCGAGGCCCGGAACGATGTACGCGTGTTCGTTCAGGTGGTCGTCCTTGGCCGCGATGTAGATGTTCACGTCCGGATGAGCCTTCTGCAGCGCCTCGATGCCTTCGGGAGCCGCGATCAGGCACATGAAGTTGATGTTGTCCGCATGGCGCATCTTGATGAAGTCGATGGCCGCGATCGCGGAGCCGCCGGTCGCCAGCATCGGGTCAACGACGAACACTTCGCGCTTTTCGATGTCCGCGGGCAGTTTGCAGTAATATTCGACCGGTTCGTGGGTCTCGGGGTCACGGTACAATCCGATGTGGCCGACCTTCGCGTTCGGGATGAGGTCGAGCATGCCGTCGACGAAACCGAGTCCTGCGCGCAGGATGGGAACGATGGCGATGTCTTCGCCGTCCAGCATCTTCATGGTGCACTTCGTGATCGGAGTCTCGATCTCCACGTCCTTCAAGGGCAGGTCTCTGGTGGCCTCGAACGTCATCAGGGTGACCACTTCGCGGGCCAGTTCGCGGAACTCCTTGGTCGTCGTGCAGGTCTGACGCATCATCGTGACCTTATGCTGGATCAGGGGGTGATCAAATACGTAAACTCTACCTTCTCTGTTCATTTTCGTTCTCCTTTTTACATTTCGTCCAGCATCGCCACGCGCACAGCGTGGTAACTGCCTAAGTATTCGGTGTCCAGCCAGAGGTCCACGTATTCGCAGGCCTGTTCGGGTGTCAGCACTCTGCCGCCCAGCGCCAGCACGTTCGCATTGTTGTGCGCCTTTGCCATTTCCGCCATGAAAGGCGTCGTGGGGACCGCGCAGCGGATTCCGTGCACCTTGTTGGCCGCCATGGAAATGCCCAGGCCGGTGCCGCAGCAGGCGATGCCGAGATCGGCTTCTCCCTTTGCGACCGCTTCGCCCACGGCCTTGCCGTAGACCGGATAGTCCACGCGTTCTCCGTTGCAGCCCAGATCGATGCATTCGATGCCGCGCTCCTTTAAGTGTTCCATCACGGCCAGCTTCAGTTCGTAGCCGCCGTGGTCGCAAGCCAGTGCGATCTTCATACGTACCTCCTTGATATGGTAACCCGCAGCTTTCAGCATGCGGTTCATGACCGAATAGTTGACGGATTCGGCTGACCCGTCCAGCGCCTGTGCCAGGATGACGTCCGCGCCCTCTTCGTCCAGCCGGCGCAGATCCGCGAACAGTTTCGCTGCGGCCTCACGGCCGTCTTCGTAGAACAGTTCCGCGACCTGTCTGCCTTCTTTGCGAAGCGCCTCCGCCTGCTGCCGGATCTCCCGGCGCACAGCCTGCTTTGGGCCTGCGAACAGGAGCATCTCGGCTTTCGGCGCGTAGTGCTTGTACTTCATGCCCGGGGCTTTCGGCACCAGGCCTTCGTCCGGTTTTCCGAGGATGGCGGGGTCGTACGTACAGGGGATGCCCAGCACTTCCGTGACCCGCTCCGGCGTGATGAGCCCGGGGCGCAGCACCTGCGGATGGTCCGGATCCGTCATGTCGAGCACTGTGGATTCGATGCCGCCGATGCAGGGACTGCCGCAGATGATGGCTTCGCAGCGTCCGTCCAGGTCTTCCTTCACGTGCTCCCAGCGCGTGGGAGAAGGTCTGCCGGAAAGGTTGGCCGAAGGCGCCGCGATGGGCACGCCGGACAGCTCGATCAGTCCTCTTGCCGCATCGTCCGCCGGGCAGCGGATCGCGACGGTTTTTAAACCGCCTGTCGTCTCGTCCGGCACGATCTCCTTCTTCGGAAGCACCAGCGTCAGCGGCCCGGGCCAGATGGCTTCCGCCAGTTTCCTGGCGTTTTCAGGGAAGTCCGCCGCGATCGCTTCCACCTCGTCCGCGCACGATACGTGCACGATCAGAGGATTGTCGGACGGTCTGCCTTTGGCCGCGTAGATGGCTTTGGCCGCTTTGGGGTCCAGCGCGTTGCCACCCAGCCCGTAGACCGTTTCCGTCGGGAAGGCCGCGAGGCCTCCGCTCTTTATGATGTCCGCCGCTTTCTGAATATCTTCTTCTGAAGTTGTCAGATAGAGCGTTTTCATGCCTGTTCGTTCTTCATCTTCTCTGCCTGGTCGCTCGTGATCAGTGCGTCCACGATCTCGTCGATGTCGCCGTCCAGGAAGCTGTCCAGCTTGTAGATGGTCATGCCGATGCGGTGGTCCGTCACGCGGCCCTGCGGGAAGTTGTAGGTGCGGATGCGCTCGGAGCGGTCACCGGAGCCGATCTGGCTCTTGCGGGCGTCCGCCTGCTCCTTGTTCTGCTGCTCCTGCATGATCGCGTACAGCCTTGCGCGCAGCACGCCGAACGCCTTTTCCTTGTTCTTCAGCTGCGACTTTTCGTCCTGGCACGTGACGACGAGCCCGGTCGGGATGTGGGTGAGGCGCACCGCGGAGTCCGTCGTATTGACGCACTGCCCGCCGTGACCCGAGGAACGGTACACATCGACCCGCACGTCGTTCGGGTCGATCTCCACCTCCACCTCGTCCACTTCCGGCATGATCGCGATCGTCGCGGCGGACGTGTGGATGCGGCCGGAGCTCTCTGTCTCGGGCACGCGCTGCACGCGGTGCACGCCGGATTCGTACTTCAGACGGGAGTAAGCCCCCTTGCCCTTGATCATGACGACGGCTTCCTTGACGCCGCCGATGCCGGTGTCGTTCATATCCATGACTTCCGTCTTCCAGCCCCTGCGCTCCGCGTAGCGGGTGTACATGCGCAGCAGATCCGCGCCGAACAGGGCGGCTTCCTCGCCGCCGGTGCCCGCGCGCACTTCGAGGATGACGTTCTTGTCGTCGTTGGGGTCTTTGGGCAGCAGCGCGATCTTCAGTTCTTCGGTCAGCTGTTCGGACTTCTCTTTCAGCTCGGCCAGCTCTTCCTTGGCCATCTCGCGCATCTCGTCGTCGGAGCCGAGTTCGTTCAGCATCTCCTCGGTCGCGGCCAGATCGTCCTGCACCTTCTTGTATTCCTTGTATTTCGTCACGACCGGCTCCATTTCGCCCAGCTCCTTGATCTTCTGCTGCCAGAGAGACTGGTTGGCGATGACCGCGGGATCGGAGACCGTCATGCTTAATTCTTCGTATTTTTCCAGGATAAAATCTAATTTCTTGAACATTGGTGAGTCCTTTATTTCTCAAATATGCATATCTAAAAGATTATACCATATGAGAGGCTTCTCTGCCACAGAAACCGCACAACAAAGCGCCCGCGCGGGCGGGCGCCGGGAGGTTGTACGCATTGTCTATTTCGGTTCTCCGCCGTTCTTGAACAGCAGCATCATCTCGCCGGTCAGGCTGTAGTCGAGCTTCTGCGGCTCGATGTCTTCGCGCCGCACCCACTCCGCGAACTTCAGTTCGTTCTCGTCGATGCGGATCGTGTCGTCCCCGTCGACGTCGCAGAAAAAACCGGCCAGGATGTCCGCCGCAATACCCCAGGGCTGGGACTTGTAGTAGCGGATGTTCTTCACTTTCAGACCCACTTCCTCCATGACTTCGCGTTCGACCGTCCCCTCGAGCGTCTCGCCGATCTCGGTGAAGCCCGCGACGAGCGCCCCTCCGCCGTAGCCGATCCGGTAGCGGATGATCAGCAGTTTGTCCCCGTTCGTGACCCCGATGATCACCGCCGGGTTGATCCGCGGATACTCCACATGATCGCACACCGGGCAGCGCATGGCCCGTTCGGCCTTGTCGTATTCTGTTTTCGCGCCGCACCGGCCGCAGTAGCGGTTTGCGTCGTACCAGTCGGCCAGATGGTAACCCGTGAAAGCCGCGAAGACGTTCAGGCGCGGTTCCAGACGGCTGCGGCGCAGATCCTGCAGGGTGTAGAAGGCGAAGCCTGCGGAGTCTTTCAGAACGCCTTCCGGTTTTGCTTCCGCTTCGCAGCGCAGCAAATAGTAGCCGGTCTCGTCGATCGAAAAGAGATAGACGAGTTTCTCCGGGTCAGCGTCTGCGAGATCGCTTACCTTCGGATAGCGCAGCGATTCGTTATCGAAGTCCGCCTCTGCCAGAAACGCTTTGCCGTTCCACGGCATCGCAAGATCGTCCGGCCTGGCCTTCGCGTCCGGGCGGAAATGGTTATCTAAAAAGTGGGGATGAATGTCCTGTATCATGGGTTTTCCTTCTGTTCTAAACGAACCTCTAATTGCAGATCAAGCGCGCCGGCGACACGCTCCAGAAGACCGACCGACGGGTTCAGCAATCCCCTTTCCAGTTTGGACAAGTCGGATTGATCGATGCCGCAGGCCTTGCTGAGTGCTGACTGGGTCATGCCGGCTTTCGAACGCGCATCCCAGACAGCCTGGCCTACACGGACCCTTGCAGAAATCTCCTCGATTCGGACCAGTTCGCCTTCTTCGTAGACGGTTTCGGCCTCGAGATCCAATTCGCCCGTCCAGATGATCCCATAGGAGCCCATCAATTTGCCGGACAGGAACAGTTTGCGGTCTTTGAGTGCTTCCAGCTGCGGGTACACGTCAAAAAGCCATGCCACGTCATAACGCATGACTTTGCCGTCCAGAAACGTCAGTTCCAGTGCCGTCCCTTCTCTAAACTGTAACTCAAGTGCCTTATGAAACATCTACCATAACGGCGGGAGCTGCTGATCGTCGGCATATTCTGTTGTCCCGCGCCGATTTAATAATAAGGGGTATTTCCCCTATTGTCAAGCTTGTCTGACCGCCTTCTGCTCGGCGCGAAACCGAAAAACTTTTTTATTTTTGCTTCCGGGGAAAATGGTTTATGTCAACTGAAAACACATGTTCGCGCATTTTTGTCCACAGGTTTTCCCCACTTGAAAAATATAGGGTTTTCGGGGTTTTCCCTAGGAGGCTGTACAAAGATTTCTACAGTTTTTCCCCAGCAGCCTGTGGAAAACTGAAAAGTCCGAAAACCCTTGCATTTCAAGGACTTTCACGGATTCAAAAACCTTGCAACCCCCAAGTTTTCCACAGTTACGTAAAAAACCGTTAGGCAGGATTTACCAAATCGCAAAATTGCAAGGGTTTCCGAGTTTTCCCCAGTTTTTCCCTCAGATTCGAGGCGAAAAATTTTCGCCCGTGTGGTAGAATAGAGGCGCAAAAAGAAAGGAAAATGCCATGGCAACAGAAAGACTTTATCAGAAAGACGTTTACCTGCGCGAAGCGGACCTGACGGTCTGCGCGATCAGGGAATATAAAGGGAAGATGCAGGTCGCGTGCGACAGAACCATCTTCTTCCCCGAAGGCGGCGGCCAGCCCTGCGACCTCGGGTGCCTCGGCGAAGTGAAGATCACCGACGTGAAGGAAGACAAGGAGACCGGCACCGTCTGGCACACCGTCGAAGACGCGTCGGGCTTTGCGGAGGGTCAGACCGTGCATGCGGTCCTCGACTGGACGCGGCGCTTCGACCACATGCAGATGCACTGCGGCGAGCACATTCTGTCCGGGCGCTTCTTCGAACTGTTCGGCGTCGAGAACCGCGGTTTCCACATGGGCGAAGACTACATGACCATCGACATGGCGGCCATCGATGGCTCCCCCATCACGGATGAGATGATCGATAAGGCGGAGCTTGCGGCGAACGAAGTCGTGTGGGCGAACGTGCCGGTCACGACGCTGTGGTTCGACACCGCCGAAGAGGCCAAGAGCCAGCCCGTGCGCAAGGAGATCAAGTTCGGCGAAGACATCTCCGTCGTCTTCATCGGTGACCCGTCGGCGCCCTACGACTGCTGCGCCTGCTGCGGCACGCACCCCGCCACGTCCGGCCAGGTCGGGCTGATCTCGGTGCTCAAAGCCGAGAATTACAAGGGCATGACCCGCATGACCATCAAGGCGGGTAGACCTGCCCTCGCAGAATCCGTTTTAAGGTCGAAAATCGCCTCACAGCTCGCTCAAAAGTATTCGTGCGAGGTATCGACCCTCATCGAAAGAGAGGCCGCCAATGACGCGAAAAACGACGACGTGCGGCGCGAGCTGTCCGAGCTGAAGAGCGCGCTGGCCAAGGCCGAGGAAGAGAAACTCAAGGAGGCCCTGCCCGCCTTCGAAGGTTCGCTCGCCGTCTTCCGCTATCCGCTCATGAGCGCGGACGACCTGCAGTCCATGGCAAGAAAAGCCGAAGCCATCTTCACGAAGCCCGCGGCTCTGTATTCCGAAAAGGACAAGACCGTCGTGCTCGCGACCCCGGGCACGCCCGCGGCCGGCCAGCTCGTCAAGGATTACGCGAACATGTACGGCGGCAAGGGCGGCGGCAGCAAGACGCTGGCCCGGGCCATCTTCACGAAAAAGGCAGACGCCGAGCTGTTCATGGACCTGATCGAGAAACATTTGAGATAGCCAAAAGCATACGAAAAGGAGGTTCCCGCAGGAACCTCCTTTTTATGTTTCGTTTCTGTTTAGAATGCGCCGCCGACCGGGCCGACCGTTGCGGGAGAACCGATGGCTGCGAGAATATTGCTGACGAAGACCGCCGCCTCGGATCGCTTGATCAGCGCGGCAGGATCGTAGATTCCATTGCCCTTGCCGCCGACGATGTCTGCCTTGGCCAGCTTCATGATCTCCGCCTCATAAGGATTGCCGGCGATGTCCGTGAACGAGATGTCCATCTTGTCTTTGTAGTATTCCGGGGTCAGCGTGTTGGCGAAGTAGTATGCCATCTCTTCGCGGGTCACGAGGTCGTTCAGCTTGTTATCGAAGCGGCCGTCGATGATGCCCTCTGCCTTGCAGTAATCGCAGTACGCGCGCGCCCAGTGATCCGTCGGATTCGGAGCGGGCACAAACGGCTCGCCCTTCATCTTCGCGTGAAGGTTCGTCACCATCACCATGATCTCGCCATGCTTCAGCTGTCCGTCCGGATCGTAGATGCCATTGCCCTTGCCGCCCACGATGCTGCTGTCATAAGCATTCTGCAGAAAGCCCTCATACCAGGCGCCTGCCGGCACGTCCGTGAAGATCTCGGAGACCTTCTGTGTACTGTCTTCCTTCACGTCTTCGAACGTGATGACGTAAACCTTACCGCCCTTGATCGCGTAGACGATGCCTTCGTCCGGACTGCTCATGGCTTCATATTCGAACGGAACGATCACGTTCTCCTTCTCGTCGATCACGCCGCACTTGCCGTCTTTTTCGACGGTGAACAGCAGGCCGTAGGAACCCGCCGCATAATCGTACTTCTGCGGGATGATGATCTGGCCGGCCGTGTCGATGTATCCATAGCCCTTGCCCTGGTCGTAAACGACCGGGTAAGAACCGGTATCGTTATGAATGAGACCGTGTTCGAAGGGCGTCAGCAGTTTGCCGCTGCGGTCGACGAGAGCGCACTTGCCGTCTTCGTTATAGATCACCGTGACGCCGTTGTGGTAATTGTCGGCCATCGTATAGCCGTCCAGGTCGTAGACGGTGACAGAGGGATCGTCCGGGTCACGGCTGCCGTTGTCCGACCAGACGACCTGTTCGTTTCCGTCCGTATCCATGAAGCCGAATTCGTAGGTCCAGACCTTGTCGTCGTGGTCGGTGTATTCCTCCACGAACTGCACGAGACCTTCCTTGCAGCTGCCCAGTGCCCACCAGATGGGAAAGCCGCCGCCGGCAGTGAGGGAGATCAGGGGCGTCGCGTAATGTACGAGGCCCTTGGAATCGATGAGCGCGAAGAATTCATAAGTGAACTCTTCTTCGCCATCCCGGTAGACGACCTCGAAGCTGTTCGAAGCATAACCTTCCGAGAAGGTCTTCATGATCTTCGTCTTCAGACTGACGATCTCGCCTATCGGGTAGTTCTCTTCGAGGAACGCTTTCACGTTCGCTTCCATCTGAGACTTCGTGAACAGCGTATTGCCGTTCGGCAGCTGATAATATCCTTCGCCGCTGACGATAAAGATGCCCGTGTTCGTGTCGACTGCCATCCACGCGTTGGCTTCGCGGTGGATGCCGTCCTGGCTGACCAGCTGATATACGCCGTTGCCTTTTTCGATCACGCAGTAGCTGCCATAGTTATACACGTACTTGCCGGTATAATCCGACTCCAGGATGTTGGCCTTTTTCTGACTCTGGATCGCATGCGCCTGCGCGGGCATCAGCGTCAGGCACAGGGCCAGCACCAGAAGCATCGTCGTAAGCCGTTTTGCCATAAGATCTCCTCCTTGTGATTACTTGATCTGCCGCAGCAGGATGACGAACCGCCCGTTCTTCACGTGGAACGAGCAGGTCGACAGCACGAGCAGGCGGTCGCCCCAGACGGGTTCGACGCCGGTATCGTACTCCGCTGCCTTCTTGCACTGCGCGACGAAGTAGTTGAACGTCTCCTCGTCGGGCAGGCCGGTGTATTCGAAATAGCGGAACGTCGTCGTATCGCTGACGTACGGGATCTTGGTATAGAAAGCCGCGACGACTTCGTACTGCCGCCGCTCGGTGAGCGTGTCGAAATACACGATCGGATGGCTGTCCTTGTACTCTTCCTTCGCGTAGAACATCCAATCTGCGCACTTCGTTCCATCCTCCATGTGATGGCCGTAGATGATGCCGAAGTTGCCTTCCGGGTCCCAGCCCTCGCCGAAGAACGGTTCGCCGCTGAGCGCGTAGTCCTGTTTGAAGTTCTTGCGCAGATACTTCTCGATGCTGTACGGCGTGTACATCACCGGATAGTCGATGGCGCTGTCAGGGATGTAGATCCAGCCCGCCAGGTCGTTATTTTCTTCATAAAGCGCGTCGTACTGCTTTAAGCGGCCGGAAGGCGCATAGATCGAGTGTTCGCCCTTCTCTTCGTCGGTTTTATCTTCCATCTCTTCCTCGATCGCATGGACCTGCGCCGCAAGCTCCTGGCTCGCTTTCTGTTCGCGGGCGTCCTGCAGCTTGTTGAACACCACCTTGCCGGTGGAAAAGCAGAAGATTCCGATCAGTATGACCAGCAGAATGCGCCGGACTGTTTTATTCATAGTTCCTCTCTCCGTTTGACCCTTTGTGGGTCTATTATATCATATAGAAAGGCGTTATCCGCCTTTCCGCGCGTTGATTCAATAACCGCATAAAGACAAAGGCGAAAGCCTTTGTTACCTTGATTGCGGTTATTATATCACAAGTTATGGCATGCAAACGGCAGACGATGCCCTGCCTGTCCATAATATAAGACGGATTTTTGGGGAAATAGTTCCGCTGAAAAGAAAAAGAGCGGTCCTGTTGAGGACCGCTCGAATAACTCTGTCTTAGAATACCCCACCCTTGTAGAACAACAGCAGATACAGCGCCGCGAGGTTCAAAAGCAGGCACACCGGCACGCCGATCGTAAAGATCTTGTGCTTGGTTTTGTGATGAAACACGCGCATGCCCAATACAGCGCCGAGTCCGCCCATCAGGAAAGCCAAAAGCAAGAGGGTTTTCTCAGGGATGCGCCACATGTCCTTTTTCGCTTTCAGTTTGTCCAGCCCGTAGACAAAGAACACGATCAGGTTCCACACGCCCAGGGCGATCCAGAAATACTTCATGGTCAGTTTCCTTCCACTGCGAACGTCGTTACCGGTTCTCCGTCCAGGATCACAGCCGTCCAACAGTAACCCCAGGGGCTGATCGCGTAGACACTTACGAACCCGGTCTCTGGCACGTTCAGTTTGATCTTGCCACCCGCCGCCACGCGGGTGTAATTGAACTTGTTGTTCGCATAGTACGGCACGTCCGGATCGTCGACGCACCAGGCGATCAGGCCGTCGCCGCGCTCGAATTCGTAGGTGTCGAAGTCGACGTACACGCCGTCCGAACGCGTGCCGCCGGTCATCTCGAATTCGTTGTTGCCCAGCGGCTCCAGCATCGCGTTGACCCAGTACATCGGCCCGCCTGCGACAGTCACTTCGGGCTCGTCCGAGGGGATGATGTACGCGACGCGCTTCGTCCAGCACTGCGCCAGCTCCGTCCACTTGTAGCGGCGGAAAGCGCCTTCGTCGCCCCAGGTATACGAGTCGCTGCTGTAGAAATACAGGTGCTCGTCGTCGATCTGGCCGTCCTCGTACTCGTAGCCGGTGATCGCGATCAGGTGGCCGTCGGTGCTGCCCTCGACGCCTTCGAGGTAAGGCTGGCCACCCTTCTTCTTATCGGAATACACGACGTTGATACCGCAGGTGTGACCCTTCGCCAGTTCCTGCAATAAGATGTCCCTGCCGGCGTACTGCGCGTAGCACTCGTAGCCGTACAGCCCCGCGCCGGAACACGTGAACGACCAGTTGCCGAACATATCCTCGGCGTTGTCTTCGGTCATCAAGGCGTACATCTCGGGCAGGAGAACGGTGTAGGTCCTCAGAGACGGATCCTTGATCCGGCTGAGCAGCATGACCGTCATAGTCGTCGGGCTGCAGATGGAATCCGCGATGGACGCATAGCGGATCTCCTGGGAGATGCCGGGCGCCTCGCAGATGGATTTGGCGGGCAGGTCCTCGACGGGTTCTTCCTCGTACGACGCCAGCATCGTGCCGCCGGCGAACGTCATGCAGATGCGGCGCAGCTCCGGGCTGTCCGCATAGGGGTGATCCTCGTCTCTTCTGATGACCGCCATGATCTGCACGTGGTGACCCACCTGGCCGTTCTTCAAAATGAATGTATCCACGTCCACGTAGGCGTCGTCGCACTTTTTGTCCTTGATGCTGCCGCGCCGCGCGTACGGCGTGAACTCGCCCCAGGTGAGCCACTCCGTCCACTTGTCGCCGAATTTGGCGCGCGCTAAGATCTCCACGCTGCCGCCATCGTAGATGGAAGCGTTCCAGGTGGCGACCATGTGCGTAAAGTCCTCGGTCGAATACTCCTGCGACGTGAACGTGCCTTCGTCCACGCCTTTTTTCAGCACGAGGCTCGCAACCCCGCTTTCCTCTGAAATTTCAAGGCCTTCGAGCTTGCCGGCCAGCAGGCCGGACTTGCCCTCGATCTTCAGCAGGTTGCCCGCGACAGCGGAATTCACCATGCCGGGCCCGTCGGTCGCGCTGCAGGACGCAAGGCTGAAAACGAGCGTAAAGGCTAAAAGGATCGTGATAACTTTTCTCATTTGCTTTTTCCTGATAAGACAGGAGAACCGTCCCCGTGTCTTATCCTTTGTACAGGTGCAGGAATTCCTGCAGGCACTTTTCGTCGCGTCCGCGCACGCCGAGCGTGTGCTTCGCGTGGTAAATGGAACTGATCAGCGCTTCCTCGACGCACTCCACGGATGCTTCGAACACCGGCGAGATGTTGTCGTCATACAGGAACTCGTAGCTCTTGAACAGGCTCTTGTTGAAGTGCTCGACCTTGTTGGCCGTCGAGAACGCGATGGCGAGGTCGCCGGACCCGTTGCCCGAATACGAACCGGTGCGGGCGAGCGAATGGGCCGCGCGGCTTGCGATGCGGCGCAGCTGTCTGTCCATCAGGGGAATGTCCGTCGCGATAATGATGATGCAGGATCCCTTGTCTTCTTTCTTTCTTTCCGCGTCGATGCGCCGGCCGATGAAGTCGCCGCCGATGATCAGATTGTCGTCGGTGCCGTAGTTCGTCATGACGATGGAGCCGATGGTGAACTTTCTGTCCTCGAGCTCGATCACGCGGCTGGCGGAACCGATGCCGCCTTTCAGGCCCATCATCTCCATACCGGTGCCCGATCCGACCGCGCCTTCCTCGAAGGTCCCGTCGCACTCTTCCGCGTTCTTCAGCGCCTGCAGCACGTGTTCTTCCGTCACGTGCAGGCCGCGGATATCGTTGATCTCGCCGTCGTTGCACTCGGTCACGACACAGTTGACCGTGCCGGTCTGTATGCCGATCTCGGGATTTTTCGCGAGCATATATTTGACGCTCGCGGTGAGCGCGGTGCCCACGGATAGGGTGTTCGTCATGACGATGGGCGATTCGAGCGTGCCGAGCTCGTCCATCTGCACGAGTCCGACGCTCTTGCCGAAACCGTTGATGACGGCGGCGCCGGCGAAGAGTTTTTCGCGGAACGTGTTGCCCGAATGCGGCAGGATGGCGGTGACCCCGGTATTGATATTGTGGTCTTCGCTCTGCAGGGTCACGTGGCCGACCTTGACGCCCTCGACGTCGGTGATCAGGTTGCGCGGACCCTTCTCGAATTTGCCGTGAAGGTTGAGTTTACAGTCTTTTTCCAGTCCCATTTGATCCTCCTGTCATTGAAATGTCCTCCGGGGTCCTGTCGCCTAACGCATCCTCATTTCGCTCCTCCGCTCGTCCGCGACCGCAACTCTTGGGAGTCACGGTGCTCGCTGCGTCGCTCATGAGCCTCTTTAGGCGCCACCCCTCCGGACCTTTATTTTTTAACGGACTTGCCCATGAATTCGATGGCGCGTTCGGCCATAACCTCCATGGGATCCACATAAAAATCGTCCAGATGTTCGTCCGCCTTGATAACGGACAGTTCCGTGCAGGCCAGCAGCGCGGCTTTGCAGCCGGTAGCCTTCACTTCCGCGTCGACGGCCGCCAGCGCCGCCTTGTCCGCGGGCAGGCCTGCCTTGATGCAGTCGTAGATCAGGCGCATCACGTTGGCCTGATTTTCCGGCGCGCAGGTATAGGGCACGACGCCTTCTTTCTCCAGTTCTTTCTGGTACAGGCCGGTCTTGATCGTGCCGTCCGTCGCCAGAATCGCGACTTTTTCGCCCGGATGCTCCGCGCCCATCTTCTTCGCGGTCTCGCGTATCATCGAGATGACGGGGATGCCCAGGTCGTCGAACTGGTGCAGGTAGTAGTGCGCAGTGTTGCACGTGCAGCAGATCGCCTTGCAGCCCAGCGATTCCAAGGTCTTGCAGTCTTCGTGCAGGCTGTCCCAGGCCGCCTGCCACTTCGCGAAATCGTCGGACAGAATGGCCGCCGTGCGATCGGGGGTGGACGCGTCGGAAAGCAATACGATATTGATGTGGTCCTGGTCTTTTTCGGCTGCGGTCTTCTCTGTGATCATTTTATAGAACAGAGCGCTGGCCATGGGGCCCATGCCCCCCAGGACGCCTAAAATATCTTTCATAATGAAACCTCGCTATCAGTTTGATTATAGCACAAAACAGCCTCTTTAGATGCCACCCCTCGGACCTATACTTTCTGCTTTTGTGACCCGAAAGCAGGTGCCTGGGAGCAATCTGAGGGAATCGTCTGTGTTTCCGGTTTCTGAGCGTAATCCGTTTCGGACGCGCGCCTGCAGGCGCTGCGGCAAAGTGATGCCCGAGGCCGTGTTTCGCATAGACGAAACCGGCCGAGTTCACGAAGCTGCGCCGAAACGGCACGCGAAAGAAACCGTCGAAACACCAGATTCCCGAATTTGCGACCAGATACCTGCTGAGGGTCAAAAGACCGGCTTGCCGCAAGACAAAAGAGAGAGCGCGGGACTCTCTCTTTTTCATCCGGATGTTTGTCTTTTCGCTTATTCGGCAGGCAGGACCTTCAGGTCTTCTGCAACTGCGAATTCGGCTTCGGTCGCTTCCTTGATCTGGTCGACAGTGTAGTCTTCATAGATCTCGGTCAGCGTCAGCTTGCCGTCTACCCATTCCATAACGCCCATTTCGGTGACGATCTTGTCGACGACCTTCTCAGCGGTGAGAGGCAGCGTGCACTTCTTCATGATCTTGTGGTTGCCCTTCTGGGTGTGCATCATGGCGATGATAACTTCCTTGGCGCCGCACACGAGGTCCATAGCGCCGCCCATGCCTGCAACAGCCTTGCCCGGGATGATCCAGTTGGCCAGATTGCCGTCCTGGTCGACCTGCATCGCGCCCAGAACGGTTGCGTCTACGTGGCCGCCGCGGATGATGGAGAAGGATTCTTCAGAACCGAAGAAGTTTGCATACGGAGCATAGGTGACCCAGTTGCCGCCGCTGTCGATGACTCTGTAGTCTTCCTTGCCCGGTTCAGCCTTGCCGGACAGACCGGTGAAGCCGTTCTCGGACTGCAGAATGATGTCTACGCCTTCGGGAAGGTAGCTGGTGCACATGGTCGGAAGACCGATGCCCAGGTTGACGACGTCGCCGTCATGGAATTCCTGCGCCGCTCTCTTGGCGATTCTAGCTTTTAAATCTCCCATGGTTTCTCTCCTTCTACGATCTTTTCTACGTATACGCCGGAGAACTGATACTCGTCAGCATCCTTCTCGCCGATCTCGTATACCTTTTCGGATGCGAGCAGGGTGTGCTCAGCAGCCATAGCCATTACGTGGTTGAAGTTCTTGGTGGCCTTCAGCATGGTGAAGTTGCCGTACTTGTCGCAGTAGTCAGCTCTTACGAGAGCGAACTTGGGCTTCAGCGGCTTCTCAAGCAGATACTTGACGCCGTCTACTTCGACGATGGGCTTCTCGTTGCCGAGCCAATCCTGTTCCATAGGAGTACCAAGGCCGACCGGAGTCAGAACGCCGCCCAGACCTGCGCCTGCAGCTCTCAGCTTTTCAGCGAGAGTTCCCTGCGGGAACAGTTCATAGGTGAGGGTGCCTGCCGCGATCTGTCTGTTGATCTCGGGGTTGACGCCGATGTGGGAAGCGATGAGGTGATCGATCTGGTGGTTGGCCAGAAGCTTAGCGATACCCTTGAGCTTGCCGTTGGTCGGAGCGTTCTCTTCGTTCAGGCCGCCGTCGTTCGCGATAACGGTCAGGTGCTTGGTTCCCTGTGCTACCAGAGCGTCCATCAGGATCTCGGGGGAACCGGTGCCGAGGAATCCGCCGACTGCGATCATGTCGCCGTCTTTGATGGCAGATACAGCCTCAGCAGCTGTTACCATTTTGTTTTTCATAAAAATCTCCCTTTAACTTATATATAAGATGTTCCCGCGGACCGAATGGTGCCGGCCCGCAGAAAGGATTGATACCGGGTTTATTTCTTGTTGACCCAGCCTCTGGCCACGATCTCCTGCATGACGTAGGAGCAGACGTGCTCGGCGTAAGTCTCGGGACCGAAACCGGCGTCGAAGCCCAGTTCCTGCGCCAGCTCGTGAGAGATTCTCGGGCCGCCGCACAGCAGCAGCATGCGGTCGCGGATGCCTTCCGCTTCGCACAGCTCTACCATGTTCGTGAGGTTCTTAATGTGGACGTCCTTCTGGGTGACGGTCTGGGAAACGAGGATAGCGTCCGCGTTCAGCTCGATGGCCTTGGCGATCAGCTCTTCGTTGGGGACCTGGGAACCCATGTTGACGGCGTTGACGTTCTTGAAACGCTCCAGGCCGAAATGACCGTGGAAGCCCTTCATGTTCATGATGGCGTCGATGCCTACGGTGTGGGCGTCAGAACCGGTGGACGCGCCGACCATGGTGATCGTGCGGCCGATGTTCTTGGCGATCCATTCGCCGCATTCGACGCGGTCGAACACGTCGGATTCGACCTTCGTGACGTGGATCTTGGTGTAGTCCACGGTGTGGTGCACCGGGCCGTAGACCACGAAGAACGTGTAGCCGATGCCCAGGTCGCTGTGGTGGGTGACAGAGGGTTCGTCCATGCCCATCAGCTTGGCGTACTGGCGGGCAGCTTCCTGCGCCTCTTCGCCGTCGGGTACGGGCAGGGTAAAGCTCATCTGGACTTTACCGTCGTTGTATGTATCGCCATAGGGCTTGATCTTGGTCAGATCGACGGTGCTTGTAGCGGTTGTGACTGTACTCATTACTTGGCACCTCCCAGCATCTTTTCGATAAACGGATTGAAGTAGAAATCGTTGTCCTTCGTGGCTACGCCTTCCAGGCCCTTGCCGCCGGTGAACGGTCTCTTGACCGCAGCGAACTTACCTGCTTCGATCGTCGGGAACAGGCCGTCCTTTTCGATCTGTGCCAGCAGTTCGTCGGCGTCGTGCAGAACCTTCTGCGCACGCTTCTGGATGATGCCGTCCTTCTTGTATTCGATCTCGTCGCCGAGGTGGCGCGCGTTATTGAACACGTACTTGGCGTTCTCGATGGACAGCATGCGGTCCTGCAGGAACGGGGTGTGGATGGCTTCGGTCAGCATACCCAGCAGCTGCAGGGACTGACCCGTCCAGACCGCGATCAGGTTGAACAGGGCGTCCTGGATATGACCGCGGAAAATGTTGCCGGTCATGAACTTTGTGGGAGGCATGTACTTCAGGGAAGCGTTCGGGAAGATCTCTCTTGCCATCTGCGCCTGGGACAGCTCCAGCAGGAAGCCGTCTTCGGTCATCGGATCCATTTCGAACGCGTGGCCCAGACCCATCTGCCATTCCTGGATGTTGGCCAGAACAGCGAACTGTTCGTTGATCATCTGGGAAGCCAGAACGGTGTGAGCGGCTTCGATGGCATCGTCCGTGGTCAGATAGTTATCTTCGCCGGAGTTGAAGATGATGCCGCAGTAGCCGATGATGACTCTGGAGAAGAACTGGTCAACGATGG